>CAYGFS010000006.1:0-35750 GCA_964349305.1 uncultured Pseudomonadales bacterium
AAATTCTCCTAGTTCTCGGCCTGCCCGGCCTGCGCAATTTTTTCTTTTGGAACGAGCGGCAACCCCTCATCCTATTTTGTGAATTCGCTGTAGAAATACTTCGTGATCGGCTGCGAAGAATCTGGGGACTCTGAGGGTTAAAGTAATAGGTTGGTGACAAAGGAAATGACGGGCGTGATGAGAGCGGAGATGGGGGAGCGGCCGCTGGCGATGGGCAGGAGCATGAGGATCAGGATGATGGTGCCGTACTGGCGCATGATTCCGGCGTACTCGATATAGAGGTCGCGGGGGAGGATACCGCCCAGGATTTTCTCGCCGTCGAGGGGGAAGATAGGAACGAGATTAAAGATGGCCAGCATGATGTTCATCCCTAGGACGATGGTGAGGATGGGTCCGATGAGCGAAAAGCTGGGGACAAAGCGCATGATGATGGCTAAAACAGTGGCAAAGAGGAGATTGGAAATCGGGCCGGCAATGGCGATCAGCGCGGAGTCGCGCCTAGGGTTGCGGAGATTGTAGGGGTCAAACATGACTGGTTTGCCCCAGCCAAAACCGAGGAAAATGAGAGCCAGGGTACCAAGGGGATCCAGGTGAGCGCGGGGATCGAGGGTGAGGCGGCCGTCAGATCTGGGGGTGGGGTCGCCGAGGCGATCGGCGGCGACGGCGTGGGCGTATTCGTGGACAGAGATGGCCAGGATCAGACCAACGGCATAGACAATGAAGAGGAGGGGGCTCGAAAAGAGAGTAGACAGCATGGAGGCAGTATAGCATTTTGAACTTATATCGTAATCCTGGTTTCCATTTTTTGTTTTTGTGAAGCTCGCGTCAGGAAAAATATCCTCGTGATGGAGTACTCGTCATTTTTCTTGATAATGCCTCGACCCTACAATGCACAAAAAACATAAACCAGATTACTAGTCGTCAAAATTCGCTGTCTATACTCTCTTTGATATCTTGACAATGGGGAATTTTATGTTATATTATGGGACATATGAAAAAACTATTGGCCTTGATTGCGTTATCTTTTGTACTTGCCCCGAGTGTTTCCGCTCATGAGGGCCTTGTGGACCTAACTAGTGGTGATGTGTCGTGCAAAGGCGTCTCGATCTACCAAGACGGTTATTACCGTGTCACGGGCCGCTGTGATGGTCTCGTGTATCCCTACGAAACTACCTACAACAAGTATGTCCTCTGGGGTAAAACCGAGACTCGGGGGGAAATGGTGCGGATCGCCGAGATCGAGAAAGGATATTTCTCCGGTAACATCGATAGCGCGTTTGAAGCCATGTACATCACGGCCGAGCAAAAAGGCTTGGTGCGCAAAGCCAGTGATAAACAGGTGGTAGCTGGCAAAGTGACCCCCTTTAGCTTTGACAAAAGCCAAGTAACGACCGCTCCTGCTACAACTACCACCGCCGGTACGACATCTACTACTAAAGATACGACGGTGACTGAGGCCAGTACCACCAAGAGTACCGCTGGGGCAGTTGTAGGTAAAATTGTGACGTCACTCCTAGTTGTTATCCTCGTCATTGTCGGACTCGCTATTGGCGCTTCGCTGCTCTTCCGTACCCGTGGTTCTGTGAGTACATAAGAGATTCTGGCATGAGGTTAGAGTTTTCAGGACTTTCAGTTAACTTTGTGTTTGATAGAGAGTCGGATGCTAGGAAATTTAGCGTGAGTGTTGCTGAGTACGAAGCGATATTAAAATATTTTTTTGCTTTTGGATGGGGGGTGAAAGCACCTCACGATGAACCTGATCATGATTACACGGGAGAGCACGGTAATCTTAGATTTATATCCAGTCATCGCGGTGTTTTATCTGGTTATTTCAAGCGCGACTAGTAATTTAGACTCATTTTTGATACACTACCAGTCTATGGCAAATGCATGTGATCTATGTGGTAAAAAGCGAGATGTGGGGCACAACGTGTCACACGCCAAAAACCGTACCCGCCGACTCCGTTTGCCCAACCTCCACGCCCACCGCATGCAGATGGGTGAGTCCAAACTCCGCCTGAAACTTTGTACTAAATGTCTACGGAGCGTCAAAGCTGCGTCTGCACCTGTAGTGCCAGTCGTGACTGCGTAAATTACCTTTTTTCCGCTATACTAGGGTGTATGCCCAAACTGACAACGCTCCTGGTGACTATCCCGCGTGAAACCGAAGTGACGGCCGAATCGGCTGCTACATTCCTTTCCACTTTCCCCGCCATCTTGCACAAATCGCTGTTTGACATCTGGATCAAGGGGGAAGCCAAGCCAGTGATTGCCCTGGAGGTGGCTGTCTGGGAGCAAAAGATCCGTTTCCTGGTGACCTGCACCTCCCATCTGACCCAATTTATCATCTCCCAGATCCAGTCTACCTACCCTCTAGCCGTGATTGTGCCAATTGAAGACCCATTAGCCAGCCTGGCGCCAAAACTGGCGGTAGGAGAGCTCAAGCTGCGTCTGGCTAGCTTTTATCCCCTGAAGACCTGGGCTGACTTCCGCGATACGGATCCGATCAATACCTATCTCTCGGTCATGTCCAAAGCCGAGGTGGGAGAGGTCATGTATCTCTCCTGGGTGATCTCCTCGGCGCACTCTGGGTGGCAGAGCGAGGGGCGGAGCGCGATAGACCGAGGTAGATCGATGGGTGGCCAGAGTACCCAAAATGGCTACCAGGAAAAGCGAGGAACCCTGCCCAATGCCCGGGGGATTGAAGAAAAAATCACCCAAAGCGGCTTTAACGTAACGGCGAGGATTGCGGTCACCAAACCGAGTCGACTGAGCGAGATCGCGGCCGTGTTTGGCGTCTTTGCCAGACCAGACGGCAATAGCTGGGGACTGAAAAAGCCGCTGCTGCTCGAAAACGCCCGGCGCAAGCTGGTCGAGCGTAAACCCACCGACAAAAGAGTGATGTCGGTCACTGAGCTGGCGACTGTTTGGCATCTGCCGTCGGACAAGGTGCGGATCCCCATGATCCTGTGGGGACAAAATGTGTTTAGCGAGCCGCCAGAGAATCTGCCCATTGCCGAGGGGGCAATGGATGAAGAGAAGCAAAAAATCAACTTCTTTGGCCGAGCAGTCTTTAAAAACCGCGATCTCATCTTTGGCATCAAGGACGCCGATAGACGCCGCCACCTCTGGGCAATTGGCAAGACAGGGACGGGTAAATCGACTCTGATCGCCAATATGGCGATTGATGATATGAAAAAGGGGCGGGGTGTGGCGATCATCGATCCCCACGGTGACCTCTCGGACATTATCCTCGACTATGTGCCTGCCAGCCGGATGAATGACGTCGTGTACTTCAATCCTATCGACCGTGACCGACCGGTGCGGCTGAATATCCTGGAAGTCAAAAACCCCGCCCAGCGCGAGCTGATTGTGTCGGGCATTGTGGCCATCTTTAACAAACTGTATGGTCACTCCTGGGGTCCGCGGCTCGAGTACATCCTGCGCAACACGCTCCTAGCTTTGTCGGAGATCCCCGATATGACGCTGGTGGAGGTGCCGCGCCTGCTGACCGACCGCGATTTCCGCCACGCTGCCATGGCCAAAGTCCATGACCCTGTGATCAAGCGCTATTTTGAAAACGAGTTCGACAAAATGCCAGAGAAAATGTTGCAGGAGTCGATCAGTCCGATCCTGAACAAAGTGGGGCAGTTTATCTCTTCGCCCCTGATCCGCGCCATTATCGAGCGACCACAAAGCAGTATCGATATGGAGACGATCATGAACGAGGGCAAGATCCTGATCGCTAACCTGTCCCAGGGCAAGCTGGGAGAGGATAATGCGGCACTCATTGGAGCCATGCTGATTACCAAGTTCCAGCTGGCGGCCATGAACAGGGTCGATCAGTCAGAGTCGGAGCGCAGAGACTTTTACCTGTACGTCGATGAGTTCCAGAACTTTGCCACCGAGTCATTTATCAAAATCCTCTCCGAAGCGCGCAAATATAAACTTAATTTGACCCTGGCCAACCAGTATATGGCGCAGATCCCGATCGAGGTACAAAAAGCGATCCTGGGGAATGCGGGGTCGATCATTTCATTCACTATCGGGGCGGATGATGCCCGGATCATCATGAAGGAGTTTGGGGATGTGTTTACGGACAAAGATCTGGTAAACCTAGAGAACTACCAGATAGCGGTGCGTCTGATGGTCGACGCGATGTCGGGGCGGGCGTTCGTAGCCCGGACGCTGCCTCTACCAGCAAGTAGGAATGAGAATAGGGACAAAGTGATACGGGTGTCAAGGGAGAGGTGGGGGAGGTAGGTTACTTTGGTTTTTTGGTGCCTGTGATGGGTTGATTGGAATTCGGAGACTCAAAATCATTTATTTCGGTATCTTTGTTAGCGGGTCGAGGGACAGTTGTGACAGGATTCTCTTTCTCTCCAGCTGTGAGCTTTTTTTGTGCTGCCTCGATTCTCTTTTTTGCTGTTATCGCATCAATCACAGTGATTTCTCCTCTTGCTAACGCGACTGCGATTTCAGATATGGTCATCTCGTTAGCAGATTTTTTTTCTGGCATATATTTATTGTAGGTAATACTTTTCAAAGTCAAGGTAGGAAATTGGCTTGGGTTTGCCACTAATGAGAATATCGGGGATCACATACCCGGTATGTGATGTGAGGGAGATGCGGAGGTTGCCTTTTTTGGTGGGAACGGTAGACCAGATGCCGGGCCAGGGGGATAACGATCTGATGAGATCGTTAATAACCAATAACCAATTATCAATAATCAAATCCAATGAAACAATTTTTTTTAATCTCAACCTCAGAAATTCATTTGCGGTTGCTGACTCATCTATTGGCTCATTTTTGAGGAGTTTTTGCAAAACTGGCCATTCGACAAAGCCGGAGTCGCGGGTGAGGCGGCGGGTGAAAACAAGAGGGACACCTAATGGGATCACACTCCTGGAGTGTGAAGCGCCCTTCACTCCGGGAGTGTTTAGGTGCTCCTGGAATAATTGGGCTCCCAGTTTGAATAGGCGAGCTGTGAGGGTAGGGGTAGTATCATCGGGGAGGATAGGCTCAGCAGCTTGAGAGATGATCTCACCGTTGTCGATGCCTGTCGAGATCCGAAATAAGGTTATGCCGGTTTCCGTGTCACCGAGGGCGATGGCGTACTGGACGGGGGAGACATTGCGATATTGCGGTAGGAGAGAGGGGTGGAGATTGTAGAGATTTCCGTCAAACAATTTGATGATTTCTGCGGGGATGAGATGGTCAAAACTGGCACAAAGTCCTAGAGTATTTTCGGTGATCAATGAGCGGTCAAAGTCTGGATAGTAGGAGACTAATAGATTATGCTCTTTTGCTAGTTTATCGACGCTGGTGCCGCCTTCCCGAGGGTCTGTGACTACGGTAATCTTTCGGGAGTCTCCCGAAAGGATGAGAGCCGATAAAACGACGGCTGAGTACTGGTCCGAGCCAAAAAAGATGAGAGATTGCATGAGCAATAGTATAGCTGGAACGACTAAATTTTGACAGGGTTGCTATAATGCTGAATGTATATTTATTACACATATATTTATGCCCAACGCTAAAGAAGTTTTTGATGAATATTACTACTACGCAATCGTGTCTGCGGTAGCCTTATTGGTAACTCTGTACAATGTTTTCTCTGGTCCACATGAAATAAGCGGAGATATGTTGGTTGATGTCGAGAAAGATCCCGAACGTGTTGCAAGATATCAAGCAGGTTTGGATCCGTATATAGAAACTCACGAGGTCAGTGGACAGCGAATTATTTGCGCTGAAGCAAGTGGTAGATTTAGGCGTGATCTGGCTGCAATTAGGGCGATGGCTGAGGCTGAGGATATGTCGATACTACCCGCTACATATTTTTTGATTAGTGCAATAGGTGAAACAGAAGAGCGCGGACTTTTGCGTAGTTTGCGTGAGACTGCGCCGACTGATAGGATGTGTTTGTGGGGTGATTAAGATTGATGAGCAGTATTTACCTTATTTAGCCATTCAGCTACATTTTGGCGAATTTTTTGGATATTTCGGCCTTTTAGTGGTGATGCAGAGGATTCATCACTAGGGAGCGCGGGTGGAGGTGGGTCTGAGTGCATTTCAACATACAAAGCATCTTGGTTGAGTGGAATTGGTCCTGCGGAGGGGGGGAGACCAGTTTTTAAGCGACTAATGATAATAGCATTGTTTTTTTGTTCGATCATGAGAATCTTATACTATAAGGTAGTATGTATTGTCAAGCTAGTTACCACTTGATGACTGAGGTGGGATCCTGGATAGTCACAAATTTACTGGATTTGTGGTCGAGGAGGTAGAGGGGGAGAGAGTCGCGCAGAGTGTAGTCGGTAAACAGGACGCCCTCTAAGTGATCGTATTCGTGCATAAAGAGGCGGGCGGGGAAGCTGGAGAGGGTTTTAGTGAACTCCACGCCGTGTTCGTCCAGGGCCTGGATCTTGATCTTTTTGGGTCTAGGCACTGGGCCGTAGAGCCAGGGGATAGAGAGGCAACCTTCGAGGGTGGGGCGGTCCGGGGTACCGCCAAAGGTCAACTCATCGCCGATATCGAGGAGAGTAGGATTTAAGTAAATTTTGATTTTTTTCTCGAGGTAGGTGACAAAGCCGCGGATGTTGTAGCCGATCTGGGGGAAGGAGAGACCGACCCCCTCGGGGTTGTGGGCGTTTTTCATGGTGTCGATGAGGTCGAGGACTTGCTCCTGTACCTCTGGGGTGAGGCGATCGATGGGGGCAGACTTTTTCCTCAGAATTTCGTGGGGGACTGATAAAATGGGTTGCATCGTGCAATTTTATCATGACCCATGTTGACATACTAAACATACTATGGTATGAATGGTACTATGAAACAAAAAATGGTGACCACAAATTTGCGCATACCAGAGATGTACTATGGCCAAATGAAGGCGATTGCCGGCGAGTTGGGGATGAGTGTGAACGAATTTGTGGGAGAAATGATCAAAAATGCTCCTTTGCAAGCTGCAACTGGCGGTAAACCAATTAAAGTGATACCTAAAAACATAGTAAATCCTTACCAGGCTTTAATACAATTGGCGAAGACGAGCGAGAAATGGGTATGGAAGGGTGAATTGTCCGAAGATGATGAGGTGATATATGGCTAGCCTGATATTTGTCGATACTGCCTGGTGGAAGGCACTGCTAGACCCAAGAGATGATTTTCATGATAGAGCGAGTAGGCAGAAATCTCAGATAATCGAGCAGAAGAGACAGCTAGTCACGAGCAACTATGTGGTTGACGAGACCCTTACTTTGATCAGAAATAGAGTCAAACTGCCCTGTGCGCTCGAGTTTCGCGATCTACTGTCTGCGATGGCTGGATTTTTGAAGATAATCAGAGTAAGTGCGGCGGATGAGTCGGCAGCCTGGCAATGGTTCGAAAAAGACTGGAGCAAACTGTCCTACACGGACTGTGTATCGTTTGCCATGATGCAGAGGATGGAGCTGACTGAGGTAGCCACATTTGACGAGCATTTTACGAGAGCGGGGTTTAAAGCGCTGGAGTGAGGTAGGGTTGACATAATTTTATCCTGATGTGGTATGATGTGGTTAATATGTGTAGGGGGTGTGTATGACAAATCGACTGGAAGGCTTTTCAATAGGTGGTGTTTTTGAGACGCTTGGAGCATTGACTGGACATATTTTGGGTTTAAGGAAGGCGAGGACGAAGTGGCTCGAGGAAGTGGTGGAGGAAACCGACGCTGCAAATCAGGTGAAGAGAAGTCGATACGATGCGACTTTAAGAGTTGCTCGTTTGCAAGATGCGCCCGTTAATCCTGCCGACGACAAGGAATATGATGAACTAAAAGCCTTCTTGTCTGGTCTGACTAGTCAACGTGACTAACTACTCGTTTGTATATTTTTCGATCTTTTCTTTGAGCTGGGCAGAGTAGGTGGCTAGATTGGATTTGGCGGAGGTGAGGAGATCGGGGAGTTTGGCGGTTTGCTTGGTCTGCTCATAGAGCAGAGTCAGAGCGTAGTAGGGCTCCTGGTAGTTGGGCTTGAGGGTGATGGAGTCCTCGAGATTGGACTCGGCTTTCTTGATATCATCCATCCGGGTATAAACCAGGCCGAGATTGTAGGCTAGTTTGGGGTCGGTGGGGGCAAGCTGGCGAGATTTTTCTAGTTCCTCCGCTGCCTGCTGGTGAAAGCTAGGCTCGATGCTGGCGAGCGTCAGATAGACTTTGGCCCGAGATTTGTAATAGTTGAGGTGGTAGGGATTTTGCCGACGATTGATATCTACTTGGGTCAAAGCCGGATCTTTTTGACCGAGCGCGATAAATGCTTCGCCGAGCGTGGCGTGATAAAGATCTAGTCCAGGGCGGGCAGCGGAGGCGCGCTGGAGTAGTGGGAGGGCTTTGCCGGGTTGGCCAGCATCCAGGAGGTTTTTACCTTTGGTATAGCTCAAATCAGCAAAGAACAATTGCATGGGGTAGATGAGAATGATGGGGAGGATAAAGTAGAGCGGGAGTGGGATGGGATAGTTAGTTTTGTCCCCGGGCGTATTGAGGGTAGAGGCGACGGCAGCGACTACGGTCATAGAAAGGTAGACGGGGATGACCGAGAAACCAAAGAAATTGGTGATAGCAAAGCCGACGACACTGGCGCCAAGGACAGGGTAGAAATGACGAAGATTGTCGTCGTCGTCCTGCACAACCTTTTTGGATTTGGGGGTGGTGGAGACTGATACGATCATGACAGCTAAATGGAAAGCTAGGTAGCCTAGGAGTCCAAGGATGCCGGTGGTGGCGGCCATATTCAAATATTCGTTGTGAGCTTTGTTGTACAAGAAATCCCATTCACTGGTCAGGTTGTGCTGTGTTGGTCGCTCCCAGTAATAGGTGTAGGCGAAAGTTTCCGGGCCGGTACCCACGATGGGATGTTTGGCGATCAAACGGAGTGCTCCCGTCCAGACTATTTTGCGAATGTCGCCCGACTCGGTGCCGCCGTTTTCGAGAACCGTTCCGGTTGGTGCCCGGCTATCATCCCGCTTAGCGGGACCAGCCGGGTCCTTCAAGTATGTTGAAATTGAAGGAGTGTAGGGAGTGCCAACTAAAATAGATGTTAGGAGTAAGACACTAGAATATAGTAGTAGAGACTTTTTGATTTTGGCAAAATTAAATTGCCGAAGGAGTAGCAGCCAGTAGGTAATGTACGCGCCGGCAAAACCAATAAATCCGGAACGCGAGCGAGTGAAAAGTAGGGCGACGAGCAATACAGCAAAAATGGCGTAGTAAAAAAAGTTGAGGGTATTATTTTTGTTTTTGTGGGAAAGATAGAGAGTCAAAAAAAGGTTGGGGAGGAGATAGGCGGCGAGCCAATTGGGCTGGCCGAGCGTGGAAAATGGCCGGCTTTGGACGTCCTGGATCCAGAGGCTTTTATCGATCCCTAGGCGCTCTAATATGGCATATAGGCCAATGACAAAAGCCGTTCCTACCATGGTTTTGATGAGTTTTTGAGTAGATTTGGTGTCCATCCATTTCACGATCGAAAAGTAGATAATGGTGTAGCAAATGGTGGTCAAAACACCACCGTGGAAACGGGTGTAGTAACCCCAAAAACTGGTGTAGGGATGGATGGAGAAAATGAGCGAGAGGATTTGGGTACACAGGAAAATGAGGACGCTCCAATGGACTAATTTGAGGTATTTGGGGGTTGATCCCTTAAAGAGCGTGTAATCGCGAGTCATAAAAATATGGGTGAGCCAAGTGGCAATAATGACCAGGGTACCAGCCAGGAGTAGGATGAACTTGGGGAACTCGAAGAGCTCGTGGTTGATGGTGGTAAAGGTCAGGGGGACGAGGATAGAGAGGAGGGAGAGGGTGGTGACGATGATAGATTGCATGAAAAAATTATAACAGAATTGGATGTTAATCCTGGTTTCTATTTTTTGTTTTTGTGAAGCTCGCTTCAGGAAAAATCTCCTCGTGATGGAGCGCTCGTCGTTTTTCTTGATAATGCCTCGACCCTACAATGCACAAAAAACATAAACCAAAATTAATTTATATGTGATCCACAAATTTTTTCGCTATTTTTCTATATGATCTTATTTGATGCGATATGATCGGATTACCGAGGCAATAATTACCAGATATGGTATCATGTGGAGCTATGTTGAACTCACTTTTGGGCATGTTTTCGCAGGATATGGGGATCGATCTAGGCACGGCCAATACCCTCGTATTTGTTAAAGGTAAAGGGATCGTAATAAGGGAGCCCAGCTACATCGCGCGGCATAAGCGAACGGGGGCAGTGCTGGCCATTGGGACCGAAGCCAAAATGATGGCGGGCAAAACTCCGGGGGCGATCGAAGCAATCCGGCCGCTTCGCGACGGAGTGATTGCGGACTATGACGGAGCGGAGGCGATGCTGAACTTTTACATCAAACAAGTACACGAAAGCAGTAGGTGGATCGCCAAAATCCCGCGGCCGCGAGTGATCATTGGGATCCCGTCGGGGGTGACGGAAGTAGAGCGCAGAGCGGTGTCTGAGGCTGCAATACAGGCTGGTGCGAGAGAAGCGTATCTGGTAGAGGAGCCCATGGCGGCAGCAATTGGGGCAGGGCTGCCGATCGGCGAGCCGCGGGGACAGATGATTATCGATATTGGCGGGGGTACTACGGAGATTGCCGTGTTGTCGCTGGGTGGGATTGTGCTAAATAGATCATTGCGGATCGCGGGGGATGAACTGACCGAGGCGATTGTGCACTTTGCCCGCGTCAAATACGGGCTCTTACTAGGCGACTCTAGTGCGGAAGAAGTCAAAATCCAGATAGGGAGTGCGGTCGATCCCGCCGATAAAAAAGAGCTGCAAACTGTAGTGCGAGGCCGTGATCTATCCAATGGACTGCCCAAATCGATGAAGTTTAGCGGGACCGAAGTACGCGAGGCACTCGCCCCCACCATCCAACAAATCGTGCGGGCGGTGATGGACGTCCTCGAAGAGACTCCTCCCGAGCTAGTCTCGGATATTATCCAGCACGGGATCACGATGGCAGGGGGAGGGTCGCTGATCCGAGGTCTAGACAAAATGGTCTCAGAATCGACTCATATGCCGGTGTGGGTGTGCGACGAGCCAATGAGTGCGGTCGTGCGGGGATGCGGCAAACTATTGACGGATGAAAAACTATTGAAGAAGGTCAAGGTGGGAGCGAGGCTACGCTATTAATTCTCAAATCATAAATTCTCAAATTCTCCAATATGACACAAAAAACATTTCAAAAACTCAAGCAAAAACCGGAGCTATGGGAAAGGTACTGGGTACGGGAAAAAGTGATTGATGCGATCAGAGCATATTTTAAAGGCGAGGGATTCCACGAGGCGGAGGTGCCACTGCTGCTACCAACTCCTAGCACCGAGCCATTTCTGGAAGTATTTCAAACCGAACTCAAAGATGATCATGGGAATAAATGGCAAGGGTTTTTACCATCGAGCCCGGAGTTTGCGCTGAAAAAACTCCTGTCGGCAGGGTCGGGGAGTGTGTTTACGATTACCAAGTCATTTCGCAATGGGGAGGGACGCAGTAGTCGGCATAATCCAGAGTTTACCATCCTCGAGTGGTACAGGACACCGGGCGACTATATGGACGTGGCAAGGGATTTCGCGAATTTAATGTTATATATTCGCGAAAGTATTCCAGTCCTCCAGTCATCCAGTAATCCAGTAATAACATATCAGGGGAAGGAATACAGTCTCGAGGCTCCGTGGGAGAAAATATCGGTCGCGGAGGCGTTTGAGAAATATGCTGGGATCGATACTGAGATCATGCTAGACGAGGCAAAACTCAAAGTAGCGGGTAAAAAGAAGGGCTATCAAATAACTGATAAGACAACCTGGGAGGAGATTTGGAATCAAATCATTGCCAATGAGATCGAACCGAAGTTGGGTCAAAAGGGCCCCACTATTTTGTATGACTATCCAGTGTCCCAAGCGGCACTGTCCAAGAAGAAAGCGAGTGACCCGCGGTTTGCCGAACGGTTTGAAGTGTTTATGGCCGGACTGGAGCTGGGGAACTGTTTCTCGGAGCTGACAGACTGGAAGGAACAAGAAAAGCGGTGCTTGGCCGATCTAGCGGAGCGTAAGGCACTGGGACGCGCGGAGTTCCCCATGGATACTGATTTTATCGAGGCTCTCAAGCTGGGGATGCCAGAGACTGGGGGGATCGCGGTGGGAGTAGATAGATTGGTCGCATTGTTTGCCGACAGTCCCGATATTGCCGATACCCTGTTTTTCCCAGTGGAAGAGTTGTTTAAGTAGGTATCCAGGGTTTATAATCTCCCCCATGAGTTCCATGAGAGCCAACCAACTAAAGACCGGAGAGTTTATCCTGTACAAGGATCAGCCGCACGTGGTGGTCAAATGTGAGTTTTACTTTCCCGGTAAAGGCTCGGCTTTTGCTCGCTCTAAACTGAAGAATGTCAAAACGGGCAACGTGTACGAATATACTTTTAAGTCGAGCGACATGGTGGAGACGGTGGATGTGGATACGGTCGAGCTGCAGTACCTATATCGAGACGGTGACACCCTAAACTTTATGAATCCGCGGTCATATGACCAGTTTGAGATCCCCGTGGACATATTTGAAGGAAAAGAAAAGTATTTGCTGGCGGAAATGAAGATGTTCTTTAACTTTTATGAAGGTGTGGCTATCGGGGTGCGATTCCCCCTCAAGGTGACTGTCAAAGTGACCGAGGCGCAGGAAGCAAGCGCGGGCAACACGGTAAATGCACCCAAGAAGCCGGTGACGATCGAGACGGGGGTAGAGGTGATGGTACCCTTGTTTGTGAAGCAGGGAGAGACGATTATTGTGGATACCCAGACTGGGGAGTATGTGAGTAGGGCATAGAGAGCCAGTTTAGCAGTGTTGCAGTGTAGCAGTAATAAAAATAGTATAGTTGTTTTGTGGCTAAAGCTAATCGATTTGAAGAATTGACTGTATGGCAAAATTCTAGAATATTAGGTCGTGACGTGTATTTAGCGACTAACGGATGGAAAGATTGGGAACTTAAAGATCAAATTCGTAGGGCAGTAGTTTCAATTAGCTCCAATATTGCTGAAGGATTTGATCGAGGAACTAAACCTGATTTTGCTAGATTTTTGTATATAGCTCGAGGGTCTGGAGCTGAGGTTAGAAGTCAGTTATACCTAGGCTTGGACTTAGGCTATTTGACTAAGGAAAGTTTTGAGAACCTTTATAAGCAGGTAGATTATGTAGTGCGACAACTGTCACTTCTGATAAAAAGTCTCAAGAATTAGAGGACTGCCAAACTGGATTACTGCAAAACTGCTGAACTGATTTATCTCTCTGCTGTCAGTGTCAACCAGTTGTCGGAAGTTTCAGAGCAGGTTTTGCTCTCGACACGGACCTTCATGTAATCGACGCCGGAGATGGTCTTGATGGTGCCGGATGTGCCGGAGTAAGTCGTGTTTGTGAGCAGCTCATTGCCATCGGCGCGCCAAACGGTGATACCAAAGCTATAGCCGTCTTTGAGGGAGTATTTGAGAGTGAGGGGACCTTGGATATCTTTGACTTCGGTCATGTAGGACACGGGACAAGCACTAGTTTTGACGAGAGTGAGGGTCAAATGAGAAGTAGTTGTGGTAGTGGTGACGGTTTTGGCGGTTGAAACGCCTTTCACGGTGCCAGTGCTCGCGGTTTTAACGGGTAGACCGCCTTTGGTGGTGGCCTCACCTTTGACCTCGGGTTCGCTAGTTGGGGAGGGGGTTTTGGTGGGTGCTGGAGTAGGAGTGGGAGTAGGCGTAGCTACAGCAGAAGCAGAGGGAGAAGGTGAGACAAATAGTCTGGTCATGAGGCTAGTTGTGCCTTTGAAAGCAAAAAAGCCAATGATACCAAGGGCAATAATGGTGAGCAGTCCAGCAGCAAATGATTTCATATGGCCTATATTATACGCTACGCTGTCAAGATTTCAAGTTGTGGAGAAAAATACTCGAGTATCCAAGTTGTAATAATCCTAGTTTATATTTTTTGTTTTTGTGAAGCTCACATCAGGAAAAATCTCCTCGGGATATGAGTACTCGTCGTTTTTCTTGATAATGCCCTGCCTGCCGGCAGACAGGCTCGACCCTACAATGCACAAAAAACATAAACCACGATTATCGAGGTAGTTGCATAATATCCAGATATTTGTAATAGTTAGGTAATGAAGAAGTTCTGGAAGAAAAACTGGAAAAGTTTAACTATCGTGTTTGGTTTGCTGGTGACGCTGCCACTCACGCTACCGCTCGCACAAAATGCTTGGCGGTGGGTGACGGGTGCTAGCTACCAGGCAGCCGCGATTGTAGTGGATGTCAGTCAGCCCCAGGGGCAGATCCGCAAAATTTGGGGCGGGGTATCACAGGGATTTGAAAAACTGCCGGAAGAAGATTTCCGCCTGACCGCTACATCGGGGATCCTGAAGTCGGTGGGGACGAGGTACGTCCGTATTGACCATATTTATGATGGATTTAATGTGGTCTCGCGAGTGGATGGGCAACTGCGCTATGACTGGACCAAACTAGACGCGATAGTGGGAGATATAGTGGCCGCTGGTGCGACGCCGTTTTTCTCGATCTCTTATATGCCCCCAGCGATCAGCAAGGGTGATATTCTAGATTTCCCGAGTGACTGGGGAGAGTGGGGACAGGTGGTGGCATCGACTGTGGGACACTACTCGAGAGATTATCGGGGTGGGCTAAACAATGTGGTGTATGAGGTATGGAATGAGCCAGACTTGTTTGGAGGCTGGAAAATGGGTGGCCCCAAAAACTATATAACGCTTTATTCCACAGCCGCCAATGCGGCTAGCCGAGTCACAGGGGTGAAGCCATTTAAGATCGGTGGACCGGCGACCACCGGGTTTTATCCAGCCTGGGTGACGGGATTTTATGACAAACTGGATAGTACCGTCCGGATCGATTTTTTCTCTTGGCATCGCTACAGTGCAGACATCGAGGACTTTGTGAATGACGCCACAACTGCCAAATCGATGATGGAGACGCGGATCAGCAGAACCCAAGATCTCTATATCACCGAGTGGGGGGTAAACCCCGAGAGATCAAGCGCCTACGATGGTAGATGGGCAGGTGCGCATTTTCTGGCAGTGAATACGGCGCTTGAACCCACCGCGATTGATATGGCCATGGCGTTTGAGGTAATGGACGGGGCGCCGGGTGATAAGCAATATCACGGGGGGTGGGGAATGCTCACGCACCCCAAATACGGAGCGGTTGCCAAGAAGCCACGTTTTAAAGCTCTAGAGATGATCTCCAAGCTGGACGGAGCCAAACTGCCTACTATAGGTAACGGGACATTTGTAACAGCATTGGCGGCTCATGATCCAGCTGGGAACATCCGAGTACTTGTGACCAATTATGACGTGAGCGGCAAGCATAGTGAGGTATTCCCCTTGACACTGGTCGGACTGAGTGATGGGACCTACAGCGTACGCGAAGAGTATCTCTCTGGACGGGTGCTTAATACCGAGGTAGGAGCACTGGCTTCCAGTATCCGTAGAGACACCTCACTCTCGGAAAGCGACGCCGTGCTTTTGACGTTCACCAAAAAATAGAGTCGTGTTATACTTTTGAAATGTTTCCAACAGAAAAAGATTTTGAACTTGCGGCAGTCATGCTAGACCACAGCGTGAAAGTCAAAGCCAAAGAAAAAGTGCTGATAGTAACGGGAGAACTAGGGCTCCCACTGGCCAAGGCAGTGTACTCCGAAGTACTAAAACGTGGAGCATATCCTATGCTCGATATCACGACCTCAGGACTAGATTATAGTTTTTATTCTTTGGCTAATGATTGGCAGCTGTCTTATATTCCAGAGTCGGTTGTACGGACGAAATATGAGTGGGCTGACGCCTTTGTGCGGATAGTGGCTGATGACAACCTGCGCGAACTAGCAAATATTGACCCAACAAAATTGACGCAGCGGGCGAAACTAGCTAGGCCGCTGTCGGACATTATGATCGACAAAGGTAGGTGGATCCTGACTTATTATCCAACCGACGCGATGGCACAAGAAGCCCGGTTGTCGCTGTCTGAGATGCGCCAGTTTTACTTTGATTCGTGTCTCGTGGATTACAAAGCGATGTATAAGCGACTGAAGAAGTTAGAGAAAGTGATGGATGAGGGGGAGATGATCCACGTGGTAGGTAAACAGACAGATTTGTGGGTATCTATTGCGGGTAGACTGGCGCAGCAGTGCAGTGCTGAGTGTAATATACCGGACGGGGAGTGCTTTATCGGGCCGGTGACTACTGGGGTCAACGGAGAAGTATATTTAGATTTTCCCACTCTAGCATTTGGACATGAAGTAGCGGGGATCCGATTAGAGTTTAAGGATGGAAAGGTGATCAATGCCAGTGCAGAGCGTGGGAATGATGCGCTGCAAAAAATGCTCGAGACTGATCCGGGTGCCAGATATCTGGGTGAGTTTGCTATCGGCGCCAACTTTAACATTACTCGGGGTATGCTGAACACTTTGTTTGACGAAAAAATTGGCGGGACGATCCATATGGCACTGGGTCGAGCATTCAAGGAAAAGCGGGGTGGCGGGGAGAATTACTCGGGGATCCACTGGGATATCGTGAAGGATATGCGGCTGAGCGGGAGTGTGCTGACAATTGATGGGAAAGTGGTGCTAAAAGAAGGTAAGTTGCTGGTTTGATAGAATATCACTATGGCAGGCTTGAGTCTGGAGGACGAAACACTAAAGGCAGCGTTACAAGCAGCTCCGACGCGGAAATTTTGTATACCATGTATGGGTGTTTTGGGTGACTGTGCCCCAAAGGCTTCAGCTGTAGTGAATAGTGTTGCCGGGGATAAAACTCTCGAGAAAATGAGTCAAACGTCGGTGGAAGAGTATATTGCGAGATGTCCAAACCCGGCTGTAGTGGCTGCGCTGATGGCGAGATATGGTTTATGAAAAATATTCTAAGCGATTTTATTGGGAAATATAAAGAGCGAGTGGATCAGGGGATTTCGGACGAATTAGAAAAGAGACTGGAGGATGTAAAGATTATTTCGCCGCACTTGGTACCGGTACTGGAAGCAATGAAGGAATTATCGGTGGGAGGCAAGCGGCTGCGGGCGATGCTGACCATACTGGGGTACGAGATAGCTTCAGGCCCGGCTATTAAGCCGCACGGCGACTCCAGCCGGGTGGATGAGGTGGTGAAAGCAGCGGTGGTGATGGAGATATTTCATCTAGGCCTACTGATTCAAGATGATTTTATGGATCGGGATCTGATGCGGCGTGGAGTTAAGACGCTTATCGCGAGATATGACGAACCACACACGGGTAACTTTATCTCGATGCTGGCTGGCGACTATACCTTTGGTTGGGGGATGGAGATAATCACAAATCTCAAATTCTCAAATTCTCAAATTGTAGGCGCCATGCAGGTGTGGGGAAAGTATTTTACGAGAGTGGGATATGGTCAAACACTTGACGGGTTAGATATTGCGGATGATGAGACTATCCTAAAGATCCTGGCTATTAAAAGCGGTGAGTACTCATGTGTATTACCGCTCTTACTGGGAGCGACCCTCGGTGGTGCTGACCAAAAACTTTTGAGAAACTTGGAGCAGTACGCCATGGAGCTGGGATGGGTATTCCAACTCCGCGATGACTGGCTGGGTTACGACAAGGATATGGCAAAGCAGGGGAAGCGAACCTACGCGACCATGTATGGGAAAGATCGGACAGTGGCAGCTATAGCCGAGCATATGGATAAAGTGAAGGAATTGGCGATGGGGAATGAAATGCTTGAATGTTTGGTTGAGTGGTTGGGGACGAGGGATAATTGATATATTTTGATATATTGACCTGACATGTCAGTTGGGTAAAATGAATGGAAGTTATGAACAAGCAAGTCCGTATTTATACCATTACTATTATGCACCCTCTCTTTTGGGGGAAGGCGGGTTTGGTGTAGGTAGGCTTAATTAAAAGGCAAACAACACAAACCCGCACCAATGAGGCGGGTTTTTTTATGCGCAAAGCATAAGTGAAAGGAGGTGAGAATTATGGCAGTAAACGGACCAGATGGTAGACAAATATATGTCGACCAAGGGGTGCGATTGTTTAGTTCGGCTGAAGAAGCATTTGAAGCCGCTGAAGTGGCTGAAGAATTTGTTCTAGATTCAGACACTGCAAATCCAGAAGTTCCAGCAGGAGTTAGAGAGAGGACATTGGCTCAAGCGGCTTGGTTAGAGCAGCAGGGTAAATGATAATTTGGCTTTTGAACACCCTCCTCGTTATGCAGAAACATCGAGGAGGGTGTTTGTGTATTATATAACTATGTCTGATTTGTATTTGTTGGGTGATAGGAAATGTTTAGAAATGAAAAGGATATGTGTGGTGGGAACGAGATGGATGAGTCAGTACGGGCGAGAGATGACCGAGATGTTTGTCAGACGATTGGTCGAGGAAGAGTGGTGCATAGTGTCTGGACTGGCGCGAGGAGTGGATAGGGTGGCGCATGAGACATGTCTAAAATGTGGTGGTAATACTGTGGCGGTGCTGGGGCACGGCGTGGATCTGTGCTATCCGCCAGAGCACATTGATTTGAAAAGACAGATATTAGAAAGAGGAGGACTGGTGGTGAGTGAGTATGACAATGGGGTAAGGCCGACACCGGACAAGTTTCGCCAGCGAGACAAACTGATGACGCATTTATCCCAAGCGATCCTGGTGGTGGAGTGTCCGCGGCGGAGTGGGGTCAAGATCACGGTTTCGGCGGCAGCAGAGGAAGGGAAGAGCGTGTATGTGGTACCTGGTCCGATCAGCCAGCCCAGCTACCATGGTAGCGTGGAGATCATCCGTAATGGAGGAATACCGGTGTATAGTCCAGATGATTTGATTGAACAACTTGAATTCCTATAAGGACTGTCCTTTCGTCTGCCGACGAGCCCTGCTTGGCTTGCAGCCACGCATTCCTTTTAAGGACAGTCCTTCTCACCCGTTCCCATTTTCTCATTTGGTCGTTGCAGGTCTGACTGATACAATACTTGCATGAAATGCATCGTCGGCCTGGGTAATCCGGGAGAGAAATACAGCAAAAACCGCCATAATGTGGGGTTTATGGTGCTCGATCGTTTGGGAGCAGAACAGACATTTAACTTCTCTAAAAAGTTTAATGCCGAGATTGTGCTAACTAAAAAATATATTTTGGTGAAGCCACAAACTTTTATGAATGATAGCGGACAAGCAGTGGCGGCAATTTGCCGGTTTTATAAAATAAAGAACGAGGATCTATATATAGTGCACGATGACCTGGATATCAAAATAGGCTCTTATAAAATCCAGCACGGAAAAGGGCCGCAAGTGCACAATGGTTTGCTTTCGATAGAGGAAAAACTAGGGACGGATCAGTTCTTTAATGTGCGAGTTGGAGTAGAAAATAGAGCGGTGCGGGGAAATAAAGGGATACCGGGAATGGTCTACAGCCTGCAGGATTTTACTACTGAAGAGCGTGGAATAGTCGAGGGTGTGATAGGTAAAATCGTAGACGAGCTGAGTCGTGTGGTATCCTTGTAAATATGGATTTAGTCATTGTTGAGTCACCGACGAAAGCCAAAACCCTGGCCAAATTCTTGGGATCTGCTTACAAAATCGAAGCCTCGATGGGGCATGTGCGCGACCTGCCTGAAAAAGGCGGAGGACTGGCGATCGATACCGACCACGACTTTGAACCAAAATACGAAGTGCTGAGTAATAAAAAAGCCAACGTAGCCAATTTGAAGAAAATAGCCAAGGATGCCAAGGTGATTTACCTGGCGACTGACCCTGACCGCGAGGGGGAGGCCATTGCTTTCCACGTGCAGTACCTCCTGGGCAAACATGACTTCCGACGCGTGACCTTTCATGAGATTACCAAGGGAGCGATTGAAGAAGCGCTCAAGCACCCCGGCAGCGTCGACATGCAGATGGTCAATGCGCAGCAGGCACGTAGGGTCCTAGATAGATTGGTCGGATATACCTTGTCGCCGGTGCTGTGGAAAAAAGTGCGCCGCGGGCTTTCGGCCGGCCGCGTCCAGTCGGTGGCGGTGCGGCTGATCGTGGACAAAGAGCGCGAGATCCGGGTATTTGTACCGGAAGAATACTGGGAGATATTCACTGATTTAGAAACGAAACAACAAACAAACAAACTAACGAAAGAATCTCTGAGGGTGCAACTGGTCAAAATGGAGGGGAAGCCAGCCAAAATAGATAATGGTGAAACGGCTAAAGCAGTCATTACTGACCTAGAAAAAGCTGCCTACACTGTGTCAGATGTAACGAGAGAAGAGCAGCACAGCTCGCCCTACCCACCCTTTACTACCTCGCTGCTGCAGCGGGCTGGGTCGAATGTGTTTAGCTGGAGTGCCAAGATGACTATGCAGATCGCCCAGTCGCTGTATGAACATGGCTATATTACTTATCATCGGACCGACTCGTTTAACCTGGCCGCTGAAGCGGTGGAGATGGCGCGGAACTTTATCGGTACCACATATGGATCTGAGTATTTGCCCAAAGAAGTCAGAATATACAAAACTAAAGCGGCCAGTGCCCAAGAAGCTCACGAAGCAATCCGTCCGACCGATGTCACACGAATGGGCGCTGATCTCACGGCCGCGGGCATGACGAGCCGACACCAAAAACTGTATGACTTCATCCGTGCTCGTTTCCTGCAGTGCCAAATGGAAGATGCGAGGTTTGATAAGACAAGTATTATAGTGGAGGCAGGCAAAAAGTATCAACTGAAAGCCGATGGCAAGCGAATGATTTTTGACGGATATTTGAAACTGGGTAAGAGCGCTGAGGATGTATTCTTACCCGATGTGAAGGCAGGTGAAGCACTTTCTTTGATTAAAGTGGATTCAACGCAGAAGTTTACCAAGCCACCGGCGCGCTATAGTGAAGCAGGACTAATCAAAGAACTGGAGAAGCGGGGGATTGGGCGCCCTAGTACGTACGCGGCCATCATTTCGACCATTCAAGACCGTGGATATGTCATCAAGGAGGAAAAATCTTTCCACCCCACCGCTATTGGTGAGGCAGTTGTCGATTTCCTAGTCACCAACTTTGGTAACGTCTTTGCCTACGAATTTACGGCCAAAATGGAAACTGATCTCGACCTGATTGCCGAAGGTAAAAAGCAATGGGTGCCTACGGTGCGCGAGTTCTGGGATCCGCTGTCGGTGCAAGTGAAAAAAGTCGAAGAGGTCAGTCCGCGGGTAAAGGTGCAAACAGAATCGACAGGCCAGAAATGTCCGGATTGTCCGGAGGGAGAGATTGTGATCCGCACGGGCAAATTTGGCAAGTTCCTCTCGTGCTCAACCTATCCGGAATGCAAATACACCAAGCCGTATGTGGAATACATCGAGGGGGTAGTGTGCCCGGAGGATGGGGGGAAAGTGAAGGCGATGAAGAGTAGGAAAGGGGCGAAGTTTTTTGGGTGCGAAAACTACCCGGCTTGCAAATGGGCGGCGTGGAAGTTGCCGGCTAAGGCAGAAGATAAAATTTCCTCTTAAGGTTCAGTGTACCGTCACGCAAAAAAGCGGCCATATTTTGCTGGTGCAAAATTGTCCTCTAACTCGGCTACCTGCCTGCGTAATATTCTTTGGCTGTGAGATAGACCTTCACCTTTTAGGAAATTTTGTATCACTTTGTCGTATTGCAACAAACGAGGTTTTTTAGGTAGGATGGAGAACACATGAAGGTCATAAAGCGCAACGATAAAATAGAAACCCTGGACGAGCTCAAGATAGCCGACTCGATTTTCCTGGCTGCACAAGATGTGGGTGGGACAGACGACAAGCTTGCCAAGAAGCTGGCGAAAGAAGTGGTGAGTAGAACAGAGAAACATTACGGACGGATCAAAAAAGTCACGAGTGCCGAGATCGGTGACATGGTGGAGCGGGTGCTGCTGGAAGCCACCCACTACAAGACGGCTAAAGCATATATTTTAAATAGAGAAAAGAAGCGGCAAGTCGAGGCGAGTAAGCGGGCGCTAGGAGTGCATGATGACGTAGGGCTATCACTAAACGCTCTAACGGTGGCGAAAGAGAAATATTTACTGCGTGACATTGAGGGCGAACCTGCCGAAACGGTGGGGGGGATGTTTGAACGCACTGCCAAGTTTTTGGCGTCGGCGGAACCCACTTCGCCCCGCCGCAGCGGGGCTTCGAAGGGTCAGGGCAGAAAATATTGGGAAGAACAATTCGCCAAAGTCATGAAAGAGCAGAGATTTATGCCGGGAGGCAGGACTTTGGCTAACTCTGGAACCGCCAATAATCAACTGGCTAATTGTTTTGTGATGCCAATGCCTGACGATATTGAAGGGATTTTTGAGTCGCTGAAAGAATCGTCGATCCTCAAGAAATATGGCGGGGGAGTGGGATTTACTTTTGGCCATATCAGACCCAAGGGAGACACCGTCTCAACCACCTCGGGTGCGGCAGCAGGTCCTGTGGCACTGATGCAACTGATCAATGACGCCAGCGATATTTATTTGCAGGCTGGTAAGCGCCGCAGCGGCAATATGGTGACGCTCCCGATCACCCACCCAGATATCATCGATTTTATCCACTGCAAAGAGTCGGGATACAATTTCCCCCATATCAATTTTTCGATCGCCATTACGGACAAATTTATCCAAGCGGTCAAAACTAACTCTGAGTGGGAGCTGATTAACCCGCGGACTGGCAAAGTGACGAGTAAAGTCTCGGCGCGTGGACTGATGGAAGAGGCGGCTAGGATGGCCTGGAAAAATGGTGATCCAGGGTTGATTTTTATCGACGAAATAGAGAAATACAATCCGACTCCCCACATCGGACCGCTCGAGACAGTCAATTTGTGCGGGGAGCAGCCGCTTTTGTCTTATGAAGCGTGCAACTTGGGGTCGGTAAATTTGGCCGTGCACGTCAAAGAATCTCAAATCAAAAATTCTCAAATTCTCAAATTGGAAGTTGATTACAAAAAACTAGAAAATACTGTGAGATTGGCTACCAGGATGCTGGATGACGTGGTGTCGGTTTGCGAGTATCCGCTCAAGCAAGTGGCCGACACAGTACACGGTAACCGCAAGATTGGGCTCGGGGTGATGGGTTGGGCAGATATGCTGGTCAAACTACATGTGGCATATGACACGCCTAAAGCACTGAAGCTGGCCAGCGAAGTGATGGAATTCGTGCAAAAAATAGGCCACGACGAATCGGCGAAGCTAGGCAAAGAAAAGGGAAGCTTCCCCAATTTTAAAGGCTCTAGCTGGCAGAAAAAAGGGTATAAGCATTTTCGCAACGCAACTGTGACGACCATTGCACCCACCGGGACCATCTCGATGATGGCAGGCGCCAGCAGTGGGATCGAGCCGCATTTTGCCCTGGCCTATTTCCGTAAATCGATGGGGCAGTACAACCTGCCGGAAGTAAATACTGATCTCGTCAAAGCCATTAAGCATGTGAATGGTTTGTATTCCACCGATTTGATGGATGAGATCGCGCGCACGGGGAGTATTCAAAAACTGGAGGCGATCCCGCCTAAAATCCGCGAGGTATTTACGACTGCCATGGATATCGCTCCCGAGACCCATGTACACATGCTGGCCGCTTTTCAAAAATATACTGACAACGCAGTGTCTAAAACCATCAACTTGCCTGCAGACGCGACCGTGGAGGATGTGATGAATGTGTATATGATGGCCGCTGATCTCAAGTGTAAAGGGATCACGGTGTATCGGGACAAGTCGAGAGAGGTGCAGGTGCTGAATGTGGGTAATGTAAGTAAAGCAGTAGAGGCAGTAAGTGCAGTAAGTGCAGTGCGTAATAACTGGAAAACTGCTAAACTGCAAAACGGCTCAACTGATGTGTGCCCTGAATGCGGGAACAAATTGGCGCTAGAAGAGGGGTGTAAGAAGTGCTACTCGTGTGGCTATAGTGTGTGTGGATGAGGTATCATAAACAAATGAAATCTGTAACTCCCATAGAGAACTGGCCCAAACTTTACCATGATATTTTGAAAGTCAAAGATCCTACCAATCATATCGGGATTTGCACGCTGTGGACGGAGCGGGGGATAGTCGAGAAAATCGTGGACAATCTACCCTACAACGTGATTGGCAATCTTTATAGTGCCCAGGGGATCAATGCGATGATCCGCAATGTCATGGCCAATCCCAATATTCGCACGATCGTGATCTGGGGCAGTGAAATGTCGCTCTCTGGTCATTCGCTGCTGATGTTTATGAAATTTGGCATCGACGAAAAGCGCAAAATTATCAAGGGGAGGGGAGAAATTGAAGCTGAGATCCCCGACGAAGTGGTCTCTGAGTTTCGCGAAAAAATCGAGGTGGTCGATCTGCGTGGGCGGACCAAAGACCAGCTGATAGAGAAAATGGAGGAATTGTCCCAGATCCACAAGGAGCCATTTGCAGCCAAGCCGAGGGAGTTCCCCAAGACCGAGCCCAAAGTAGAAGTGCTGCCATCGGAGCAGACAGGCTTTTATGTACATGGCAAAACCGTGGCACAAACCTGGCTCAAACTGTTAAACGAAATCTACAAATATGGCCGGCCCAAACATACGCGGTACAGCAAAAATAACGAGCTAAAGGAAATCTTGAATTTAACGGCGGTAATCGAAGAAGAGGATCCAACCCAGATTTACTTCCCAGAATATTTGCCTTTTGAGCGGGGAGAGCTCGAAGCTTATTATGCCGAGATCATGACCGACCGCGAGGTACCAGGAGTGGCGTACAACTATGGTAGACGGATGCGCCAGCACTTTGATGTCGACCAGATCCAGATGATGAAAGAGTTACTCAAGAACAGGCCAGATAGCAAGAAAATGATCGCGATCACGACTGACCCCAAACTAGACTGGTCCAATGCCAACAATGGGGATACACCCTGCCTGGTGATGATCCTGGGGAGCGTGCAAGACTCTAAATTTTTCCTGACGGCACATTTCCGTAGCCAAGATATGGTGCATGGCTGGCCGCGCAATACCTTTGCCTTGCGCAAACTGCAAAAAGATATTGCTGATTACGGCGGCTATCCCATGGGGGCGCTCACCATGATCACTCACTCCGCCCATATGTATGGCGATGATTTTGGTTTGGTAGAAAACCTACTGATGGACTGGTACGAGAAGGAGTCGGGATACAATCCTGCCGTCCACTTTGATTTTGATCAGAGAGCAAACTTTGTAGTAGAAGTGATTGATATCAAAGATGCCCAGGCATGGGAGGGGTGGAGTAAACGGTATGAGACCCAACCGTTGGGGATGGCGATCCAGCGAGAGCTCAAACGCATGCCGCCCAAACCAGAAAAATTGATTAGGGTAACACTTGCAGACCCTGATGGGGGCACGCCGCTCAAGTTTTTTGAAGGGAGGACTGCCCAAGAGGTGGCGTGGCAGATAACTGACTGGGAGTATATCAAGATCCCGGCGCACGCGATGTACATTGGGACGGAGCTGCAGCGGGCCGAGGAGGCGATTGCAAGGGGTGAGTCGTATAGCCAGGATCCGGCCTAGTTTACGGGAACGGTCCTTGTAAGATATGACTTACTCTAGAGTCAGGTATTTTTCACCCTCAATTTCGGATTCAGTTTCTTCGACAAAGTTTTGATACGAATTGTGAGGGCTTGTGGTAGAAAAATAGGCCAGGATGTTTGTAGGATTCACCCAGGTTTGATGTCTTGTACCAAGATAATTTGGGTAGCTGGAGTAAGGATAGGAGTCTAATTGTCGGGGACGGTCCTTGTAAGTTGCAAGCTTGAGAGGGTTGCGGTGGATATATTTAGTGAGATAGGTAAATTGTTCTTCTGACTCAATCAGAACTGCCTTGTATCTCCCCTGGAAAAGTGAACCTACGCGCTCATATTTTTTGTTGAAATACATGGCATATTTTGTGGCTAGGGAGCGCATAAAATGGTCGATTGCTCGCCTGTCTGTTTGCTTGATGCAGAGATGAAAATGGTTGGGCATGAGACAGTAAGCAACTAGCTCAATTTTGCCATAATGGTTGTTTGGTTGACGGCACGGAGCGTATACCTGGATATCTCTATCTGTCGGGGACGGTCCTTGTAATGTTAGAGAAAATCGACGATCGAGTGGCTTGGGAGGATTTAAATATAGCTTCAGACAGGATAGAAAAACTACATAGTCTTTTTCATCTTGGAAGATGATGCGTTTTTCGACACCACGATTGTAGATGTGGTAGTAACTGTCACTCACGTATGTCTTGATCCGATTTTTAGCTGGCATATTACGGGGACGGTCCTTGTAAACTAAGTGTAGTGGAAGATAGATATAAAGTAAAGATTCTTTTGCATAGCTTGTGTTATAGGACACATCGGTGTATCAACAGTGTGTATGAGTGAGACACCTCCTGAAAGATACGAGCATAAAGAATTGGATCAAAAAGGGCAAATTCAGGCGAGAAGAGAGCTTTGGATACCGATTGGCGTAATCGCCGTGCCTACTGTCTTGCTTTTGGTATATTTTGGGACAATACTGTGTCAGTCATTTAGTCGCTGACAAACTGATGAATTTTGCTTATCGGTGTATGATGTAGGGCTAATACTCAAGTAATTTGTAGAACAAATGAATTTTATCAGAGCAAAAGAACTTGGTGGTTCGATAGAGCCAGATAGGATAGCGAGCTCAGTGTCTTTTCCAGTTTCGATAATGCAAAAATATATGCCTCTATTGTCCTTTGTAGACTTTGAAGGTCATGAGCAAGGATTGCGGAGGCGAATATGGGATGCTGGGTGTGGGTTTGGAAACAAACACGATGAGCTGGTTAAAGCTGGATTTGCGCCTCATGGAATAGACATGAATCAGAAAGCAGTTGAGGCGATAAATAATCGGGTAGACCGGTTTGCAACGGAAACCGATATAACTGAGTTTGGATCGGGTGAGATGGGGCTGCAGATGATTGGCTGGATTGAATCGGTAGAGGGTGTATTGTGGCAAGGATTGGGTCCTAGTCTAATAGGACAAAGATGGAAGAAAGCTCTAAACACGTTGGATTTAGCTACGATCCCCGGAGGATACTTGTTTGTTGCCGATTTTTTGCAACCTGATCTGATTTACGAAGAATTAGACAAGAGTTTGAATCAGGAGGCTAATGTGAACCAATGGCAGAAGCGAATAAAGGTAAACTATGAGGCGTTTGGTGATTTGGTGATGGAGGATGGAACTCCGTTCCCGTATGGGGCAGTAGCAGTAGCAAGGCCTGGAGAGTATAAGCATGTTTTTGATTGGTGTAATGACCCAAAAACCTTGCGGACTATATATAATATCCGAGGTTTACTGGGAGAAAACGATATTTTCGAAAGATTTGCTCAAAATATGGACATGACACAATTTAGTGATTATCTAACTATTAAGCTCGGGTATCAGGAGATGGAGCGCAGGCTAGTATGTTGGCCTTCGAGGTCTCGTGGTTCATGGTATCCAGGATTTATTGCTGTGTACAAGAAAGAACCTGAGATATATAGATATGACCCGTTTAGAAAAGGTTTAAACCCCAATGAGGCAGGATACTGGGAAAAATGGAAGAGGGTAAAGCACGCAATTCCAGATGCGATATATTGGACGACATATTTTGGGTTGTTGAGACAAGCTCTGAAAAGCTGGGATAACCACCAGCCTAGAGTCGCTGAATTGGCAGTGAGGATGTATGAGGCAGAGAGAATCGCTATGAAGCAGTTGTTTTAGTGAGTTAAACACATGTACGATATACGTTGATGAAAATATATTTTGGGGCGTCATTTAGTTTGGATAGGTCGATGCTCCCGGTCTACGATGAGGTGGTCTCGAATATCAAAAAACTCGGCCATACCGTCGTGTCTGAACACGTCACTAACCCCCTAACTCCGGTGGGGGATGGCCTCTCGCCCAAAGATTTGTTTGATCGGGAAGCTAAACTGATAGCGAGCGCGGATTGCATGGTGGCTGACGTGACGCTGCCGTCGTGGGGGACAGCGTTCCTTATGGAGCACGCCTTGTCCCAGGGCAAACCAGTCCTAGCCTTGTTTTATAAAGAGGCCGCTACGCCGCTACCCTTTATGATTGCCGGGCATCCTGCGCTATATGTAGCTCATTACAGTAAAGGGAATATCCGGACAGTGCTCAAGAAGAACTTGGATTATTTTGTCTCCATGACGGAGCGTAAAGGCAAGCTGGTGGTGATAGACGGGACTGACGGCAGCGGGAAAGGAACCCAAACAGAACTACTCCTGAAATATTTGGACGACCACCAGATCAAGAACAAATATATTGATTTCCCCCGGTACTACACCTCATTTCACGGGCAAATGGTGGGGAGATATCTCTCGGGTGAGTTTGGTAGCTTAGAGAGCTCGAGCCCCTATCTAACCTCGCTATTTTATGCCATGGACCGGCTGACGGCGCGTGATGAGATCGTGGACTGGCTAGAGGAGGGGAATACCGTCGTGGCCAACCGTTACACGACTAGCTCGATGGCCTTCCAGACAGCGCGGATTGATAAGGACAAGCGAGAGGAATTCCTCAAGTGGCTGTACGAGATGGAGTACAAGGAGCACAAGCTACCCAAAGAAGACCTGGTGATTTTCCTGTATGTACCCGTAGAGATCTCGCAAAAACTGATCGAGCAAAAGGCGAAGCGGGACTATACTAAAGGGCAGAAGAAGGATATCAACGAAGCCAATGTGGCCTATCAAAAAGAAGTACTCTCGCTGTACCTAGAGCTGTCCAAGAAGTATACCCACTGGGAAGTGATCAAATGCACCGATAGCCAGGGGAAGTTGCTGAGTATTGAAAAGGTGCATGAGAAGATTTTGGCGGCGCTCAAAAAACACGAAATAATATAAGGAATTTCGCTCGATCGGATCATTTTGCTTTTGCGAAATCCAGCAATGTAAGCGAGGCTGGCGTACTGCAATGCGCATAAATGACCCCGATCTGTGCGAAGCTATTTTTACTGTTACTTCATGGATCAACCCTCGTCTTTTTTTAATCCTCTATTTTTAAGGTAGAATTGTGGGTATGAAGTATTTTGAGATCTGGAAGAGGAGACGGGAGAAGAAATATCGGATTTTGTATAAAAGCGGACCATCGACCCTGGCGCTGATATTTGCCGGGATGTCCCTGGCACTCTGGGGTATATTTGTGATTTTAAGTAGCTATCCGGTCGGGCTCTACCTCTACTACAGCGTGGTACCTAAAACTACCGAACTACTGGGTAAAGCACTGACGGAGACTAGCCAACAAATGGTTAAGCGGTCGCAGGCAGTAGAGCAGCCAAGTGTGCCCCAGGTGGAGCCGGTGATCGAGGTGACCAGGGACAAATCCCTGCCCGAGGGACACTACCTGAGTATCCCCAAGATAGGGGTAGATACAGTGATCTGGGAGGGAGAAGGGGATAGCTACGAAAAAGCCCTGCGCAAGGGGGTGTGGAGGGTAAATGATTTTGCCGATCCAGAAAGTCCGCTGGGGAGACCCATGATCGTGGCAGCGCACCGGTTTGGGTACGTGGACTGGACTCAGGATTACCGGATCAAGAACTCGTTTTATAATCTGCCCAAGCTGGTAAATGGAGATATGGTCGAGATCGTCTGGAACCAGCGGAGATATACATACCAGATTCAGAAGGTGGAGGAGGGGACAGAAATAAGTGATTACTCGAGTGATCTGATCTTGTATACCTGCAAATTCCTCGTGTCACCCATCCGGATCTTTGTGTATGCCAAGTTGATAAACTGATCTTGACTTTCGGGTAATATTTTATCAATATTAAACTATGACTTGGGAAATACGGTATTACATTTCAAAAAGAGGTGAGTCACCAGTTCAAGAATTTATTGAGTCGTTGGACTATCGATCACAGCAGAAAGTGATTGATTCAATCGATATTTTGGCTCAATCAGGTCCTTTCTTAAAGCCTCCTTACATGAAAAAGCTTGATAAAGACTTGTATGAACTTAGAATAAAGAGCGCTGTTGCAGTGAGGGTGTTTTATTCTCCAATGACTGGGTTTTATTACTTAATACATGCATTTGTGAAAAAGAGTCAGAAGACACCAGATAAAGAATTAAAGATCGCGATTGACAGGATGAAAGAGATGTTATAGCATATATGCTATATGAATAAGAAAATTATGAAGACTTTTGTACGTTTTGACGACTATCTTGCCGAAAAGATGAAAGATCCAGAGTGGTGTTCTGGGTATGAGAAGGTGAGACAGGAGAGTGAGCCCCTTCGAGCAATACTGAGAGCTAGAGTAGAGAAGGGTATGACCCAGGCTCAGATAGCCAAGAAGATGGGGACGACTCAGTCTTCTATTGCCAGGGTAGAATCGGGCAAGAGTCACCCAACCATTCCCTTTATGCAGCGCTTGGCTGAAGCCTTGGACATGAAGTTAGAAATACGTTTTTTACCAAGATAAACTAAATATTATCTTCTAGCTCTTGTTTGGTCACATTGGCCTGGCGGAGGATGGAGGACAGTGTGCCGACGGATACTTCATGGTGCATGGGAATAATGGCGGTTTGTAACTTACCATCACGAATACCTCTGACCTTTAGGTGGCTACCTTTTTGGGTGACATCTGAAAATCCGAGTTTATGGAGCGCTTTCAATATTTGCTTGGCAGTGTAGCGCTTAGGCATAGTTGGTAAATCTGGGAGTGAGATGCTCGATGGAGAGATTTTGGATCACGCTGACGTTGAGCAGGGGCTTGGGTTCGTCCTGGAAGTAAAGCTCGATCGCCTCTTCTAGGTTTTTGAGTGCTTCTTTTTTGGTTGTTCCTTGACTGGCTAGCTCGATCTCAATAGTCTTGGCCACAAAAAGATCTTCCTCTTGCCAGACGAGAGCGTGAAATCCTTGAGTAGTTTTGTCTTTTTGCTGCTTCATAGCCCGAGTATAGCATATCCAAAATGATCTTCTAAACTAGACCTATATAGGGTTGACATTATGGTTATAGGGTGGTATGATGCCGCCCATATGAAAAAACTAATTGTGGTTGCCACATTAATTCTTCTGTCGTCTGCTTCCGCCGTGCGAGCTGAAACTGTTTCGACTTGTCGTAACGTTTATGGAACAGGTGAGGTTTGTGGTGAGACCACGACTACCACGACCGTAACTCATGAAGTAGTTGAAACCGGTGCTGCTGAGAACCAAATGCTCCAATTGGCTTTGGGTATTGCCGGTGCCGCTCTTTTTGCCACTGGACTGTATAAGTTGACCTACAAATCCTATATTCTTGGTTAATACTATTCTTCTCTTTTGATCTGGAAAATGTTGCCGCGGAAAGAGGACTGCCTGATTGTGGCTAATTCTTGGTCTGTGCTGACTACTAGGTTGCCTGAAGCAGGGATTTGGGAGCCGTCATAAAGTATCAAGCCGATAAATACCTCATTACAGGCCTTGATGATGTCTGGTAAGTAACTATCGCTGTTGTTGCTGGTTGCTACGATGGCACCGTCAAACCCTAGTGCTTTAAGGGCTAGGGATTTTTTGCGTGTCGCATCAGTGGCTTCTTGAGTTGATTTGTAGAAACTGCGACTGATGGTGGGGATCCAGGGGATATTGTTGTTACCTTCGCCGTCCTGAGTAGTAAAGATAAGCGTGTTGGGGAGATTAGACCTAATGAGAGCAATTTTTGTTTGTAGATCCACAGAACCAGAAAAATTGTCGGAAGTTAACAAAATTCCAGATATCTGACGATCCTTTATCGTCGAAAGGCTTTTTTCGGTGATAACTGGGAGGGTGACAATAGTTGATGTTGTGTTGACCAAAACGTTTTGTTTGTATAAAACTAGATAATCGTTGGTATAGGGCTTGATCGTAGCGAGCTCACCGGGTCCAAGATTTTTGCCAAAGTCGTTGATTTTTTGTGCAGTGCTGAGCTTGCTTTTGATATAAGGGAGGTCACCATTTACAATTTCGCGCGCGACTGTTTCGTCGATCAGAAAATATTTCTCAGCCTGACTCAAATTTTCATAAGCTTGTTTGATGGGTGGATCAGATTCGATTTTGCTATACCAATCTACTTGATGATCGCGAAGGTATAAATCTAAGTGATAGTAGTTGTTGGCAATGGTATGCGTGTTACCTGGAGTCTGTTCTAAACTTCTGAGGGCATCGACTTGAGGTTTGGTGGCTTGAGAAGTGAGAGGATAGGTGCCACCTAATCCAGCATAAATAATAATCGAAAAGGTGAAGATATGTGGTATTAATTTTGATTTAAACAACTGGTTGAACTTAGAGAGTAGAACTGCGATGTTGGCCGCTAAGAGTGGAACAACAGGAATAAGGTAGAAGTCATAAATCTGTCCGCCACGAATAAGAAAGAGGAGAAAGAATAAAGTGAAACTGGCAAAAATTTTGAGTTGAGTCGAGGTTTTGGTAATGATAAGGATGGCTGTAGAGATAAAACCCAGAGAGATAATTATGGGATCTATTTGGAGCCAAACTTTCATGGTTTGGAGAAAATGAGAATCGAGATCCCAGAAAGGTAATTGAGATCCTCTGTTGGCTTGGAACAAAATAGTCCCTAACAGTGAAACTTGATTTACCAGAGGGAAAAGTTCGTTTTTTAGCATTGCCAAAAGAGGGAAGAAGGACAAGAAAAAGAAAATAGTGAGATAGTTGATCGTGAGGCCATAGCGTTTGTGAATATTTTCTTTGTTTAAATAAGCGACCAAATATAGATAAGGTGGGAGGAAAAAGAGCAGCGATTCTTTGGTTAAAATGGCCGCGGCGAGAGCCAGAGCTGAGTAGGTCAGATTGCGCAGTTTGGTGGGGTGGTAAACAAGGAGCAGGAGACTGGCCAAAAACCAGAAGATGGCCAAGTTGTCGAGGAGAACCATGCGGCCAAAAGTAAGGGTGAGAGGGCTCGTGATAAAAAGCAGGCCGGCGATGAGACCGAACAATTTGGAATTCGTGAGCCTACGAGTAAGGAGGTAGAGGAGAGTCGTGGACCCGGCGAGGATGAGGCCAATAAATATTCTAGATGAAAGTACGCTACTGCCAAAGAGTGGAGCAGGGCCGGCGAGGAGCTGCCAAGCGCCGATTTGGATCCAGCCGAGGGGGAAATGATCGTACCAGTAGGTGTAGGGTCCTAATGCCCCTAAGTGGGACAGCCAGTAGGCCTGAGAAACGTAAATACCCTCGTCACCGACCATCTTGGGGAAACCTTGGATGTTGTAGAGTGCGATAATCCCCCCCACAAGGAAAACAAGGAGTGGGAGGACAAATTTTTTCATGACTCTAGTATAGCAAGACTAGGTCTGTGGAAGTTGTTGTGGGTTGTTTTGTCCCAGGTGTAGTTACCGGCGAAGATTTTACCTAGGGCGCGGAGGGTAGCGAGCGAAAGAAGTGCTTGGTACGGGACGAAACTAAGGAGCAGATAAACATAGCGCAGAGGAGAAACATGGACGTGATGGATCTTAGACAGATCACTGAGTCCAAGACAATAAAGTGAGAGCTGAATGAGGAGAAAATATCCTGGAATAAACGACAGTAGGGCAATCCAAAGCGGGATAATACCGAGCGATGACAGGAGGGGAGCGAAGACCATATTGAGAAAACTCAGGTGGCGGAAAATGGGTTGGGTGAGAATATAGACAGTCATAAGCTGCTGCTTGAGTGGGAGTGCGGTCCAAGATCCTTTGACTAGGACTTGGAGATATCCTTGGTCCCAACGTGAGCGCTGGCGGATGAGTCCCATCTCATCGGCGGGAGTTTCTTCGCGCGTAGCAAATGCCGAGTCAGCGATGACGCCAATGTTGGCAGAAATGCTGCTTAAGCGGATACCAAGCTCGGCGTCTTCTGTCAAACAGGCTTCATCATATCCGCCGATACTTTTGAGGGTTTGTTTGTGGATGAAGATGGTATTGCCACCCAAGGGGATAGTGTTGCCCTGTTTAAGATAAGGCAGTACCGAGCGGAACCAGAAGTAATACTCGACCGCGTTGAGACTAGAGAACCAGTTGCTGTTTAGATTGGTCAAGTGGACAGGAGCTTGGACAGCGTGGGTTTGTGGATGCATGACTAAATAATCATTGATTTTCTGGAGGATCTCACTATTGGGCTCGTCCTCGGCGTCGAAGATACCAATATAATCGTGCTTGGCTAGCTGGATACCCAGATTGAGTGAGTAAGCTTTGCTGTGTGGGGCACCGTCTACCGGAATGATTCGAATATTATTTACGCCTGCAGTATTAATAGCGCTATCAGCTGCGTTGAGGGTGGCGATGTCGTCTGAAGGGATGATCACTAGTACTTCAAACAAGTACTCTGGGTATTGCTGTTTAGTGATCGTGGCGATGGTTTGACCGATCACGTTGGCTTCATTCTTGGCGGGAATGATCAGGCTAAATGTGTGCTTGGGACTGGTTGCAGCTATAACGCTCGAATCCTTGCGACTAAAAGAATAGAGCATGGAACGAGTGACCAGGTATCCCTGGACTACGAGGAAGAGGGTGATAGCTAGAATCCCCAGATTGATCAGCGAAAGAGGATGAATAAGGTAGAGGATGGCTAGAAATAAGAGCGCGGTAAATACACCGATGCCAAAATGACGTACTTTAAACCAGTCGACTTTGATGCGTCTGATCCAGTGGTAGAGAATGTCTGGTATGGCAGAGAGTGAGACTGCAATAAAGGGCATGATAGGGAGTAAATAACGATTCCACTTGATGGGTAGGAGGAAAACGAATATTCCTAAATTTAGTAGGCCAATCAAGCTAAAGCTAGGCCTATACCAAGAGATCATAGTAAAGGCCAGGAGCGCCAGCAGAGCTACTGGATAGACTGACTGGGGTGACTGGGTAATGTCCCAGGAACCGAAAAGCTCGTCGAGGGAATAGGTGAACTTATCCCCCATGTTGAGCGGTACAAAGGTAGAGTTGGATTGACTGTTGATTTGAGAGAGGCGCCAAGAAATCATTTTTTGAATACCATTGATTGTGTTATGCCAAAGGGGAGGATGAAGAGCGAGAAATAATGAAATTGCCAAAGCAGCGGAGATGAACAATTTACCAAGTGATTTGGTTTTAAGGTCAAAGGATTGAATGGCAAGATATCCATAAGCAATTAAAGTTGGGATGGCGGCAGACAATTTGGTGCTGATGGCTAGGCCAGTAGCGACTCCAAGAAGTGTATAAATAATGGTTTGGTATTTGGTTTTTTTGGCGAGCAGCACGGCAAAAATAAACTGCAGGTTGAGGAGGAGCAGTAGTAACTGATCCATCATAGCCATAGTCGCCAGGTTTTTGAAAAAGCTATAGTAGCCCAAGTAAAGCGCGGCGAGGATACCGGTGAGGGGACCAGCAACCACTAGACCGAGGTAGTAGGTGGCGGCAAGTGCCAGGGCGGAGATCCCGGTGGCGAGGATACGTGAGCGGGTGACGAGCTGTTTGAGGGGCGCGAGCGACGAATCCCAGGTACTCAGTGGAGGTCCGTCCAGACATCCCCAGGCGCTATAAAAGCTGCTGTCAGAGGTTTTACAGGGTGAATTGGAGGGATCGACCAGATTGCGGTCGCCAGGGACGAGAGAATAGAGGTAGTTGGTGAGCTGGGGCTGGTCAAATGAACCCCAGTCTGACCAGGCAGGATTGTCAAAATCACCGGAGAAGTAGGCAGTAGCGTATTTCGTGCGCTCGAGGTAGATGAGCTCGTCGGTGTTGAAGTTGTAGTCAGAGGTGATCCGAGGGAGACTCCAGGTGAAAAATGCCCCGGCTATGATGAGGGGGAGGAGAACGAGTTGGAAAAGTC
>CAYGFS010000007.1:0-31032 GCA_964349305.1 uncultured Pseudomonadales bacterium
AGCAATATGGGAGAGCGAGGGCACCGAAGCGAACCAGATACGCGCTAGTTCTACGACCCGAACGGAACGCAGTATAATCTGTAGTTCTTGATACTGCGTGGAGTGAGAGTGCAACGTGGTCAAGGAACGAAGTGACGCGGACGTACATTTTTGTACCTTAAAACCGTTTTTCCAATTTTTGTTTTTATCTACCCTGTTCTTGGTTTTAAGATTCTCTTTTCCCTTCAGCTCAGTGTAGAGGGGTTAGGGGTGAATACACTGAGCTGAAAGCACATTCGATAATTTCATTTCCCGCTAACAATTAAAGTGGTAAACAAGATGATAAAATGTATCCTGATTATATCTAGGTATATGAAATATGAGCGACCACGACCCTTACTACAAAAAAACAATTAACTTCAAACTTGATGAACATAATTTAGAGTTCATGATTTCACAAGATCTTTTCAGTTCTCAAGCTATAGATAACGGCACGCAACGCCTACTGCGCACCCTGCTATTCGAGAAAATAAATTCATTTGAAAAGGTGCTAGACCTAGGTTGTGGTTATGGACCAATTGGAATTACGCTCAAGAAGATGTGTCCACCATCAGAAGTACATATGACTGACAGAGATGCCTTAGCTCTTCAATACAGCAAAACTAATGCGACTTTGAATCATGTTGCAGACAATATTCATATATATGGAAGTCTAGGTTATGACGAAGTTAAAGATACTGACTTCGATCTAATAGTCTCTAACATTCCTGCAAAAGTTGGAAATAATGTCCTTACTCACATAATTAAAGATGCTCGGCTTCATCTAAGAGAAAATGGGAAAGTAATCATTGTGGTTATTGATGCAATCGATGAATACATACACAAGGAATTAATCACAGATGAATCTATAGAAATTACTTATGAGCGATCTTGGCCTGGCCATCATGTCTATCACTACCGATTTAATTCTGTTAAAGCCCAAGTCATATCTACTACAGGGTCAGCTTTTGAAAGTGGTGAATACTACCGCGGTCGAAGTGATTTCTTGTTCAAAAACACAAAAATATTGATCAAGACTACTTTCCACTTGCCAGAATTTGAGCGATCGAGTTACGACACAAGTCTCTTATTGTCATCGCTCGAGCGAATGACAAACACCTCGCTAGCTGTTTTGGCATTTAATCCTGAGCAAGGATATGTTCCAACCGCCATATCTCATGCACTTCATCCGACTAAACTATACCTTGTGGATAGAGATCTTCAGGCATTGAAAATTTCTCAGGATAACTTGATCGATAACAAATATCCTGAGGGAAAAATCGTGCTGAGGCATCAAGTTGGAATAAATATAGAGAATCAGGTTTTTGATTTAGTTGTTGGTTCCCTCAAAGATAAACACGATCTTGAAGTATATAGTCTCTATATCACTCAGGCCTATGAACAACTCGGAACTGATGGACAATTTATAGTTAGCTCTTCTTCAACAGTCATTACCAGAATTGAAGAATTACTTACTAAAAAGCCCCTTTTTGAAGTAGTTAAGCGTGACAAATATAGGGGATATAGCGTTATCCTACTGCGAAAAAGAAGTTAGTCTTAAGAAGTCGCCGAAGGCGACACCTCATCCCCCTAAAAAAATAGAGAATCTTAAAACCCCTTTTTATCTTGATAAAAACAAAATCGGAAAAACTATTACAAATAGCACAAAAATGTATGTCGTAGAACTAGTGATTATGCGAATAATTGTTCGCATAATCACGAAATTGCAGGTTTAATGGTACAATTTTAGCATGATGATAGAGACTCTTCAACAATACATGCGGGTGGCGGGATATAGTCCACGGACAATTGAGGCATATTCTAGGTGCGTAGAGGAGATTGGAAATAATGATTTGATCCAGTTCCTGGATGTGTTGGCGAGAGAGGGTAAATCATCTTATACATTGAACCAATATCACGCTGCGTATAAATTGTATGCCACAAAAGTCCTGAAAAGACCATGGAATAGACCCTTCCCGTATACAAAAAGACACCAGAAGCTTCCGGTTGTTTTATCTAGGGAGGAAATCGGTCGTATAATCGATTTTACAAAAAATGTAAAACATAAACTCATGATTTCCTTGGCATATGGGGCGGGACTCAGGGTGAGCGAGGTAATAAATTTGCAGGTCAAGGATATAGATCTTGCAGAACTCAGTGTCACAATCAGGGATGGTAAAGGCGGTAAAGACAGAGTTTCTATCTTACCCGAGAAACTCACAAATGATCTAGAGCGCATGACAGCTGGGAGAGAACCAGGGAGTTATTTGTTCGAGAGTGAACGGGGTGGGAAACTAACAACCCGTACCGCACAATCAGTATTTGAGAAATCGTTAAAATTGACTGGGATTAAGAAATCTGCCACTTTTCACAGTCTGCGCCATAGTTTCGCCACTCATCTACTGGAAAATGGGGTGGATATACGATATATACAGCAGCTACTGGGACATGCGAGCATTACGACCACGCAGCAGTATACTAAAGTAACGAACCCGCAATTAAAAAATATTCGGAGCCCATTATGAGAATCGATATCATTACTCTTTTCCCCGAATTTTTTGATGGGTTTAAAGCCCACAGTATTGTTGGGCGGGCAATCAAAAGCGGTAAAGTCGAGCTGGTCATTCACAACCTAAGGGATCAGGCCAAAGATAATTATGGGAGTGTGGATGATCACCCCTACGGCGGCGGGCCGGGAATGGTGCTCAGATTTGACGTGTTGCTAAATGCTTTAAATCAGGTCGGAGACCAAAGTTCCGATCACTCGCCTAAAATCGCGCAAGGATCGGAACTAAGTAAACCAATAGTCATTCTACTCACCCCGCAAGGACAAGTATATAAGCAGGCGACGGCGCTAGAGTTAGCCGAAGAATCTAATCTGATCTTGATTTGCGGCCACTACGAGGGATTTGACGAGCGGATCCGAGAGTACGTGGACATGGAGATCTCGGTCGGCGACTACGTCCTGACGGGCGGTGAGCTCCCTGCCATGACGATTGTTGATTCGGTTGTGCGACTACTTCCAGGTGTACTAGGCGATGATGCCTCTAGTCATGATGAGTCCCATACTGAAGGATTGCTGGAATACCCCCAATACACCAGGCCCGAGGAATATGAAGGGAAGAAAGTACCAGAAATACTACTGGGTGGCAATCATGCCAAAATCGACGAGTGGCGGCGAGCACAATCAATTGAACGTACAAAGACTCGTCGACCAGACATGACAAAAGATAAATAGTTCGGTAGTTCGAACTACCGTACTATTTGATGAAATAGTCGAGAATATTAATGATACCGTTTTCATTGACGGTACTGCCGATATACCATTTACCTTTTCCTTTGCTGGTAACTAACTGCTTTAAATCCTCTGCCGCATTGCCCATGGCCGCGCCTTGGCCACAAATCTCAATAAATTGCCAGTCACTCAAGCTATCGCCGACTCCAAGATAATCAGTAAGTTTGATTCCGAGTAGTTTAGCGACTGAGATGGTGCTTTCTTTTTTTGATATGCCTAGGGCGGTCACTATGCCAAACTGGAGCGGCAAGGCCACTGGGTGGATTCCCCAGCTGATTGTGGCCAGCTTGTCCCACTTGCTCAGGATTGTAGCGACTTTGGTTTTATCAGCTACATCGAGGGCAATAGGCATAATTTTGGTAATTTTTTGCTTATTTGCCTCACTCCTAAGGTCGTCAACTAAAATTGGATCTTTTTGTAATATATGCACGTGCTGAGGTGTAATGAAATTTTGCTGGCTTCTTTGGATAAAATAATCGTTGGCTGTATAAAATTCGGTATATACATTGTTGGCGATAAGTACTTGGATGATCTGAATACTGATGTTTGTGTCTAGATTGTGTTCCTCGACTATCTCGCGTGTCAGTGGGTTGATAATGACAGCTCCGCCATCGGTAATGTGCATATTGTTTAGCCCTGCATCAAGAACTATTTTGTCTATGGAAAAGTGAGGCTTGGCGGTACAGAGCGTAATTGGGATACCCCTGTTTCGAATCGAGCGTAGTTTAGCCAATACTTGTTCGTGTGGATAAGGCGAGTTGAGGCCAACTTTCTCTCCAACAATAACCCCGTCAATGTCTAGAATAATACCCTTGATCATAGATGACATTATAATGGTTCTTCGCTAATTCTTTTGTTTTTTTCTAAATTACTTCGCCAGACAGTCCAATTGCGACCTTTGGGTGGGATTAGTTTTCTAATATGATATTCAAATTTGGCTAAAGTTTCCTCGATTTCCTTGTTATGAATTATTTTGTCGAGAATTTTCTGTGACTCTGAGTCATTGGTAGAAATTATCTCTGCAACTTTTGCTACAGTTCCCTTGCTGACTTTTAAGTATTCCATGATTAAATCGTAGGTATATCCCCGCTTTAGCAGCAGGGCGATCCCTAGCCGTTTGGCAAGCATTGTTTGTTCGGTAGGTGACAAAAAGTGATGCGTAAAAAGGAGCCCACTCTTTGTTTTATTTGTAGAGGTAATTACCTCAATTAAAACATCTAATAATCTGTCATGAATTTCTGGTTTTAACTTACTTATTGACACGTGGGGCATATCATAACAATATCACAAACAAAATAGTCTAGTAGTTCGAACTACCGAACTATTTTTACAATTGGGAAATTGTTACACAGATTAGAACACGATATTTGGATATGGCTGGGTGGGGAGCTCTGGGTCTGGGGCGGGGGTTGATAATTCGGGGAGAGGCTTGGCACGCACAACAAACCTTTGACTGTCCATAAAACCGGCACACGTATAAAGTGTCAGGGTCTCGGTATCAGTGGGTAAAAGTAACGATGTCTGAGTGGGTGTAACTGTAGTGACTCGCTCAACTATGTACTTGCGGATTGCGCCACTCTTGAGAGTGAGCGTGATGGTTTCACCTCCTTTGAGAACCCGGATATTACCCAAGATATTTCGCTTGTTGTGGCCATACAGAATAGTATTGCCACTACCCCCAGGGAGGGCGGAGCTGGCTAGATATGCAACCTGGTCAGGAGAGACGGTCCACTCCCCCTCGACATGCACTTGTGGAGTGATATCTACATCGGTATTCCAGGGGATAAAAATATGAACCGGTAACATGCTCTGATCTGCGGCGGGCTCTCTAGCTACATATGAGGATACAGTTTCCTGGTCTAGTCGTAGAGAGCGCGAGCGCAAGAAGTTGTGCGTCAAAGAGAGGCTAAGCAAAAAAATACCGGAGATCAATAAGATCTCCGGTATTTTATCTTTAATTAAACTATTTAGCTTAGCCATTAATGCGAGACTTTTTCTTGCCATACATGATGCTTCCAGCGCTGGTAAGGAGACCACCAAACACGCCTAGTGCATTCATAATAGCATCTTCAACTACTCCTGTTTGCGCGTATGCACCGAGGACTTCGCCCTCTTGGTTGGCGCCACCGGTACCAGTGTCGTTTGAGCTATTGTTATCATTACTCGAATTGTTGTTGTTGCCGGGGGTAGGAGTGGGTGTGGGCGTAGGAGAAACGCTCGGCGCAACTGAGGGACTGGCGGAGGGACTCACTGAGGGGCTAGCTGAAGGATCGACGGATGGCGAGACACTAGGTGAAACGGAGGCACTGGCGGAGGGAGAGGCAGAAGCAGTAGCACATGCACCAAGATGATCTTGTTCGTGACCGGCTTGGGGTGTTCCATCTTCATTGAGATGTCCAGCCTGACCGTAGACTGAGTTGTAAGGAATTGTGAGGGTTAACCACTGGGCAACATCCCCTTCTCGTCCGGCAGCGTGACAAATCGTAACCATCTCAACCTGTGCTTCGACTTTAGGAGCGTTTGTGTAGGTGGCAACACCAGCGCCAAGGAGAGCCGTAAGTGAGAGTACTTGGATGAATTTTGATACCTTTGTCATAAACTATGACTCCTAATGTATAAGTAACTTTTTGCGAGTTTACAGGATAGAGGCCGACTTGTCAATACTCTAGGTCTAAATAAAGTACTTGAGATAGACCAAGCCAATAATAACGGCGATGAGGATGACATAGAGTACTTTTTTCATAAACCCTGCTGCTTTTTGATTTCTACTAGACCTTCCTGGAGGGTGGCAAAATGGATGCCGAGAGCTTCAGTAGCCTTATTGTTGGACATGGCGAGTCGGCGAGCAAAGGGTCGATCAGAAGTGCTGAGATACTCCGTCAAACTACCTGGTTTGACCAGAGATGAATCTAAGCTGTAACTGACGGCGACGGCAACGGCGAGATCGTAGGGAGAGAGTGCGGTGCTGCCCACGATGTGCAAAATACCCTGGGCTTTGAGGGCGATGATGCGGTCAAAAGCGTGTGCGATATCATCTATAAAAGTGGGAGTAATAATAGTGTCGGTAAACTGGGGTGGCAAGATCCCATCCTCGATTCTGGACCTGATTTTTTTGATGAGGTCGGGTTTGAGGTCGTAATTGGCGCGGTAAGGGTATGACAGGCGAACGATAGTATAATCCACCCCTGATTCTCGGACGACTTTTTCTGCCAGGGCTTTGGTTTTGCCATACCAGTCGATGGGAGAGAGCGGAGAGTCTTCGGTGTAAACCTCTGTACTGTTGCCGTCAAAAACAAAATCGGTAGAAATATGGATCAAATGAATGCCATATTCCCGGCAGGTGTCGGCAATATTCTGGGTACCCAGGACGTTGACTTTGTAGGTAATACCCTCCTGGTCTCCTGCCTCTATTTGAGCCTTGGCGGTATCGGTGAAGGCTGCCAGGTGAATGAGGAATTTGACGTCTTGATTCTGGTCAAAAAATGGTTTAAAGGTCTCGCCCCGAGTGATATCAACCCCGGTAGTCAAGTCCATATTCACGACTTTATATTTGTCCGCAAACATTTCGACAAAACGCGAGCCCACGAGCCCGGTGGCACCAGTCATGAGAATGGTTTGTGTCATACCTGCTCGACCAACTGTTTAAATTCTTGATAGTCAGTAATATAGTCTTTTCTATCTGGATCGTAGTTGGTGGATGTCAGGGCAAAAATAATACAGTCGTCCGACATGTGGTTGAATCCGTGCCAGACTAGGTGAGGAATATAAATAGCAGTTGAGGGACCTTCAAGCCTGACATCTTCCATCCCATGACCGTCGTCGACTGAGATGGTACAACTACCCTGGAGCTGGATAAACAGCTCGTCTTCCTCGGCTCTGTGGGCATGATTGCCGGTAGATTTGGCACCAATGGGAGCGCTCAGCATGTACACCCTCTTGACATCAAAGTCGATATATTCCTTGAGCTCCAGCGGAGTCATGAAAAAATTGGGGGCTTGAATGTTTTTGAGAGTAAAGACTTTGTATCTGCGATCCATGGTTATCCTTTGATATGCTGATTGATGTCTGACATGCGGGCGCGAATTTTGTCGACCCAGGCAGTATTATCCAAATACCACTGAACTGTTTCTTTGAGCCCAGTTTCAAACATATCCCTGGTATATTTGGGCTTCCAGCCAAGCGCCAAGATCTTGGTAGAGTCGATGGCGTAGCGGCGATCGTGGCCGGGACGATCAGCGACGTAGGTCATGAGCGACTCGGGCTTGCCTAGGATCCCTAGCACCATCTTGGTGATCTCGAGATTGTTGCGCTCGTTGTCGACCCCTATGTTGTAAACCTCGCCCACATTGCCCTGGTGCAGGAGGAGATCGAGGGCACTAGAGTGATCCATGGCGTGGATCCAGTCCCGGACATTCAACCCGTCGCCATAGACTGGGACTGACTCGTCTTTCATAGCTTTGAAAATAAAGAATGGAATAAGTTTCTCTGGATACTGGTAGGGACCGTAATTGTTGCTGCAGTGTGTGACAATCACGGGAGTTTTGTGGGTGATCCAATAGGCGTGGCACATGAGATCGCCCCCCGCTTTGGCGGCGGCATAGGGCATGTTGGGCATAATCGGAGTGTCTTCGGTAAACTTGCGATCTTCGTCCAGGCCGAGTGCCCCGTAAACTTCGTCGGTCGAGACATTGACCATGCGCTCGATACCATTAGCGCGCACGGCATCGAGGAGCATTTGCACCCCAAGTGAGTTGGTCAAAACAAAATCTTTGATCCCACCGTGGATAGACTTGTCGACGTGGGTCTCAGCGGCAAAGTTGATGAGATGAGTAACCCCATATTTTTGGATAACTCCGCTTATGCGGGGGAGATCGGTGATGTCGCCCTGCTCAAAGTGATAATGAGGATTGGTTTCGATGTCGCTCAAGTTGTCCAGATTACCGGCGTAGGTCAGCAGATCGTAGTTGATGATATCGTAGTCAGGATGTGAATCCAGCATGTAGTGAATAAAATTGGAGCCGATAAAACCTGCTCCACCTGCTACCATGAGTTTCATATGATCCCCCTATTTGCGTATAATGCGTCTTTTGGTCACCCGCTCGACAAGGCTCCTGGTCAAATATGACCCCCCTATCATAACAAGATTAACGCCTGCCGTCACCCCCAGGACCAGGTTGAGACTAGAAAAGGTTTGAGCCAATAGCTGCGAAGATGAGGGGGAGAGAGAATACTTTGACCGGATCAGGAAGATGATCACTAATGCCAGAACCAGGATGATAAATGGCCAAGTCCGCCGATCTTCTTTGGATATAATCATGCTATTGCCGATCACCATAATGCCATAAATGATGAGGGTGAGCTGCCACCAGGCGAAATTATTCCAGCCAAGCAGCAATAATCGCCCTAGGACCAGAAGAATACCGATCCCCGTCACAAAGGGAGCGACACCGATTAAAAATCCACGAAAAGGGTCACTCTTGGCCGTCGCCACCGAGCCTAGCCGTTGGCTTTCCCCCTCCTCACGTAGGTCAGGAAAAATCGTAATGGCTCCGGTTCTGACCTGGAGAATCTCGGCGACGATCCAATGGGAGAGCTCGTGGATAATGGTACCGGGGAGGAAAAAGAAGCTATATAACCCAATCCCTGGTTTGGTCGAGCCAAACAGGAGCAGACTAGTGCCTGACACCTCGTAGACCAAGCGTGAACGCTGGATCGCCAAGATGATTATCAGGACGATAAAAATGACTAATGATGTGCTTAGCGTCATCATCCTCTGGCTTACAGGCCAAATGATTTCACTTTGACTTCTTTTTTGATGTCGGCGAACCAGGCTAGGAAGGCATCGCGGAGCTTGGTTTGCTTGAGCTCTTCGGTAATGCTGTCTTTGACTTCATCAAATTTTTTGTCTTTGTACACAGTGGTGGCGCCTTCGTCAAACTGAGCTTTGACTTCTACTTCGGTGGGATTGATTTTGTCGGCCAAAATGATTTCGACAGCAAGTTGGGTACGGATCTGCTTTTCGAGATCGCTGCGGGTAAGACCACGCTGTTTGAGGGCTTCATCTAGTCCGCCAGTGGACTCGAATTGTGTCTCGAGCGCCTTGAGCTGATCGTCTAACTTGGTCTGGTCGACTTTGATATTGGCTTTGGCGATAGCTTGGTCGAGAATCTTTTCGTTGACCATATCGTCCAGTGCTTGAGCACCATAACCCTTTTCTAGGCGTGACCATAGCTCAAAACGAGTGACAGGGGTGTTGCCGACAATTGAGGGGACTAGCCAAGGACCGAGTTTGTAGGTCAAAAGGCCGATCACGATTGCCACGAGAATAAGAGTGATGGTTTTGTTGCTCATTTTGGGTAAGGTGCTGGGAGTAGCCGACATTTCGGGTATGCTCATATCGGAACTAGTTTTCTTGACTGATTTCTTGGTTGCTTTTGCCATACAAAATCTCCTAAACGTATAATCTAATACACAAAGTATAGCACCCCCCTTCGCGTAAAGCTACGGAGGGGCAGGCGTTTACTGATAAGGTAAGTAGTAGTTGCGAACCAAGATCAGGATACTCCCAACAAAGGCGTGGGAGATGGTCACGGCAAACAAGTTTTGGTATTTTAAATAATTGAGGATGTAATAGACTCCCAGCAGGGCGGCGACGATAAGCATAATCGGACTTTTGAAGGGGACGTGGGCTGCGATGAAGATCAGGGTAGAAATCAGGATAATCCAAAACCTACGCGAAAAGACTTGTCGTAGCCGGTAGGTCAAATAGCCGCGAAAAATGAGCTCCTGGACGGGTGAGGAGCCAAAGATGTAAAAAATGAGTCTAGTACTAAGATGTGAGACTGTGAGGGAATCCGTACCAATGAGCCATAACCTCGTGGTGGTGGGTGCAATCCCCAAAATAAAAATAATCGTCGCAATACTGACGAGTGAAGGGATCACGAGCGATCGCAACGAGGGCAACAGTTTAGCCCTCGTGATGCCAATGTCTCGGTGACTGGCGTGGTAGTGCCAGAGTATTAGTCCGACATAGACTCCCCCAATCCCCAGGACAATCGGACGGGCGGCCAAAATAAACTGATTGGATCCCATGAGATAAATGGGTAAACCCAAGGCAATCAAGATTTCGAGTAGCAAGAAGAGCGCTTTGGTCATACAAACATGAATTGTAGCAAGTTAGCGGTTGTCTAGGTAGTGCCAAAGCGCAATGGAGCCATAGGATTCGTATGGTGCCCAGCGGTCGACGATAGTTTGGATTTGCAGGGTCGTGGGGCTCTCCACACCGTAGAGTTTGGTGAAGCCGTTTTTGAGACCCAGGTCGCCGTGGGAGAAAATATTTTCTCGATGGAGGGTGAAGAGTAAAAACATTTCAGCGGTCCACCGCCCAATCCCCTTCACTTTGATCAACTCGCTGATGACACTTTCATTATCTAAAGTATCAATGTCGGAGAGATTAACAGTCCCATCAATTACTTTGGCAGCGAGATCTTTGACGTATTTAGCTTTGGCCCAGGAAAGTCCGACATCGCGAAAGGCCTGATCTTCAAATATGATTACTTTGTCGGGTGTCACTTGGCCGCCGATCAACTTTTCAAATCGGCCAAAAATAGTCGAGGCCGCTTTGCCGGCTAGCTGCTGGTAGATAATGTTGCGGGTCAAATTGAAGAAATGATCTTCACTTGGTCGGTCGGTGAACCACTCTGAGAGATCGATTGTTTCTAATATGGCAAATACTTTGGGGTCGGCGACCGCAAAGTGATCTTTGACTTGTTTGAGAGGAGTCAGGCTTTGGATCATAATTCTTCCACTCGATAGGTCGATATTTCTTTGTGGAGCACGATAATCGAAGCGTTGCCAACAGTTCGATATCCTTCTTTGACATCTTTGACTCCGTAATGTTCGAGGATGCGATTGATTGTACCGCCGTGGCTGACAATGGCAATATTTTGATTGGCGTGGAGTTGATGTATACCCCTGAAAAATCGACTCACTCGATCGGACATGTCGCCAATCGATTCTCCGCTGTGCTTTTTCCAGTCGCGCACACCACTATCCCGGGCTGCCTCAAACTCAGTCCAAAGTTTGTCCTTGACTTCGTCTGGTTCTTTTTCCCAGGCCCAGCCGGCAAAAATCCCCATGTCACGCTCGCGGAGCTCAGGCGCCAGTTTGACTTCTATGCCAACTTTTGCCGAGATATGGAGCGCAGTTTGGTGGGCTCTAGTCAAATCAGAACTGTAGAGAGCGTGGATCGTTTGATGAGCCATGAGTAGCGCGGCTTGCTCTGCTTGTTGATGACCAACCGTATTGAGGGGGATATTAAGCCAACCCTGAATACGGCGTTCCTTGTTGTAATCGGTTTCGCCATGCCGAATAATAATGATTTTTTGCGGCATATTAGTAGTCGGTAGTTAAAGTAAGATGGTAAGGACGAGCATAGGGATCTTTGGTTTGTGATTCGATCCAAAGCATTGCATCAAGATCTAGTGGATCGATCTCAATCCCCCGTTTGCTTAGTTTTTCGCAAATCAAGTGAATAGCCCAAAGCATAGCCGCGCGGATTTCCACCTCCATCGGCGAGTCGGCGGGAACATATGTGCGGTTATCGACAAGTTTCGTCAGGGCTTTAGAATAATTGAGGATTCCTAGATCACGAAGATATGCGGGAATTTTGTAATCAGCTTCCCCCGTGAGCTCACGAGCCCCGGTAAATCGAACTAAGGGAGAATCTGAGAAAGCGGTAGTCAGATCGTGCACCAGGAGTTGAGCTTTTTTGTAAAAATAGACTTGCTCTCCTTTGTAAATGGAAACGTCGTCAAAGATAGAGAACTTGTGCGCGAGATCTTCCACAAATTCAATTGCACCGGTGGGGGCGTGAGCCAGATAATGATGGAATCTGCCTTGATATTTAGTTTGAAGAGTGTGACCCAGATTGTGCAATGCTTCTACTCTTTCATTAAATAAAGGGATTTCGGGAGTCCCCTCAAATAATGTATGAGCGTCTTCGAAGCTCAGATTGGCAAGATAATTACCTTCTAAAAGCTGTATCTTGCTATCGAGGGCGCGTTGGATGCTGGCCAAGAGAGCCCACCAACCATCGAATCTCTGATGCTGATATTCGACTGTCCATTTGTGGGGATTACCCCAAAAACAAAAGGCTAGTGAATCGGAAAGAAACCAGCGGTCGATCTCGTCCTCAGTACGGGGAAGTGCAGAGTAGTTGAAGGGGCAAGCCGCCAGCCAATGGTTTTTTTCGAATGGGTGAAAATTGTCGACAAAACGGTCGATCTCCACCGGATCGATTTTGACATGATCAGGATGGTGCATCACATATTGAATAGAAGCTAACAATTTATTCATGTTTAATCGCTATTTGTTAATGATTACTCCTCCGATAATTTCATGGGAGAAGACAGGAATGCCGTCCTTCTTGATTTCTTCATAACCCGAGAATGAGAGCACATCACCCTTTTGTAGATAGCTATATTCATATCCTACCTCTTTAAAATAATCGGGACCGCGGAATGATTGTTTGTCCTTGGGTTTGGCCAACATGGCTTTTTTGAGGAAACCAAATGTCTCGCTCGCTAAGTCATTGGCTCCCTTGGCCATCCCTCCACAATAGTTGGAAACCCAAACTATTTGATCTTGGTAGCGAACAACTTCTGATCCGCTAGAGCGATAAAATCCAGTATAGCTGTCGCGGTAGTGCCAGTCTCCATCGCGGAAAATCATTTCGAGAAATCCTGGCCGCTGTGAGACTTTTTCGTAGGCACCGCCCCCAGCGTAGGTCGCAGAGCTGGCGCGATAGATGAAATTGTAAAGGTCATCATTTGTAAAAGGCATAAAACCTCCTCATGATGTAATTTCAATAATATGGCCGTCTGGATCGTGGAGATAGGCGACTGTTTGACCCCAACTGGTTTGCTTGGGACCTTCGAAAATTGCAACTCCTTTTTCTTTCAGCCTTTCGCATGCTTTGCCGACATCGTCAACTTGTAAAGCAATGACAACACCCCCACTGGGTCGCATAAACTTCTTTTGAAACATGGCGTCGGCGAATTTTTTTTCAAATAAGGCAAGTGGAGATTCGCCAAGTTTGTAATCCACAAAACCGATGTCTTCTGAGTTGACCCTAAGTCCGAGCTTGGTTTCGTAAAACTCGCGTGATTTGCTTAGATCTTCGACGAGTAAACAAACAGCAAAAAGCTTAGTGATCATTTCGCACTCCTAAAGTATTTTTTACTTTTTAATCTGTCCGGCAAGTAGCTGCCTTCGTCATATTTAGTATAGCCTTTGCCGTAATCGAGTTCTTTCATGAGCTTGGTGGGTGCATTGCGGATCTTGAGCGGGATATCGAGATTGCCGTAAGTTTTGACATCCTCCATGGCGGCAAAAAAAGCGTCGTTGGCCACGCGCGATTTGTGACACTCACAGAGGTAGGCGACGCCGTGAGCCAGGTTGAGCTGACATTCTGGGTAACCAGTGGTTTCGCAGGCACGAAAGACGGCATTGGCCACAACGAGGGCGGTGGGGACGGCGGTACCGATATCCTCGGAAGCAAAAATGACCATGCGGCGGGCGATAAAGAGCGGATCCTCCCCGGCTGCCACCATGCGGGCCAGGTAGTACATCGCCGCATCGACCTGAGAGGCACGCATAGACTTGATAAATGCCGAGATGGTGTCGTAGTGCTCGTCTCCAGCCTGGTCGTAGCGGAGATATGGTGACTGTAGTGTGGACTTGAGATTGTCTAAAGTAATTTTCTGGTAGAGACTGGCGGCCGTCTCCAGAACATTGAGTACTTTGCGCCCGTCGCCATTGCTAAAGGTGGCGAGAAAAGCCGAGGCCGCGGGATCTACTTTGATTTTGAGTGACTTAGCACCACGAGTAATAATCTCGGCTAAATCGGCCTCGGTGAGTCCCTTGAGGACATAAACGTGGCAGCGAGACTGGAGCGGACCGATGACTTCGAAGCTAGGATTCTCCGTAGTGGCACCAATTAAGGTGAGGATGCCATTTTCTACGTAGGGCAAGAGATAGTCTTGCTGGGCTTTGTTGAAACGGTGGATTTCATCCAAAAAAACTATAGTTTTTTTGGAGTAATCCGGTATTCCAGTTTTCCGGTATTCCAGTACAGAATCCACAATATGGCGAATATCATCTTTTTTGGCGGAGACAGCCGAGAGGTAGTGGAACTCGGCTCCGACTGAGGAAGCGATGATTTTGGCGAGCGTGGTCTTGCCGCACCCTGGAGGCCCCCAAAGGATCATGGAGTGGACATTGCCTGACTCGATAGCCAAACGCAGCAGAGCTGACTTGCCTACCAAGTGAGATTGACCAATATACTCGTCGAGGGTTGTGGGACGGAGCACATCTGCTAGTGGCTGCATAGCTCTATCTTCGTCTATGTTTCGGGTGAAGTCAAGTGAGCGATTAAGCTGGAAGAATGAGCTTACTATGATCAGAAATCATAAAACTATAGCTAGGAGTGGTTTCGCTCGACTTGGTGATTTGTGCGTGTTTGCCTAACAGCGATGACTTAATGATTCCGGTGATTTCCGTAATATGAACGTCCGCGAATAAAATGCTGTATTCAATACGACTACCTATCACCTGACAATCATTACCGATAGCGGTTCCTGGCCCGATATAACTATCTTTGATCTGGACATTGTCTCCGATAATGACCGGCCCTACAATTTGAGAATTTACAACCTGACTCCCAGCGCCTATCGTCACTCCACCTGTTAATTGGCTGGTCCCATCAACTTCGCCCATTACCTGGTGGTTTGGCATTTGACTCAAGATTAATTGGTTTGTTTCTAAGGCATCGTCAAATTTGCCGGGATCGCGCCACTCTCCCTCGAGTTCGGCTACCTCGACACTGCCACCGTGAGTGAGTAAATAGTTGTACAGCTCGACTATCTCCAGTTCACCGCGGGGAGATGGTTTGATGGCGTCTGCTCCGCGGAAAGCTTCAAAAACTTTACTGCTAAACATGTAGAGTCCGGGAATACCAAATTTATTGGGAGGATTGTTTGGCTTTTCGACGATGTGGCTGAGCTTGCCATTTTCGTCAAAATAAGGCACTCCCAGGCGGAAATTTTCTGGGTGCTCAATGATAGACAAGACTGCATCAGCGCGGGACGCGACAAAGTGATCGTAGGGTTTTTTGATACCGGCCGTAAAAATATTGTCACCTAAGTGATACACAAAGCTGTCACCGGCGATATATTCCTCGCAGATCTTGACCACGTGGGCAAGCCCGAGGGCCTCGGGTTGGTCAATATAGGTGATTTTGATCCCCAAAGCCGAGCCATCACCTAGCAGCGCCTGATAAGCAGGCTTGGCATCGTTGACTACCAGGGCGATTTCTTTAATGCCAAGGTTAATAATATCTTCAAGTGGGTATAAAATAAGTGGCTTGTTGGCGATGGGCAGCAGCTGTTTGCTGGAGGTGAAAGTCAGCGGATACATCCTGGTACCCTTACCCCCAGCGGCGATGATTGCTTTCATACTTTTATTCCAATCAAATCAGTAATGTACTTACAAGGGCCACCCCTAGGAGGGCAACAAGGAAATATTCTAGCACAATCAGGCCACGTAAATTTTTGACCCGGAGGTGATGAAAAATCCCCCAGAATATATATGTAATCCCAAATGCAACCGTAGCAATCAGGATGTACCTGGGAGTGGATTGATAGCGGAAAATGACCAAGACGTAAATGCCAGACAGAGCAGCTAAAATACTATAATCTCCGCGGTTCATCATATGTTCTAGCCTTACAGGATCTTGCCGGCGTTCACGATGGTCGTGGCCAGCAAAATGAGATTAATAAAAATGATGTGTGCCCAGTTGTTGCCGACTCGCCGTGATAATCGCTGTGATTCTGCTAGATATAAATCGATAATCAGGGCGAGAATGAAGAGGGCGGTCGTGATGAGATTGAGTGTCTTGGCTAGATTGAACCCATTAAATCTTGGCATCGTGGTGGGCTCGGGAGAAGCAGCGGGCAAAATCGGTTCGGCAACTTCTTCTCCCTTGACTTCGGCTACCTGCGGAGCGACGGCAACAGGCGCTGGTGTGGCTTTAGCGCTACCCTGGGCAGATACTGCCCCGCCACTGCTCCCTGCCCCAAATAGCTGCACAACCAAAACTGTTTTAGTCCCCTGGAGAGTACCGGGCACGACAGCCACTCCGATCTCGCTATATTTAGCGTTGACGATATTGTCCCGGTGGGTGGGAGAAGCCATCCAGGCGGACATCATGCGCCCAGTGTCGCCAAAATCCTTGGCTAAGTTCTCACCGGCGTAGAGGTAGTTGTAGCCAGCGGCTTTGATCCATGTCCAAGGAGATTTGCCCGAGGGCGAGTTGTGCGCCCAGTAATTTTCTTCCAGCATATTGGCGGCCTTGCGCCTGGCTGCATCGGCCAATTTTTCGTTGTATGCGAGCGGCTTGAGCCCTGCCCCAATTCTGGCTTCGTTGGTGGATCTGACCACCTCGTCGATGGTGACGGAAGAAGTAAAACCCAAGATATGGAGATTGGGATCATCGAGGAGGCGGAGAAAGATGTTGGCTGTCAGGATAATCCCGATAATGGCAAAAATACCTGAGTTGTGGAGGAGTTTGGCGCGAAAATTGTTGGTATGGTGGGGCGAGAACCAATGACGCAGTTTGGCAGTAAATGTCATGACTCCATTATGGTCACAATTAGCGCAAGAAGTCTAGATAGATCCCGAGGGTTAGGGCAATGAGCGAAGTCCCAAAGATAACAATGTAGTTCCATTTTTCTTTGGTCGAGAGCAGCGTAGTCAAAATGTATTCGTTGGCTTCGATTTGATCAGGCTTCAAGTTAGTAAGTCTGACAGCAGCGATTAAGTCGTGGGATTTGATGAGCTCCACCCGTTTTTCGGAGACAAGATAGCGGTGCCAAAAATAGACGATAAATCCAACTGTCCCTATGTACCAGGCTGCCAAAGCAATCTTGGAGGAGTAGTGGTTGAGCACAACAATCGCGCGGTAACAAACAGTGGCTATAATCCCAGACCAAAAAAAGAGGTTCCTCACCCAGGTAGGTGAAGCGTGAGTATTTTGCTGCATAGTGTGCGAAATTAGAAAGCGGCAGTATCCTTGGAGATGGTTTGGAGTTCTCCGTCGAGCGAGTCAAGATTGGTGGTGTCTAGATCTTTAGTTACTTCGTCTAGTTCGGCGCGGTTTTTGATTGGAGCAGGTCTAGACTCCTCCATGGTAGTCACTTTGTTGACGCCGGCGGGGGCTGCATTTTGACTGACTAACAAGATGAAAGCAAAAGTGAGCACTGCGAGTATGAGGGTGGTGGGGATGAGACCGATGCTAAATCGCTTGGCGGTGCTTTGTTTCATTGAGCGTATCTCCTGAGACTATTAGGGTTGGCATTGACGTTTGGTGATTTGGATGGCTTGGGACTGAAAGAGGGTCTGGGACTCTTATTACCATCTGACTGTTCATCACCCACGACCGAGCGGACGGCGACGATCAAGTTTTTGATGGCGGTACGATACTCATTAAGCGCGGCTTTGACACCCTTCATGTGAGTCTGGAAGGTGGTCATGTGACGCTTGGGATCGACGACCGTACAACTAAAGCCGGACACATCTGTCTGGGCGGCAGTCAGGGCGGTCAAAACCGCGGCTCGCTTGGTGGCGATCGCAGCCACGAGGGCATCGTAGCCCGCGACTGTTTTGCCGCTAGCGACATAGTAGTCCTGGACGCGCTTCACGATGAGATCGAATTTGTCGAGCATGCCTGTAGCCATGCGATTCAAATTGGTCGAGCGGGTTTTGATGGCAGCCTCGCGGGCCATACAAGCTTCGAGCTTTGATCCTGGCGAGGCTGAGGGTCTGGGAGACTTGAGACTAGCCTCGTTCCTCGATCCACCGACGCCTTCGGGTCTACCCTGAGCAAAAACTGGAGAAGCAACGGTACCAACAATTAATAAACTGAGAGAAAAGACTGAAACTAATTTAGGCATGTTCGACATATCTTCTTTACTTATAGCAACTCAGACTAACGAAGTCAAATATATCAAAATAGGTCAATCGGATACAAGATGGGCGGTAATCAACAGTCGCTTGTAGGTGGTACCTGGGGGCCAGCATGTCATGAGGGTCAAGGTCTCTACCAGACCTGTTTGGGTTAAATACTGTGTATTGTCCGGGGTGACTAGGTGTTTCTCCGCGACAGCGTAGCGATATTCTTTGTCCTCGTGCCACACCTTGATCGTATCGCCTGGCTCTAAATGGTGGATTAGATAAAAAACCGAGTTATATCGCTCAGCGGTGAGGAGATCGGCTGAGCTATGGGCAAAAAGAAAGATATTGGCCCCCTGCCCTGGTACCGAAGTACCCTGGGCATGAGCTATCCCACTGCGGAGCGCCAGCTGATAGACTGCACTATCATAGGGATTAACACTGGCAATGATGGCCGAGGAGGCGCCGATTTTGTCGATGGTCAGGGCAAAGTCGGTGTTTGGCGGGGTGAGACTAGACTGGGTTGTTTTGGACCAAGTGAGGTAATTAAGCTCTTGTTTGACGGGATCTCGAAAGAGGCGGAACAGAATAACGCCAGCAACAAAGACAAGTCCTAAGCCAAGACCTACGGTGAAATATTTAGATAAATTAATTTTTGGTCGGTTTGCGTAAGATGCCATAGACGATGCGAAGCGCAATGATGACCAAGACGATCCACCAGAACGATTTATTTTTGGCAAGTGACTCTGCAGCACGCGTGGCGCCGGCCACTAGTCCATCGCCTTCGACAGACTCAGGATTGTCGGAAGACTCTACTTCATCACCCAATACACTACCCTCATCTTCGGCGGTCTGATCACTGCCCAAAACATTGCCGCCGGTACCGCCTGAGGTGACAACTAGGGCTGCGGTGGTGGGAGAGGCAGCTACAGTGGTGAGCGTCACTACTTCGTCGCCTCGGTGGGAAGATTGGTTGCCGGAGGCGTCAAAGGCGCGGATGACATAGTACCAAGTTTTGTCGCAATCACTACTGCGGTTGTGGGTAAACTCTCCGTCTTGATCGCTGCCAATACTCACCTCCCCAACCTGGGTACCACTGTGCGTGTCAAAGTTGGTCTGATCAGAACTGTAGATTTTGACTTTGGTGGTGAGTCCGCCGTCTGAGGCGGTGTGAAATTTGATGATGTATTTGCAGCTTTCGGGGTGCTCCTTGGAGTAGCTGGTGGGCTGCCCGGGACCACCCGTGCCGTAGACGACAGACACTGTAGCACTATCCTCGGAGTCGGATCCAGAGACGGCGGTAACTTTAAATTCATAAGTGCCCTGAGTAGATACAATCGTACTGTCAACCTGGCAGTTGCCGCTGTCACCAGTAGATTTGGAGGCAACCTGAACAGCCCCAAAACTGACAAATGATCCAGAGCCAGGTTTTTTGACGTAGCAGGTCACGCTGGGGGTGCGAGCGAGACGATCGAGGACACTAAATGACAGATCCCAATCGACGACGCGCACGGGGGTCTGGGGTTGTTCGATACGCACAGAGAGATTGTTGTCCGAGTCGGCGGCCATAGCGCTGGGAGCGTGGTAAGCGAAGAATGAGAATACGGTGAGTAGTAAAACAGTTGCGTACTTCATGCGTTTGCCTCCAAGCAGTAGGGCAAGTCCAGTAATAAGTAAACCGATGGCGAGCAAAAGCCAACCAGTATTGACTCCGGTAGCCGGGAGCTCCGTAGCGGCGCCTAGGACCTCGCCTTCTTTTTCGATATCGACCGCACCTGTTTGGTCGGTTGATTTGTTGATCACGACGTCGGTACCGACAAAGATTTCGTCGACATACTCCGAGTCGTGGCCGAGTGCTAGTACACTGCCCCAGCCCTTACTACTACCTTCTGCCCAGGCGATATCGTTGTAGGTACCACCATCTTGATCGGCCGCAATTTGAGCTTGGTAGGTGAGAGTAATGATGTCTCCGTCTGCCATGTCGCCGAGGTACCAGGTGCCGGGTGAGGCATAATCGGGCTCGGGAACTACAAGGGGTGAACCATTGAGATCGGCAGTCCATGATCCTGGGACATAGGTAAATCCGTCGGGGGTGACGTCGGTCACAAAGACATCGCTGAGTGAGCTGCCAGTCAAATCAACCACGAGAGTATAGGTCACGATATCACCGGGGTTTTTGTTTCCCGCGGCGTCGTTGGATTTTTGGATGCGCAAGACCGGCTCGGCTTGGTTGCCAAAGTGATACTCCGGACCCACTGTGCCATTTTCGGTTTGCTCATTGTCGTTGGGAACCACAATGTGGTGACAGACTGTTTCTCGCCCAAGCGGATAGGTCTGTTGCCAGCCCGCTTGAACGACCTCGCAAATGGTGTACTGTCCGGGGAAGAGATCGTAGAATTGATACCAACCAAAATGAGGACTTTCCGGATCATTGTCAGTGGTGGTAGATTGCTCTCCTTCATCGAGTGTTTCATTGCCGTTCTCGTCGAGGAAGATGGTCCAGCCACCGAGGAGCTCTTCTTCATCTTGCTCACCATTGCCGTTGATATCATCCCATTTGTAACCGTGGATGTCGGTCAAGGGAGCATTGCCAAAGTCATAGGCGGGGCCTGCCACGAAGTTTAATACTTCCTGATTGACAGAGGGTGAGGAGGTACCGCTGGGGAGGGAGACGAGGTAGCAACCATCGTTGATCTCGGGGTAGGTTTGCTCGTAACCGGCCTGGCCAACCTCACAGATCTTGTAGTCGCCGGGGAAGAGATGTTCAAACCAGTACCATCCGTAGTGGGCATCGTCGTCGGTGACAAAGGAGTCGACAAAGTCAAACCCCTCACCATTGTCTTTGTAGAGATTGATGGTCCAGCCAGAGAGCAACTCTAGTTCATCAAAGTCACCCTCGCCATCTGCATCACTCCATTTGCGGCCATGGAGTACACCGCTTGGAGAGTTGATGAATGTACAGTTGACCGTCTCATCGGCGGAGACGCTCATAAAGACTATATTGTCATCTGCCACCCCGTTGTCGCAATAATATTCCACTAATTCATACCCGTCTTGATTGGCATTGAGCTCGCGCACATTGTAGCTGCCGGTTTTAGCTGAGCTGAAGGTAGTGGTACCGTCAGTATCGGTAAATTGGGGAGCAAAGTCGGTAGCATCACCGAACCCGTCGGCGTCCATTTCCCAGTTCACGCCGTTTGTTTGGTCGAGCGTAGTCTCTGTGTCGCCGTCGGCATCGATCAGTTTGTGGACGATGATGGTGCCGGTGTCGCGAGCGTTGGTATACGTGCACACTACGTCATCACCGGGACCAACATTGACAGTCGTAGTTGAACCATTTTGATCGATGTCATCACAGAACAATGATACGAAGTGGTAGCCAGAGTTTTGAAATTCGTCTAGTAGATACGAACCGGCGGCCACAGGCACCGTTGTCCCCATGGTGTAATCCGCAGTCGCGAGCTCAAATAACCAATCTGTCGACCCGAAAACGTCAACCTGACCATCATTGTCAGTATCAACATTCTTGTTGACGGTAACTGTACCGCGACCCTGATTGCCGACATAGCAAGTCAAGTCTTGGCCAGCGGAGAGAGCAAACGAAAGATTGTCATTAATCGCATCATAAGCTTCTCCCTGTTGTCCACAGGAAATATTCGTTTGCACCCAGCCTGTCTTGATTTGTTCGGTCAAGGTAAACGAGTTGGGCATTAAATCACTAAAGGTTACTTGTCCAGCAACAGCTGGGTTACCCGTACCCGTCCATTGATAAGAATCTACGCCGGTGCCAACGAGATGCATTTCCCATCTGGTTGCTTCGATTGCGGCTCCTACTCCGGTATCGCCCAAGACTTCGTCGCCTTCATCTTTTACTCCATTACCATTGTGGTCGTTGTATTTAACGACGGTGATATTCCCTAGGGCGGTGTTTGTAAATGTACAGGTGATGGTTTCCCCGGGTTCAAGCTCGAGGTTTGAGGCGGTTTCTGTATCACGGAATGAGCTCACACACGTTGTATCGGTTAAATCCCAGCCGGCAGTGGCAGTCTCAGACACAGAGTAGCTGCCAGGAGCTAGCTCCTGGTCGTTGGGTGCGGCTTGGTCGGTCAAACTGAAATTGTCGTAGTCTGTTCCCGTGGCAACAAAATCAAAGCTTTGGGGTGATTGACTCGGATCCGTTACTTTATCAACGATAATGTGACCTCTTTGAGTATTGGTAAAGGTACAGGTAACAGTTTCACCAGCAACAAGGCCTATGGATGAAGGGTTGCTGCCGTCGTCACAGGTGGCGCTGGTTAGGTCCCAGCCCGCTTCAGGAAGCTCAGCTACAGAATAAGTGCCGGGTACTAAATCGCCAGAAAGATCGGCAAAACCATCGGTCAAGAGGAAATTCTCGTTGTGATAACTGGCATCAAATTCAAAATTTTCCAGGCTGCTGTCAGGATTCGTCTGTTTGATGACGACGATGCCGGCATCTTTTTGATTGGTGAAGGTGCAGGTAATGATTTCACCTGCGTCCAACTCTAGTGAACCTACGGTTTCGCTGTCCTGGAGAGAACTTACGCACTGGGTGCCAGTGAGATCCCAACCAGCTGGTGTATTTTCTAGAACCGAGTATTGTCCAGGAACAAGATCTCCGGAATCATCGGACTGACCATCGGAGAGATCCGCGTCGCCGTCGCCGTAGCTCAAATCAAAGTCAAATACAGTGGAGTCTCCATCTGGATCTGTTTGTTTGACAACCACAATATTGGCATCTTTTTGATTATTAAACGTACAAGTGATGGTTTCTCCGGCGGTAAGCGAGATACTGCTTGGAATACTTTGGTCGGAGCAGGTTGCACTAGTTAGATCCCAGCCAGCGGGAGTGAGTTCGGTGACGGAATAGTTCCCCGCGAGGAGATTGCCACTATTGTTTTGCTGACCGTCTGAGAGGAAGAAGTTGCTGGAGAAGTTTGTGTCGAACTCGAATGAAGTAGAGTCACCGTCGGGATCGGTTTGTTTCTCGACAATGATCGAGCCATACTGAGTGTTGACGAAGGTGTGGCTGTAGTCACCTCCACTTTGGACAACGCCAAAGTTGTGGGTGGTCGGGTCGAGATTGGTCCAGCCTGCTTGGGTTTCTTCGGAGACACTGTAATCCCCTGGCCCAAGGTTGGTCCAGGTATAGCAACCGTTTCTACCGGTGACGCGAGTGTTGTCGATGACGTTGCCGTTTTTACTAAGATCGATAGACCAGTCTCCGACTTGTGTCCGGTCGTCAGTAGTAGCTAGGAGTCCGTCGGCGTCGGCGGCTTTACAGACGGTGATGTCAATATTTTCAAAGTTGCCAAAATTGTTGTTGACTGAATCTTGGCCGGCGCTGAGCACGACTCCGGTGGTGCCATATGTCTTGGTCCAGTCGTCGGGCTCGTCTTCGGCTAGACCATAGCTGCCAGGTAGGAGATTGTCAAAGAGGTAATAACCAGTCCCATCAGTGTAGGTATCAACGGTCGTATTATCTGGATTGGTCAAGGTGATGAGCCAGTTGGCGAGTGTGGGTTCACCATCGTCCCAAATACCGTCGCCATCCATGTCTTCCCATTTGAAGCCTGAGATAGACCCGAGCTTGGTATTGGTAAATGTACAGGTAACAGTTTCACCGGCCGAGATCCCAATAGCAGTGACTAGGCTTTGATCGGTACAGGACGAACCTGTGAGTGACCAGCCTGACTCGCCCGTTTCTGCGACTGAGTAAGTACCTGGAACAAGGTAGCCGCTGTCATTGGTTTGGCCGTCACTGAGGACAAATCCGTCGGCGTCGTAGGAGGAGGTAAAGTCAAAGAGCGCAGGGTCTCCGTCGGGGAGAGTTTGTTTCGTGACTAAGATCTTGCCGCGCTGTGTATTGGTGAAGGTACAAGTAATGGTTTCACCTGGATCGAGTTCAAGTGAGCCAGCAGTTTCGGTATCTTGCAGAGAACTCACACACTGAGTACCAGTGAGATCCCAACCGGTGGGTGTGGATTCTGAGATACTATAGCTGCCAGGAACTAATGTCTGATCGTTGGGTGTAGCTGCGTCGGTCAAGCTAAAGTTGCTGTACCCCGTGCCGCCAGCCACAAAGTCAAAACTTTGGAGTGATCCACTGGGGACAGTAACTTTGTCCACAACCATGTGACCCTTTTGGGTATTGGTAAAAGTACAAGTGACGTCTTCACCAGCACTTAGATCGATAGCTGATACTGGACTGCCATCATCACAGGTAGCACTCGTCAAATCCCACCCAGTAACCGGCGTTTCGGCTACGGCGTAGGTGCCGCCGACTAATCCGGTGAAGGTTTGAGTGTTTTGAAGAGTTCCATCGGCGTCGTCGTCGAGTGAGAAGCTGCCTAGATCGCCGGTAAAGGCAAAATCTTGACTACTATTTGGATCTGCGTCTTTGACAATGGTGATGGAGCCAGTGACCTGAGTGTTGACGAAGGTACAAGTAACGTTTTCTCCAGCTACTAAGCTGATTGAGATGCCACCTGAGATTTGAGTGAATTGAGAGGGAGTGTTGGATGTTCCGTCGGTTGTACAAACGACCGGAGAGGTTAAGGCCCAGCCCGTAGTCGCATTTTCTGTGATAGTAAATGTGCCCTCTAGGAGACTAGTGAAGGTGGTCGTGTTGGGAAGCGTTCCATCGGCGTCGTCGTCGAGAGAAAAATTGCTTAATCCATTGCCTGTAGTGGTGAAGGCGAAGTCTTGCGCGTGATCAGGCTGTGCGTCTTTAATGATTCTAATCGAGCTTGGTGGAGCGACCGCACCTGCTTGCAGAGATCGATCTTGATTACCACCTGATCCATCAAGATCTTTAAGGCGCATGTGATAGGGGGCGCCATTGATACCTCCGGCAGAGTTATTGGCTCCCCAGGTGGCTTCCATGCCAATATGACCACCCCAAGCTAGAACAACCGTGGGATCCGTCGCTGTAAAAGTCACCTGAATTTGAGTTTCGGATTGGGCGGCAGTTAGATCACCTTCAGCCGGATATGTAATCCCGGTAATTGAACCATTGTAAATGGTCATCAATTTTTCGCCGGCGGGCAAACTATTGAAGAGAGTGCTGGGCTGACCAGCTACTGGACTGCCAGCACTAGAGGGCGCAGGAATAGTAAATGTGTCTGGTGAACCAAGGCCTGTAACACCACTGGTTGGGTCGATAATTTCGGCAAGATGACCAAAGGGGCTATGGGGCTCGAGTCGGTCGAAATGAGTGAGGAAGTCGAGAGCATGAGCGCCACTATGTTTGACGTCATAACCCAAGGTAACGGTGTGGACACCATTGGCCAAATTTGTCATGCGCAGACGATATGGCACTGATTGACCCTCTACATAGTGAGCCTGGTTCGCATTTAAGCTTCCGTTGACCCACTCACAGGGTGATTGGGGTGCTGCGGCTGTTTCGTTTTTACATTGATCAAGGTCGGCAGCTGGGTTACCAGCTGGTGAGGAACTAGGCGATGGACTTGCCACTACAGCCTGAGATAATGGTCCAAAACTAGTGGAATCGTTTGTAATTCCAGCGATATTTCCGGTACCTGGATTGCCAGCAGTGCGAAGAATACTTCCTGCTGAGGGAATAATGGTGCCGTCAATTGCTCTCACTTGAATTCCGGCTATCGTCAGAGTATCGAGCTTGTTCGCACTACTGTCAGTTGAGAATGTAATAGTGAGAGTCGTAGCGGCGACTGAAATACTGACAGTGTCCAGATCCCTTCCTGGTTGGAATGAGGCGCTTCCGACTCCAGTGTTAAAATTCCAGTTGTTGGGTGCAGTCAGAATCAATGTTTGAGAGGTTTGACTTGCGGCGAAATCGGATTCAACTAGCTCATTAATTATGATATTGCCTAGCGTCGTATAAGTAGGAGTCGATCCATTTTGAGCATAATTCGTGGAAATATTTGTTCCTCCCGATCCTGGAGTGACCGTGGCGCTGTCAGTGAAGGTAATGGTGGCGATGAGGGTGGAGCCGAGATAGGCTTCGACTTTGTAGTTGGGGCGGTAGATGCCGTCGAGCTGGTAAGCATAGAAGAGATCGCCATTCTCATCGGTGGTCACGTCGACAGTGGTGGAGGTGGCGGGCTCATCGGAGGATGAAACTGTTAGGCGATAAGAGGTGTTGGCAAGGAAGCCACTACCAGTAATAATAGCGGTGTCGGTGGGGGCATAATCCGCTTTGTCGGTGGCGAGGGTGGCGGAGCCGGTCTCGGTGACGGTCAAATCAAATTCGGCAATGGACTCGGCGGCGGTATTGTCGACGATGGTGATATCAAGACTTTCGTTTAAATCGGGAGATGAAGTTGGCGAGGGCGAAATGGAGGAAGCGGTGGTGGGCTCAGGGGACTGTGAGCCAGGCGAGGCGGGAGGCGCGGGCGAACTATCTTGCGAAGGCTGCGTGGCGGGTGGATTTGACTCTGGGACGACGGTGGGCTCAACCGATGGTTCAGCACTTGGCTCGACAGAAGCTACCGGTTCAACCGTAGCATCTGGGGAAGCGGATGGTGCGACAGTGGGGTCGGCGCTGGGTTCAACAGAGGGAGCGACCGACGGCTCGGCGGAAGGCTCCGCGGAGGGTTCTGCACTAGCAGAATCGATGACTTCTTGCGCACTAACTGTACTGGGTGAGATGACGGGAGCGAGAGCGAGGGCGACAAAGGCGGGCTGAAACATGTTCAAAAGAAGAGAAAATAGGGACCAAATGGCAACAATCTTCTTCTGCAACTTTAGTGACCGTAACATGCTTGTGGTCTCCTAGTATTTCTGGGCAGAAAACTAATTACCTATAGTATACACCGCACTGCAAGCATTATCTAGTTTTGACGGTGATGGTGTTGACACTGGTATTTCCGGCGGCGTCTGAGGCTACAGCTTTGATTTGCGGAGACTTCCTACCTTTGGGAGTAGTCCAGTTGCAGGTATAAGGTGAAGTTATGACAGTGCAAACGGAGATGTTATTGACAAGGAATTGGACCTTGGTGACTGCCCTATTGTCGGACGCAGTAGCGGAGATGGTGACCAAGGAGGTGCTTTTTAGAGTTTCCCCGTTGGCGGGGGAAGTAATGCTGACACTTGGCGCGGTCAAGTCAGCGTTGGGATCAGGTGTGGGGGTAGGCGTGGGTACAGCGGTAGGAGTTGGGGTGGGAGAAGGGGCAGGGTTCAGTGTCAGCCTGGCTGGTGAGTTGGTCAGATTGAAAGGTGTGGCAGTAGTATCTACCAGCTGCAGATTGCCGGCTATCATGGCTAGGTTTGTCTCTAGATTGGAGGTGGTGACCTTGGGTGAAAAACTGAGGGTGGCGAGCTTGAATGATCCAGTTGGGGCGGCAGATAAAGTGGTGGGATCAAGACCGGCAATAATCACGACCTTGCCGCCAGCATTGGCTTCGGCCATGGTACTTAAGGTTTTAACTCGCTTTAATGCTGGATTGGCAAGAGTTATTTCCTGGGTTAGTTTTAGTAGTGCGGGGTCGAAAGTAAACTCGGCTCTGACAAATGCCATGGGTTTGTCGGTCGTGACCCAGACGTTGACCAAACTAGAAGCTGGGAGAGAGAGTGTGGCGGGCTCAAAGTAAAGCTGAGCATTGCCAGCAGCGGCACCGGCGCGATAGTTGGCTGAGCGCTGAATCAAAAAATTGGCAAAGTACATGGTGACGCCAACCATAGCCAGGAGCCCAGCGATAAGGAGATAGCGTTTGGTATTGTTTTGGCGTTTGTATTTAGATCGCATATTTAGTCAACCATAGCACAAAGTCGACCCCGTCTACCACCCCGTTCTCGCTAAAGTCACCGGAAGTAAAGCCTGACATGGTCTTAAGGTAGTTGGTGGACCAAGTAGTATAGTCCCCTTCCATGGTAGTCCAGGGCTTGGGGGTGGGAGAGGGTGAGGGGAATAAGGTGGAATTTTCTGTGTTGCCAGTGAAGGTAGTAGTGTAGACACCTTTAGCATAATTGGCGGTTTTGTTGCTGTAGGAATTGTTGTTGATGATTGTACTCTGACGAGTATCGCTGTTGGTGCGCCAAGAGTCTTGGATACCCCAGGCACTGCTGACGTTCGCGTTGCCATTGCTGTAGGCAACGTTATTTTCGTAGTAATTGGCCCCGCTCCCGTTTGAGTCAAAGCCATTATAACGATTGCCGTAGGCGGTATTACCTTTAACCGTGTTATTGCCACCATAATACTTGATGGCGCCGCTATTTTCGCTGGTGAAACCACCGAGCTTGAAGCCATTACCATCACCCGTGTTTAATAAGCCATTCTCATACGAAGTATTCCCTGTGAGAGTATTCCCAGAAGTATTCCAGGTGTCGATTCCATCATCGCTGTTGCCGTGGACAATATTGTTGGAAATGATCGTACCCTGAGTCATACCGCCTTCGGTCTTGATGCCGTCGGTGTTGCCTCCACCCAAAGTATTGCTGTACGACTCGTTGCCCGTAACTTCGTTCCCCACTGCCCCATTGGGGCTGATGGAAGTATGAGAAATGACTGCAATGCCGGAGAGATAATTGTTGTAAACTTTATTGTTGATAATTTTGTTGTACGATCCGTTACTAACTAAAATCCCCTGGACATTTTGACTAGTGTTGTCGTAGACACGGTTATTTTCAACAATATTGTAGTTGCCCCTGGCGCTGCCACTTTCCTTGATCGTAATCCCGGCGCCGTAGGCACCTTTGGCCCCAGTCACTTCAAAACCGCTGACACGTACGTACGAAGCACCACTCAAAAGGATGCCATCGTAGGCGCCATTGGCGTTGATTAGGACTGTTTCTCCAGGATAGGCAGTGACGCTAAGGTAGTTGTCTACTGTACCTGACCTGGTAATTCTAAAAGCGGGATATGTACCAGCGCGTACCGAGACTACATCTCCAGGTCTCGCAGAGTCGACGGCAGTCTGAATTGATTGACCGGGAGAGACGGTGATGGTGGCCGCGGCTACTTTGGGAGGCGAGACGAAAAGAGTCCCAAGTAGTAAAACTGTGATTAATTTAGTAGCCATATTTAGTCAACCATAGCACAAAGTCGACCCCGTCTACCACCCCGTTCTCGCTAAAGTCACCGGAAGTAAAGCCTGACATGGTCTTAAGGTAGTTGGTGGACCAAGTAGTATAGTCCCCTTCCATGGTAGTCCAGGGCTTGGGCGTTGGCTCAGGATTAGGCGAGGTTCCAGAGTTGTCGTATTCGTAGAATCCAAGTGTTGGCTGAGCAGGACGAACAGTACCAAAGAAATCTTTGGTCACTACTGTAGATATCCCTTTACCGATTGAGCTATCACCTGACTTGAGCTTGTAACCATCGGCTGGGCCACCAATAACAGGACTAACAAATTGTGGTGTAGAAGAGAAGGAAGTGGGTGAGGTATCGAATGTTGGTTTGCCACCCACCCAGTTGTTGTTTGAAAATGACCAACTAGCAGAATTTGGCATGGTGCCCCCACCGCGTATGATATTATTCCTCATCTCATTGCCTGAGGTATTTACACTATAAAAATATATCGCCGGATCATTGACTGAACCCACAAAAGTGTTGTTGAACACCTTAAGATTGCGGTAAGGATTGTTAAAATCACCGTTCCAGTAGCGTAAGGCTGACTTGGTATGGTCGACTAAATTATTGGAGATGGTGATATTTTCTGATTCGTAACTCGGATTGGGTATACAGCAATCTTCGGCGGAGATCATAATACCTACTGCGGGGTAACCACTCCGATAATACTGGGGATTGGCTGCGGTGAGGTAGTTGCCATCAATCACAATATTTCGGGCGTTATCAGTATAGATGAGGACAGAAAAAGTATCGCTGACCCTGTTGCCGGTGATACGACCGCCATCAAGCGCGATCGCGTCTATGCCCTCACCCCAAGAATTGTAGATATGATTGTTGGTAATATAGATATTTTGAGACGCAGACCCGTCACCTTTTTTCCAGGTAGAAACTGCTTGTGGCCATCCACCAGAGGTGTTCACCCCACCCGCGTTTACCATAACTGCATTGTAAACCTCGTTGCGGTCTATAGTAATGTTGCTGCCGCTGGCTCCGATGGCTTTATATTTGGTATCATGAATTAGGTTGTTGCTGATTGTGATAAAGTTAGAATCGGTTGCACTAATACCTCGACCGGATGAATAGGCTAATTCAAAACCGTTAATTTTTACGTAGTTGACTTTGTAGAGCGTGATCAAAGATTGGTGCTCGGTTACTGATGATTTACTGCCATTTATTATGACTTTTTCGCCGGGATAGGGTTGATAAGTCACATAAGCCGAGGAGGTTCCGCTCCCACTTGTGAGATTGGTGGTCGTGAAGTAGGTACCACCTCGCAGATAGACCGTACTACCAGCTCCAACTACGGTTGAGGCTTTACTCATGGTGGCGAATGGTTTGTCAATTGTCCCGGTTCCATTACTATCACTCCCTGTTGTTGAGACATAATAGTTGATAGCATAAGAAGAGACTGGAAAGGCAAGTGCTACAAAAAAAGTAAAAATAAAGGAGAAAAGATTTTTACTGACCATACTTGCTCAACCATAACACAAAGTCAACTATGTCAACAACTCCATAAAAATAGCCACAAAAAATCCCGGCCCTTTATATAAGGAATCCGGGATAACACAGATATTGGCGACACAATTGCCTCGGCAATGACTTATTTTCGCGGTGAGTTGCCCCACAACTATCGTCGGCGCTAAGG
>CAYGFS010000008.1:0-30995 GCA_964349305.1 uncultured Pseudomonadales bacterium
GGGGAAAGCTTGCATAAAAGGTGGGGTGAGCTTTTTTGAGGGAGTGAAAGTGAAGAAAGTAGTAGATACAACCGGTGCGGGCGACGCCTTTGCGAGTGGGATGGTGGCAGGGATATTGTATGGCAAAACATATGAGCAGGGGATAGGGTGGGGGGTCAAGAATGCCACCGCCGTGCTGCACCATGTTGGGGCGAAGAAGGGGCTACTGACGCTGGCGGAAATTAATAAATAGCTTATCTTGTCTCACCTGACGTATTTTTGTTTGTGCGAAGCTCGCTTCAGGAAAATTTCCTCGGGATATGTACTCGTCAATTTTCTTTAAAGGCTCGACCCTGCACTGCACAAAAACAATCAGATGAGACTGTAAAAATTGAGTTTATTTCTTACATTTCGTCGAGGTGTGAGCGGAGAGCGGCGGCGGAAGCATTGAGTGAGGCCGTTTCTTCTACTGAAAGTGGGAGATCGATCAGGCGCTCGACTCCATTTCTCCCCAGGATACAGGGTAGAGCGAGAGCAATATCTTTTAAGCCATACTCTCCCGTAAGGACAGAGGAGAGGGGGACAACCTTTTGGCCGTCGCGCATAATGGTTTCAACAATATGAGTGATGGCTGTGCCAATACCGTAGTAGGTGGCACCCTTGCCGCTGATGATTTTGTAGGCGTCTTTACGGGTTTCCTCTTGTGCCCATTTGATGTGGTCGGGCGACATCTCGGGGAAGCTGAGGAGGGGTTTGCCGCCAATGGAGGCAGTGCTCACGGCAGCAAACGAGCTATCGCCGTGCTCGCCCAGAATATAGGCGTGGATGCTTTTAGCACTAATTTTGATGGCCTTGCTCAAATGGAGTCTAAAGCGAGCAGTGTCCAGTAGGGTCCCAGAGCCAAACACACGGCCTGGCGGGAGTTTAGCAAGACGTGTGGCGTGGAGAGTCATAATGTCGAGGGGATTGGAGACCATGAGGATCAGGGTTTGGGGGGCGTGCTTGACGATTTTGGGAATGGTTTTGTCCAGGATCTCGCAATTGCCTTTGGTTAAATCGAGGCGGGTTTGGCCAGGTTTTTGGGCGCAGCCAGCCGTGAAGATGACGAGATCGGTGCCTACCAAATCTTCGTATTTGTCGGTGGCGGTAATGGTGGCATGGGGGTAGAAGGGCGCGCCGTGCTCGAGATCGGCTTTTTCGCCTTCGGCTTTGGCGAGTTCGCGGGAGAAGAGGACGAGTTCGGTGGCGAGCCCTTTGAGGAGGAGGGCGTAGGCGGTGGTGACGCCGACTCTCCCTAGACCGATGATGGCAACTTTAAATGTTTCTCGTTTGAGCATTGGAATAAATATATCATTTTTTAGGTAATTCTGGTTTCTATTTTCTGTTTTTGTGAAGCTCGCATCAGGAAAAATCTCCTCGAGATTTGAGTACTCGTCGTTTTTCTTGAATGGTTCGGCCCTACAATGCACAAAAAACATAAACCAGAATACTAGATGTGGTACGATAATTAACGTGAAGAAAACATTTCAAATTGCCATTGACGGGCCGGTGGCGGCAGGGAAGGGGACGACAGCCAAGCTGGTGGCACAACGGCTGGGATATCTGTACGTGGATACGGGCGCGATGTATAGGGCGCTGACCTTGTATGTACAGAGAAAAGAAATAGATTTAAAGAACGAGAACGAAGTAGTGACAACTTTGCAGACTGATAAACCAAAAGTAGAACTCCAAGTGCCAAAGGACGAAGAAAAAGATGGCAGGCTCTGTACGGTGCTCCTCAACGGAGAAGATGTGAGCTGGAAAGTGCGCGCTGAGGAGGTATCTAAGGGTGTGTCGGTGATTACTCAGTATGGCGGCGTGCGGGATTTGATCACGCCTCTGGCCCAGAAAATTGCCACAACTCAAGACGTGGTCATGGAGGGGAGGGATATAACTAGCGTGGTGCTTCCGCACGCGAATATGCTCATCTATATGGATGCTGATGCGATGGAGCGGGCAAAAAGACGCCACCGTGAGCTACTGATGCGTGGGGAGGATATTACCCTCGAAATGGTCCACCAAGATTTAGTGGAGCGGGATGAGAGGGACAGTATGCGAGCAATTGCCCCACTTAAAAAAGTACCGGGAGCTTGGGTACTCGATACCACGGGTATGAGTATAGATCAGGTGGCGGAAGTAATTGTGAAGAGGGTTGAGGAACTAAAATGAGAAGTAAAAGAGACCGTGATAAAGAAATCGAAGAGGTCGAAGAAGTAGAGGAACTATCGGAGAAAGAGCAGAAAAAACTCAAGCAGAAAGAAGCGGTCGAGAAGAGGAAAAATGCCAAGCGCAAGGATAAAGTGGCGAGGTGGGGCGGGATTATCCTGTTAGGACTCATGATGTTTGTCGGTTTTTTGCTTTGGGTGGCGGGGGAGATGAAGCAGGAAACTGGTATAACCAACGAACTTGATAACAGACCAACGTATCAACAGGGGACCGGGTCGGTTATTGTGAAGTAGTAGCGGCGCCCGTTTCTCCAATATCACCTGTCTTTTGGTTGCAGTTTGGTTTGGGAGCAGATCCTTCAACAAAGTACTCGTATCTTGGGACTGATGTGCAGGAAACGTTAACCTTAACTAGACTCTCTGGTGCGGCGAATCCGGTCGAGGGAAACTCTTTCAGTAAACGCGACATGGTGCGAGCCCAAATGGGGGAGGCACCAGTGATGCCAGAGGCGACAGAGGACATGGGGGTGTTGTCGTTGTTGCCGACCCAGGTGGCTACCAATATGTTGGGAGTATAGCCAAAAGTCCAGTTGTCGCGGAGATTGTTGGTGGTGCCAGTTTTGACCGCCACGTTTTTGCCGGGCAGTCCCAAAATAGAGTTGATGCCAAAGGCGGGAGCGCGGGCGAGAGGGTCGGACAGAATGGAGTTGATTTGGTAGGCGATGGCCGGGGAGAGGACCTCTTTATCCTTTGGGGAGTCTCCTTCCACCTTCGGTGTCCCGACTTGGCCTTCGGCCAGGTCTCCTGTCAAGGAGACTCCCCGAGAGTCTACAACAGAGATAATGGAGGTGAAGGGAACTTTGGTGCCACCGTTGGCAAAGACTGAGTAGGCAGAGGCCAGGTCGAGCATGGTTATCTCACCGCCCCCTAGGGTGAGAGAGAGGCCAAAGCGCGAGGAGTCGTCCCAGGTGGTGATGCCAAGTGTTTTGGCGAGATCAACCATATTGTCGACCCCGTAGGCGTTGAGGAGTTTGATGGCGGGGATGTTGTAGGAGCTGGCCAGGGCTGTACGCAGCGTCACTGAGCCATGAAAGCGACCATCGTAGTTTTTGGGACAGTAATTGGGCTGGCCTTGGATAATAAAGCAAATGGGTGCGTCGTCGATGCGCGAGTTGGGGGTGAGGCCGCGAGAGAGAGCCAGGGCATAAGTAATGGGCTTGATGGAGCTACCGGGTTGTCTAGGTTGGACGACAATGTTGACCTGTCCGTCGTTCTTGCTGTCAAAGAAATCGTGAGATCCGACCATGGCCAGGATTTCTCCTGACTGGGGATCGACGACCAGTCCGGCTCCGTTTTGGACGTGGAGCGCCTTAAGTTTGTCGAGCTCGGTGTTGATTTCGCTTTGGAGAATATCTTGATAGCTGAGGTCCAGGGTGGTGGTGACAGACAATCCTCCCCTGGCCACCATGGCTTCACCGAATTGTTGGACTAAGAGCTCTTTGACGTACATGACAAAGTGGGGCGCGCGAATTTCGATACCCTGGGGGTGGAAAACGAGCGGATGATTCAGGGCGGCAACTTTGTCGTTTTCGCTAATCATCTTGCTGGCCACCATGCTTTCAAGGACTTGATGTTGGCGGATCTTGCCCAGGTAGGGGTTGGTACCAAAAGGCGAAAGAAGCGTGGGGGAAATGGGAAGCCCGGCGAGCATAGCACTTTGAGCAAGATTGAGCTCTGTGGCAGCGACCCCAAAATACTGTCTACTCGCTTGTTCGATACCATAGGCGGTGCCACCGTACCCAATTTGATTGAAATACATTTCCAAAATTTGATCTTTAGAATAGAGACGTTCGACTTGGAGGGAGAGCACTAGCTCCTTAACCTTGCGCGTGAAGGTTTTTTCGGGGGTGAGCAGGGTGTTTTTGACGAGCTGTTGGGTGATAGTGGATCCGCCCTGGAGCGAATTGCACTGAGCAAATTGGAGTCGGCATGAGAGATTGTTGAACGTGGCGCGGAGGATACCCACTAAGTCGATCCCCCAGTGGTGATAAAAGTTTTTGTCTTCGGCGGCCAGGGTAGCCTGGATTACGTGAGGGGGGAGATCTTGTAGGTGGATCAGAGAGCGATTTTCGTCTTTATAAATTTGGTAGAGCAGAGTGCCATGGCGGTCATAAATCCTGGTGGTTTGAGAAGGAGGGGAGTCGGAGAGGACGGAAGCGGAGGGGAGTTCGCGCAGGATGTAGTAATAAAATAACAAACTAACGGCCAAACAAACTAACGCTCCAGAAATAAAGAAGAGGATTCTGCGGGATACTTTGAGGACTCTCCTTTCGGCTGCCGCCGAGCCCAACTTGGCTCGCAGCCAGGTTTTCCTTTTAAGGAGAGTCCTCGGGGATAGGTGCGAGAAAAACCCTCCCACCTGTTGTACAAAAAGTTTGAGCAAATGGAGGTAGGAAGCGAACCCGATTACAAATATTGTGAACAGGAAAAAGGCGGGCTTACCAATTAATTCGAATACTTTACTGATTGAAAGTGATTGTTTTTTAGCATATCTGCGCATTTAGCACATTCTATTCCAGGCGCAGAAAGGGAGCAAGGCGCAAAAGATGATTATCTATTTAATTCTTGGATAGTGGGCCAAAGCCACGAGGCGTTGCCTTCGTAACCGAGGGCCCAAATGGCGATGCCGCCAAGCCCGGCCGACTTGACGAAGTCTAGCTTGAGGCGGATGGAGGTATCGTTTTCAAAATAAATTTGGGAGATTTGGCCGCTGTTGCTGGCCACACCATAGGGAGTCAAAGAGTTGCGATCCCAGATGAGTTCGAGAGTTTTATCATTGAGCATTTGTTCGATGCGCTCGAGGGAAGCCACGGAGCCGCGGGCTTCGACGGGAGAATATTTAGAGCCGTCGACTGTGTCCCACTCGTAGCCATAAAAAGGAACCCCTAAGAGAATTTTGGCTGGTGGAACCAAGCTAGTTATCTCGGCAATGTTTTTGACAATGTCGTGCTCAAAGAGATCCCCGGAGCCACGCAGAGGTGAAGTGGGACCGGCGGAGTCGGATCCCGGCATGGTGTAGTCGTACGTCATGATCACGAAGTAATCAGTGTGGGTAGCGAGACCAGATAAGTCCCAAATCCGTGGGCGGGTAGCGGCGGAAGCGTAGGTGGAAATTGTGATGAGTGGACAGTTTTGCAGTTTTGTAGTTTTGCAGGAAGACTCCTTGAGCTCTTTGATGAAAAGGGTAAAGTTGTCGCGGACAGAAGGGGGAGTGTCTCCGAGTGGCTCGTAATCAATATTGACACCGGAGGCGCCACTTTCTTTGACTACATTAATGATGGTAGTAATGGTGTTTTGGCGATTTTTCGACGTGACGAGGGAGCTGGCGAGCGCGTCCTGGCTTTCGGGCATAAACGTAATGATTAAAGGTTTATTGTTGTGATTGATAGTCCCGGCAAGGAGACGCTTGTAATTGGTATACCCAGGATCTTCTTCGCGCCGATTCACTTTGGTATAGAGAGTACCGTCGCCATTTAGATGGAGATTGAAGTAGGCAAAATGGGTAATGTTTTGCAAGGACTCATCAGAGATTTTTTTGAGGTTCCAGTAAGGGGCGAAACCCAGCACAACATATGGAGTATGAGGTATGGAGTATGGAGTATGGGGATCATTGGACAAAGGGGAGATGGGATCAGTAGGGGGTGAGAAAATCGTGGCCAGAATGGCCAAGGCGCCCAGGACCGCCCCAAAGAGATACAATTTAGTTTTCATGCGAGGAGATCGTGATGGCTGGCTCTTGGTATCCTTCGGGGTAGGGCTCGCAATCGATGCAATAATCTTTGACGAAAGGATCGGAGGCCACCGTTTGAGTACGAGGTTCGACGTCGGCAAATTCGCTTTCGTTATTGGGTGGATGGTGGGTCGTTTTGTTTACAAATAATTCCCTTTGCGTGATGCCGCTGACCGTGGGGATGGTGTCTTTAATAAAATATTCGTAGCGGGTCTCACAGGGAGTTTCGGAACTGGGGAGGGTACCGGAGTTGCTGCAGACGCTCGCGCCGACAATACTCTCTGGTCGGACCAGCTCGGCTGGCTCCAGGTCGCGCAGTGCATATCGCATAATTTTTTGCCAAATAGGGGAGGCGCCGGTCACACCGGAGGCGACATAACTCATGGGCGAGTTGTCGTTGTTCCCCACCCAAGTCGCCACCAACATATCGGGGGTATAACCAATCGTCCAGTTGTCGCGCAGATTGTTGGTCGTACCAGTCTTGACTGAGACGGTATGACCCTTGATGTTGAGGACGGAGCCCGTGCCAAAGGCAGCGGAGCGGGCGTTGTTGTCGGAGAGGATGTGGGAGATAAGAAACGACGTATCCTCAGAGAGGACTTTTTCGCCATTTCTAATGCCGTCCTCAGGGAGATATTCTTCGAGGACAATGCCCTCGGAATCTTCGACTTTGAGAATGGCGTGCAAAGGGACTTTGATTCCCTGGTTGGCAAATACTCCAAAGGCGGTGGCCATATCGGTCATCATGACTTCTCCGCCACCCAAAGTGAGGGAAAGGCCGTAGAGGGAGGGGTCAGTCCAGGTGGTGATCCCCATTTTGCGGGCAAAGCTGATAAACCCTTCAACACTATTGAGGCTCAAGACTTTGACCGCCGCGATGTTGTAAGAATTACCCAAGGCAAAGCGGATTTGGGTGAGCCCCCTGAAAGTATTGTCATAGTTTTTGGGACAGTAATCGGGTTGACCGGCGATGTCAAAGCAGATGGGGGTGTCGAGGAGCATGGTGGAAGGAGTGATAATTTTGGTTTCTAGGCCCAGAGCGTAGTTGAGGGGCTTGATGGATGAGCCAGGCTGCCTGAGACGGGTGGTGACATTGACTTTACCATCGATACCCTCGGAAAAGTAATCTTTAGAACCAATCATGGTGAGAATCTCGCCCGTTCTGGGGTGGGTGACTAGAGCAGCACCATTGCTGATTTTGAGCTTTTTGAGTCCCTCGAGCTCACCGGACAAGCTAGCTTGGGCGGCGTCTTGGAGATCTAAGTCGAGAGTGGTGGTGACGCGGAGACCGCCCTGTTCAACAGCCTGGACGCCGTATTTGTCTTCGAGCTGCTCGCGCACGTACATGACAAAATGGGGAGCACGGATGTCGGTACCAGAGTCGGCATAGTGAAGTTCGTCATTTTTGGCGGTAGTAGCCTCTTCGTTTGAAAGGTATTTATCCTCGACCATTCTAGCCAAGACCAGCGATTGACGGGTTTTGGCGGCATCGGGGTTGCCCAGGGGTGAGTAGCGAGAGGGGGCTTGAGGGAGGCCCACCAGCAGAGTGGCTTCAGACAGCGATAAATCTTTGGCGTCTTTGTTGAAAAAGCGGTGAGCAGCGGCTTCGATACCGTAGGCGGTGCCGCCGTAGGGGATGTGGTTCAAATACATTTCAAGGATTTGGTTTTTGCTGTAGAGCACTTCGGTGGCGATGGTGAGGATGGCCTCTTTGATTTTGCGGCTCACGGTGCGCTCTGGGGTGAGGAGGGCGACTTTGACGAGCTGCTGGGTGATGGTGGACCCACCCTCGAGGCGCTGGCCAGTCACGGTTTTCCAAGCAGCTCGGAGCAGACCGCCGGTGTCAAACCCGTGGTGGCGGTAAAAGTTTTGATCTTCGATGGCAATCGTGGCTTCTTTGAGATAGTCGGGCAAGTCATCGAGTTTGATGGGAGTGCGGTTTTGGTCGTCGTAGATCTCATAAAGCAGTTCCCCATTACGATCGAGGATTTTGGTGGAGATGGGATAAGAGGTGGGTTTGCCGAGGTTAGCGGGAGAGGGGAGATCTTTGAGAAAAATAAACAGCAAGATGAGAACAAAAATGACACCAAGAGCGATAAGGGTGAGGGTTTTTTTGGAGTATTCACCGCGAAATGACTTTTTTTCGAGGCGTGAACGAAGGATAGAAAGGAAGGAGTTTTTGGCCATAATGCGATTATACCCGACCGCGTGAGCCGTGATATACTCGCTTTTATCTATGTCGGATAATTTAGTAGTGATGAAGACAAAATATAAGAACATCACGATCTCTGGTCTGCCTGGAGCGGGATCGACGACACTGGGTAAACACCTGGCGCAACATCTCGGATTTCAGTTTCACTCCGGCGGGGACTTTATGCGGCAGTACGCCATTGATAATGGCTACTTTGATCCTAACCAATCGGTTCATCACGCCGCCACGGCTTATCCAGCCGACTTTGACCGAAAAGTGGATTACCAGATGCGAGATAACTTGTTTCATAAACAGGGATACGTCTATGAATCTTGGCTGTCGGGCTTTTTGGCTCAGAGAGTTCCCGATGTTTTTAAGGTTTTAGTTTACTGTTCGGATGACGCGGTGCGGGTAGACCGCATTGCCAACAGGGATAATGTGACGATTGAAGAGGCCAAGGAGCATATTTTTACGCGGGAAGACAAAAACTTGCAGAGATGGACCCAAATGTACTCTAAGGAGTGGAAAGAATGGGTAGTGGGATCCAAAACGCTCCCAGCTGGAGAGCCCATTTATTTTTGGCGGAGCGAACTGTATGACCTGGCAATTGATACTTTTAGGCTGGGTAAAGAAGAAACACTAGAGAAGGTGCTGGATATCGTAACTGAATAGGTGTAAAATTCCGTCCAACGTGCCAGCGACAAATGTGAACTCAACTATTGCCCGGGCAGTTAAAACGTCTTTTGATGAAGAGATAGCGTTTCTTTCTTCGTTGGTTAAAAGCAAAAGTTCTAATCCTCATACACCCCAAGATTCACCACTCCACGTATCGGTAGAAGGAGAGGTTCCCACCCTAATTTTTGAAAAATTGAAAGAAATGGGCTTATCGCCCAGATATTTGGGTGCCAGTAAGGAGCGGCCAAATGTGGTGTGTGAATGGGGGGAGAAGCGAGGGCGGGTGAGTCTCATGCTGAACGGCCATATGGATACGATCCCGCCAGAGGGGAGAGATGTAATCTCGCCATTTTCTGGGGTAGTGCGCAATGGTCGGGTATATGGACTAGGGTCACTGGATATGAAGGCGAGTTTGGCGGCATATATCTTTGCGGTAAAAGCGCTGCAGTCAGCAGGAGTCAAACTAAAGGGTAAGCTGACACTGGCGTTTGTGGTGGATGAAGAAACAGGGGCATGCAGTCCATATGGTACACAATATCTACTTGATCAAGGATGTGTACCAAAAGCCTGTTTTATCGGTGAGCATGGTAGCCAATATGTGCGTACAGCACAGCGAGGAGGGTACCGCTTTAAGATTATCACCAAGGGAGAAGCGGTTCATACGGGCGTCTCTGCTTGGGAGCGAGGAGAGAGTGGGCACAATGCGGTAGTTGACATGGCTAAGATTATCGAAGCGCTCCAAGGCTTGGAAATCCCCTATAAACAATCAAAAATGTTTGAAGGTAGGAAACCGATGTTTACGTTCCCCACTAAAATTAGCGGGGGAGTAGCGATGAATGTGGTGCCGGCTAGCTGTGAGGCATATGGAGATGTGCGGCTCCTGCCAGGGAATAGTGAGGCACAGGTAAAAATACTCATGATCGAGCGGCTCCAGAAACTAGGGGTACCATATGAAATCCAAGACCTGATTTATGTGCCGGCGGTAGAGATGGATAGTCACGATCCGCTGGTTTTATCCCTCCAAAGGGCAGCTAAATCCGTCCTGGGTTATGTACCAGAGGCCAAAGTGTCTGGGCCAGCTACCGACGGGTGGATGATGGTAAAGCGTGATATTCCGACCATCATGGGATTTGGGCCAGATGGAGGTGGTGAGCACGGAAGAGGAGAGTGGGTTGACCTGGAGTCACTACAGAAAGTAACTGAGGTATATGCCCGGTTTATTGTTGATTATTTGGGTTAGTCGAATCTACAATGGGATCTAATGAAGGTTAATAGCTTATTGGTTTTACTGCTCGTGTTTTTGGGGATCGCGGTAGGTGCTATTTCGCTGTACATGGCCTCTCTATCTGGAGTAATGAGTAAAATGGGACTAGTGGGGGGTGATTTTCGCGATTCGGTAAAAACGAACGACTTGGCTAGATTGATCATGACCCAAAAAGGGACGTCAAACTGTAGTGTGTGGCAGACTGCGCAAACTATTCCGAGATATCTCTACTCTAGAGATGAGGATAAAGTAGTATTGTCGAGAGAGCTGGGAGGACTCCGGATAATTTGTGGTGTGAGGCAAGTACAAAGCGGCAATGTTGAGCGGGGAGTTTATACGGTTTTGAAAGGCCTGTATTATCTGAGGACTCATTACAGCGAGTTGCGGATTTTGGTGCAGGCGGACAACAAGAAATGCAACCTTTTAGAAGAACCAGAATATGAGAAGTGGGTAGAGGGATATTTGATGGCGACGGAGGGGAGAGTGCACCAGTTAGTACTTGATGTTTATCGACAAGTACAGACTGAGAGGGGTAGGGTAGAAGAGTTGTGTACGCAGTGATATAGAAGTAGGCGATGTTACATATTGATAAGAATGGGTCTTGAAGCTAGGATAGGAGTAGTTAACAAGTGAAAATTTGAGAGTGCAAGGAAGAGGGTGGAAATCCCTCTCTGTGCCGCAACGGTGATAGACCGGAACTTCCTCTTAAATTGCCTTTATCTTGTCCCCCGAGCGAGGGGATGAAGGAGTGAGTTGTGGTCGCTTTAGCAGAAGTTCAGTTTGGAAGAAGTAGGATTGTTGATCAGAGCTCTGGTTCGATCCATTTTAATCATGAGATTATGTTGCAAGGACCAATGCTATCTTGGGATAGATTGAATGAGTATGTTGAGAAATTTGCTGGCGAACATTTTTTTAAGGCAACAAAAACTATTGTGTATCGAGATGGCGATGATTGGTATCACCCAGACGGTGAAGCTTATGGCGATTTTTTCGAGAGGGGAATTGTATACCACTCCGCCAATGAAAAGCTAAGGAGACGTTTTACAGCCGAGCGGAAAGGATATACCAACGCAGGAAAGATAGTAGATCAATATAAATTAGCTGGTGAAGCCCCACCTATATTGGTAATCAATAGCCCTCCTGGAGATGTTTATCTTAATGATGCATTTGTTCCACGAATTGTTTATTTCTTACTTAAGCCGATATGTGAAAGAAGGGTGGGATTAGGTGATACTCCACCAAAAGATTATCAGGAATTTGAGTTAATTACCGTACCTAAAGAGGCAATTACTACAAGGGAACAATGGGATAAAACAGTTAGGTCTGCGGATTCACTCAGAAGTTTTGCAATACTAAGTATTGCTAGTGAGACCCTTGATGTGGACGACCCAAATACCGTAGTCTCACTGCCATTGATTTTGGATGATATTGTCACTTGGTGTCAGGATCTTCAATATAAAAGTTTTGAGGAACTTGAGGAAGAGGCGAGCAATAGCTTGAAACTAGAAGAAGATCCACTTGCTCTAGAGAGAAGAAGGGCTATGGTTGATTACTTTACTAATAGAATGTGGGGATATATAAATCGGCGAGACCAACTAGGAGAGCAAGAAAGACAAAAGTTGAAATCAATCACGGATGTGATGCACTACTATTTGTCTGCTGAGGGTGGGGGTGAATATTTAGGGATGCAGTTTGACGATGTAGAGAAGCTAATTGACGGCCATACCATGGTTGAATACCGTAACGCTGGAGTGACTTTTACGACAAACGAACTTAAGTACACAAACTGGGAATATGCGGAAATGGTCTACTTAGATTATTTTATGCGACTGAGAAATAATCCAATTACCCAAGAAAGATTGGCGAATTCAGGTTGTCCAGTAAATATGAATCAATCGTTGTTCGACTCCAGACTTGGAGGGTTTGAGACTTATACAACTACTTTCGGATATGAATCGATGATGACCGATACTTTTGCAAATATTTATGCTGAACCCACGACAACCACTACTAGTGGAGGAGAAAAAGAATGTTACCAATGCCCAATGCCAAATTGTGGTGCTGATGTCTATACGAAGAACGGAGATACTTACTGTGTTAAGGGTCACCACAAGGGGGGCTGATCAACCTGCTCCGATTTGATACATTCATTGCTAGTTGACGACCGCTACGTGCAGGGTTTACGGTAGATAGGCCCTACTATATGTAGGGTTTTAGTTCTCTAGGAGCAGCAGATATGCAGTGCCCATATTGTCATTATGAAGATACTTCAGTACTCGAGTCGAGGATTACGGCTGAGGGTGGGGCAATGCGCCGCAGGAGAGAGTGCGTGAAGTGTAGTAAGCGGTTTACGACCTATGAGCGCGCTGAAGGCGTAGATATCAAGGTGGTGAAGAAATCGGGCAAGATCGAGGATTTTGACAGAGAGAAACTCAGGCGGGGAATAATGAAGGCAACCTGGAAGCGACCGGTGACCATGGAACAGATAGAGGAGATGGTCGATGAGATTGAGCGAATACTGAGGCGCAAGAACAGCACAGAAGTGAGGTCATGGGAGGTAGGAAATCTTGTGATCAATAGATTAAAAAAGATTGATCCACTCGCTTATTTACTTTTTGCTTCGGTTTACCGAGAGTTTGAGTCGCTAAGCGACTTTGAGGAAGAAATCAAAAAATTACAGGAAGTTGAAGCATGAAAATAACCAAATTAAATAAAAACGCGGCGGCGATCATGGTAAATCGCTACAGCTTGCGCGACGAGATGGGGCACCCGGTGGAGTCGCCGGCAGAGATCCTCATGCGTACCTCGAGGGTGGTGGCCGAGGCCGAGAACAACTACCGCAGTAGTGGCGACACGGCCATGGAGGTAAGGGAAAAATTCTTCGAGATGCTTTATGAGATGCGGTTTGTGCCCAATGGCCGGACCATGGCAAATGCAGGGACGAAATATGGACAGCTGGCCAATTGTTTCGTTTTGCCAGTGGAAGACGATCTAGGTAAGGGGACTGACTCAATTTTCTCGGTCCTGCGCAAAGCGATTTTGACACTCCAGACTGGGGGAGGAGTAGGATTTTCGTTTGGACGGATCCGGCCCAAGGATGCCAACATTGCGACAACAAAAGGGAAAGCGACGGGTGCAGTCTCATTTATCAAAGTTTATGACACGGCATTTTGGGTGATTGGACAGGGTGGGGGTAGGCGAAGTGCGGCGATGGCAGTACTCCCTGTCTGGCACCCGGACATCCTCGAGTTTGTGAAATGCAAGGCGACCGAAGGGCAAATTACCAACTTTAATATCTCGGTCGGACTGACCGACGAATTTATGAAGGCGGTAAAAAATAACGACGACTTTACGCTGCGCCACCCGGAAAACGGAGAGATGTATCGGATGATTCCGGCGCGTGAACTATTTGCGGAGATCGTCAAATACGCCCACAAGAACGGGGAGCCGGGCGTGTTGTTCCTGGACGAAGCCAATCGGAGCAATCCTGTACCCCACCTATACAAACTTGAAGCCACCAACCCGTGTGGCGAACAGTTCCTGGGGCCGTATGAAAACTGCTGCTTGGGTTCACTCAATCTGCGCGAGCACGTGAAGAAAATTAAAGGCGATGGATATGAGGTGAACTGGTCCAAGTTGGCAGAGACAGTACAGATGGCGACTAGATTCCTCGACAATGTGGTCGACGCGAATAAGTATGTTTCGGCAGTACCAGAACTGGAAGAGGCGGCTCATAAAGTACGACGGATCGGGCTCTCAGTGATGGGACTATCTGATTTGATGTATATGACTGGTGTGCGCTATGGGAGTACTCAAGGTCAGGAGCTGGCCAGCCAACTGATGGAGTTTATCCGCTATCATAGTATGTTGGCATCGGTTGAACTAGCACGAGTGCGAGGACCATTCCCAGGGATTAATGGTAGTATTTATGATCCCCAAAATGTGACCTGGACAGTCCCCAAGCCGCTCGTACCGCACAAGACTGATTTTGGGCGGCCACTAGTTGAGTGGAAAAAACTACTCACTGAACTGAAGAAATATGGCATTCGCAACGGCGCCCAAACGACAGTCGCTCCGACTGGGAGTATCGCCACGATTTCGGGACTGGAAGGCTATGGGTGCGAACCAGTGTTTGCCTTGTCTTATACCCGCCACACGAGAGAAGGAGCAGAGAAAGAGGGGAAGGAGTGGAGAGAGATGTACTACGAGTCTTACCTCTTTGAGCTGGCAATGAAAAAAGCGGGCATGTCCAAGGTTGAACGCAACAAATTGTTTGCCAAAGTCAGAGAAAATGGGGGGAGCTTGAAAGGTATCGCCGATGTTCCTATAGAGATTAAAGATGTATATGTCGTGTCGGCTGACCTCTCAGTTGAGGAGCACGTACGGATGCAAGCGGTAATGCAGAAATGGATCGATAACTCGATCAGTAAAACCATCAATTTCCCGCCTGAAGCGAAACCAGAGGACGTGGCTGAGGCCTATAAATTGGGATGGGAGCTAGGGCTCAAGGGGATGACGGTATATGTCGAGGGGTCGCGGGAACAAGTGGTGCTAGAGAAAAAATCCGGTCCGTTTGAGACGCAAGCTGAGACCCAGGTGACTTCGGAAGAACTCTGTCCAGAGTGCGGGACGCCGATGCGAAGAGAAGAGGGGTGTTCAACTTGCCCGAGTTGTGCATATTCGAAATGTGACAAATAAGGAATAAAGATTAAAGAATAAGTGAAAAGTCTATGACAAAACCAAAGATAATAGAACCAAAACTGACTAAGAATGCCTTAGAAGTGGCGAAGAAGCGATATTTGCGGACGGATATGGAGGGGAAGGTGGTGGAAAGCGTAGGGGAGATGTTGTGGAGAGTGGCCTACCATATGGCCAAACCGGAAGTGAACTGGGCAGGAAATGGAATCGTGATGGAAACCGCTACCAAGTTTTATGAGCGCATGAGTAGTCTCAAGATGGTGTGTGCTGGCAAAGCCATGTTTGAAGCGGGTAACCCTGGGGGGACAGGTCAGTTATCATCCTGTTTTGTGCTGCCGATAGAAGATTCGATCGGCAAGATTTTTAAGACCCTAGGAGACGCGGCTGTCGTACACAAAAATAATGGTGGAACAGGGTTTAACTTTAGTAAAATACGTCCGCACGGAGACAAAGTGAAGAATGTACCGGGAGCCGCGTCGGGTCCAGTCGACTTTCTCAAAGCCTACTCGGCAGCCTTATCACAAATTTTGCAGGGAGCTAAGCGTCAGGGAGCCAACATTGGCATTTTGAACGCTGATCACCCTGATATCGAAGATTTTATTGATTTAAAAGACCAAGACGGCACCATCAAAAACTTTAACGTGTCGGTGGGGGTGACCGATGCATTTATGCAAGCTGTCGAAGAAGATAAATATTGGAACTTGATCAACCCGCGTAATGGTGAAGTGGTCAAGCGCCTGAAGGCCAAGACATTGTTTAATAAAATTGCCGAGCAAGCATGGAAAACGGGAGATCCAGGACTAATGTTCCTAGACAATACAGAGCGGGGTAACACGGTGCCCAATTTTGGCAAACTAGATGCTACCAACCCGTGTGGTGAGATCGCGTTGTTCCCGTATGAATCATGCAATTTGACGAGTATTGATTTGGCTAGGCATTTGAAGAAGAACAAGATTGACTGGCAAGATCTCAAAGAGACGGTGCGACTCGGCGTGCGCTTCCTCGACAACATGATTGAGGTTAATGCATATCCAGTGCCAGAGATTGAAGCAACGGTGAAAAATGGTAACCGGAGAATTGGACTGGGAGTCATGGGCTTTGCCCACGTACTGTACCGCATGGGGATCCCATACAATAGCAACGAAGCGGTCAAACTAGCCAAAGAGCTCTCTAAATTTATCTACGAAACAGCAGCAGAGATGAGCGCCGAACTAGCCGAGGTGAGGGGTAACTTTAACAACTGGGATCTCTCGATCTATCCAGCTAAAGGTCAGCCGATGAGGAACTGCGCAGTGACCATGATCGCTCCCACCGGGACAATCTCGATCCTGGCCGATACTAGTAGTGGGATTGAGCCAGTGTTCTCACTGGTCACCAAGCGGCGGACTTTTTATGAGGACGATAAAAGTAACCACTCAACGAAAGAGTTGTTGATGGTTGATCCAGTTTTTGAAGAATATATGGGCGGGAGAAAGAAAGTATTAGAGCAAGTGGCTAATGGTGACTACTCGGGACTTACAGCGGAAGAAAAAAGACTCTTTGTGACCACGCATCAAATAGAGCCAGAGTGGCACGTGAAGATCCAAGCTGCGTGGCAAAAATACTTTGACAATAGTATTTCAAAGACCGTGAACTTTGGGCATGAAGCCACGATTGATGACGTTAAAGAAACCTATATGATGGCTTGGAAATTGGGGTGTAAAGGCGTGACAATTTATCGGGATGGGAGCAAGGGGGACCAAGTACTGAGTACTAGTACTGCAGTGACCCAGTCTAGCAGTGACCCAGCGATTACTGTAAAACTGCAAAACAGCCAAACTGCAACTCTGGGAGAAACCTGCCCCGAGTGCGGGGGGAAACTGCACAAACAAGACGGATGTTCTAAATGTATCGATTGTGGATATTCCGTATGTGGATAGGAGACTTATGAATATCTATGATTTAATAGCTAAAACAAAAAAAATTAGTGCACAGTTTCCTCAACAATATCAGAAACATGAGTATTTCATGGATATGGTTGAGGAGGTGGGGGAGCTAGCGCAAGCGATGCTTATTGTCGACAAGCGTAAAACTACCAACGATCCAACCAAACAAAAGAGTATTGAAGACATTGCTGATGCTTTGGCGGATGTTCTTATTAACGTTTTTATGTTAGCGGAAGCTTATAAGATTGATTTACCCCAGGAGTACAGTGAGATGCTTAATCGTTTACAGAAACGAGTAGACAATGGGGAGTTTGTGAAGCATGAATAACGAAGTTAAAAAAATCATTAAGCGCGACGGGCGAGAAGTGGAGTTTTCGCTGGAGAAACTGGCGGGGGCAATTTGGAAGGCGGGGCGTGAAACCAAGGAGTTTGATGAGAGCGAGGCAAAACGGTTGGCCGAGATCACTGTGGCAATTGTAGAAAAAGCTCACACACCCGGTGTGAAGGGCTCCCACACACCGGGTGTGGAAGAGATTCAAGATGTGGTTGAACAAGTGCTGATGGCGGCAGGGCATTATCAGACCGCCAAGGCATATATTTTGTACCGTGCAGCTAGATCAGACGAGCGGAGAGTAGAGCGAATTATCGGAGTCAAGGATGACCTCGATTTATCACCTAATCAACTTAAAGTGCTGAGTAATAGGTATTTGCTCAAAGATGAAAACGGCAAGGTAATAGAGACGCCCAGTGAGCTGTTTAAGCGAGTTGCCAAAAACTTGGCTGTGGTGGAAAAATCGGATAAACGCAAAAAAATCGAATCCGAGTTTTATGAAGTGATGTCGCGACTCGAATTTTTACCGGCTGGCAGGACACTGAACAACGCGGGGACGCCCCAGTCACAACTGGCCAATTGCTTTGTGTTGCCGGTAGAGGATTCGATGGAGGGGATTTTTGATAGTGTGAAATGGATGGCGATGGTGCACCAGCGGGGAGGGGGCTGCATTGCCGCGGGGTCTAAAGTGTTTACTTCTTTTTGTGGCCTAGAGAACTTCGAAGTTTTGTACGAGCGTTTGGGTGGTAAAAAATCTGAAAAGTGGGAGGAAAGTGGATGGAAAATATCTTTAAAAGATAAAAATATTAAAACGTTAGCATTGGATCCTAGTTCGGGCCAATATGTTCAAGATCGAGTAACTGATATATGGCGGTATGAATTGCCTAAAGAGCGTATTTATACAATCAAGGCTCAAGGTAATCTGAAAGTTACTACGAGCGACTGGCACCCTTTTTTTGTATTTGAAAAGGGGAAGATAGTAGAGAAGAGGGCTGATGAAATTGCTCTAGGAGACTTGCTAGTGAGTACTAATCCCACTATTACAAAAAACTCTTGGTTATTTAGCGATTACAAGCTTTTTGAAGATAGAATAATAGATGAGAAAATTGGATGGTTGGTAGGATATATTCTGGGAGACGGCTCTTTTGGGCATGCTAAAACATCGAGTGGAAAGGCTGGAGGGAGTTATACCCGACTCCGATTGTTTGATGGGGTAGAAGAGAATCTAGAAAAAGCCAGAGTTATATTACAGGGAATAACTGGTGAGGAGACGAAAATTCAAAAAGACTATAGAAGCAAGACCAGATATATTGCAACAACGAGCAAAAAGGTGGTTCCTTGGTTGCAAAAACTAACTGAAATAAATGGACCCAAAGGCTCGTTGCTACATATTCCGGCACTCCTGATCAAATCTCCCGTGACGGTTGTATGCGCCGTGCTGGCAGGACTGCTGGATTCAGATGGTTACGTTGCTAAGTCTAGAAAGCGAGTTGATTTTGCAACAGAGAGTCCTGTCCTAGCTGATCAGATTGCTGGCTTATTATCTCTTTTGGGTATTCATGCTGCTGTGAGGACGAGAAAACCGAGCAAGGCACATTGGCAGTTGATGTATGAGATAAAACTGGATGATCCAGACAAACTTGGGCTGCTGCACACCCACTTGTCGCCCTATTTGGCCCACAAAGAAAAACTATTACTTCTAGCTACACATGCATCTTCAATTATTCATACATCTGGCGCAGTTTCACCGCTTCGCTGGGACAATCTGGAAAGCTATTTGATAAAAGCTGGTGTACCCGTTGTTTCCCGAGCGATTCATAAGTCCGCAATAGTAATTTCGAGAGAGAAGTTTTGGCTACATCGTCTCAAATGGGGCGGAAGTTTATCAGTTGCTACCGTCAGTCGACTTCTGGCTGCTCTACTGAGACTTGAGATTTGGACATCAGCAGAAAAAGAGCAATTAAAACTTTGGTTATTTGCTCACCAGTCGTTTCGACCAGTTGTTGCAATAGCGCGACCACAATCAGGCGGAGTCTTTTATGACTTTACAACAGAAAAGCTACACAATTACCTAGCAGGGTCAAATGGACTAACGGCAGTGCATAATACTGGATTCAACTTTTCCAATCTCCGTCCACGAGGCGACGTAGTCACAAAATCATCGGGTGGGTTTGCCACGGGTCCAGTCTCTTTTATGAAAGTTTTTGATATAGCCACCCGCCAAGTAATGCAAGGAGGGAAAAAGCGTGGGGCCAATATGGGAATCTTGAATGTAGATCATCCTGACGTCTTGGATTTTATTTCGGCTAAATCAGAGAGAGGGGAGATCGAGAACTTCAATATCTCCGTGGGGGTGACGGACGCATTTATGAAAGCCGTCGAATCGGACAAAGAGTGGCATCTGCGTAATCAGAGGACGGGTGAGATTGTCCAGACTATGCAAGCGAGAACTTTGATGAGTCAACTTGTGTCGATGGCCTGGAGGACAGGCGACCCGGGACTTATATTTCTTGACCCTATTAACCGCAATAACCCACTAATTGAAAAATACGGCCGAATTGATGCGACCAATCCGTGCGGCGAGCAGCCGCTGCATCCATTTGATGCGTGCAATTTGGGATCGATAAATCTGGCTAAACTGGTCAAATCTCAAATCACAAATTCTCAAATTCTCAAATGGGAAGTCGATTGGGACAGATTAAAGTTTGTAGTGAGGACTGGTGTGAGGATGCTAGACGATGTGATCGATGCGTGTAAATATCCCTTGCCACAGATTACCGAAACGGTGCGGGGGAATAGGAGGATTGGGCTGGGGGTAATGGGTTGGGCAGACATGCTCTACCAACTAAGAGTGGCATATGACAGCAAGGAAGGGGTCAATTTAGCCAAGAAAATTGCCAAGTTTATCCAAGATGAATCGTGGCAAATGAGTACTGATTTGGCTAAAGAAAAGGGCGTATTCCCAAGATGGAAAGAATCTTCATTTGTAAAATCGGGTCGTAAAGTCAGAAATGTGGCAATTACGACTATCGCGCCGACTGGGAGCATCTCCATGTTGTCTGATACAAGCTCGGGGATTGAGCCGGTCTTTGCACTGGCATTCACCAAGAATGTGGTAGAGGATGCCGGCCTTTCTTATATAAATAAGTATTTTGAGAAAGAACTGGCCGGGGCTCTTTGGGCTGATGGCGACGCTGAGCACAAAGTAAGAGACCGTATCGTGCGAGAGGTGGCGCAACATGGGTCGGTGGCGGGCGTGTCTGGGGTGCCAGAAGAGGTCAAGTCGGTTTATCGGACGGCCCATGATATCTCGCCCGAATGGCACGTAAAGATGCAAGCTGCCTGGCAGCTGTATACGGATAACGCGGTATCTAAAACCATCAATTTCCCCCACAGCGCCACAATAGATGATGTAGAGTCAGCTTACATGTTGGCGTGGAAGTCGGGGTGTAAGGGGATTACGATTTACCGTGACGGGTCGAAAGATATTCAAATCCTGTCCGTGGGGAGCGAGAAGCAAGCCGGGTCTCAAAGCAGTCAGATTATCCAGAGCAAAATTAAAACAGAGACACTAAAAGAACGAACAGCGAAACTGTCCAAACATTTAACGATTTGCCCAGAGTGTGGGAGCAAACTAGCAATAGAAGAGGGGTGTGCTAAATGTTATTCGTGTGGATTTAGCGTGTGTCAGGGATAGAGAAATAGAGATGTTTATAGACCATTGAGAGTGCTGACAAAGATGGGCCTATTTATAGATCGTTTACTACTATTATCTTCATATCTATAAACACGATGATTTTGATCTGAGCATATTGTTGCAAGACGCAAAGAAAGCTCGTTTGGTTTAGTTAATGGGTTATACTGTGACCACATTAGAGTGGATATGCTAGGAATTGACAGTAACACATCCATTTGCATAAGGTAGTCTGCTTCATTAGCATATTCCGGGATATTTGACATATAGACAATTGTTGGACATATGAGATTTAAAATAGATTTAAAAGTTGATTCGTCGAGCACGTCGCACCATAATAACTTCTCACTTGGATTTTTTTTGTAGTGGAACTTAAGATTGTCAGGAGAGATGTCATATCCATATGTCTTAGATGTTTTAAAATGGTGCGCCTGATTTATGGTTGTGAATACAATATCTTGTGGGGTTACATGATTTAAAATTGCTGCCCGCAATGCTTTTGGATTGTCATTTTCTTCGTGTCGGCTGAATAGTAAAAATTCATTTGCGTAATCTCTTGAAGGCCTCTTCCACCCGTATTTTAATTCAGCTTGGGCTTCTATTTTTCGACGAAAATTGCGAACATCCTTGATTGGTAGTAGGTCAGTTACGAACATAGATCTGTATTATAATCTAGGTGTCTATGCAGAAAATTATTTTGGCGAGCGGCTCACCGAGACGAAAAGAAATACTTGAATTGTTGGGGCTAGAGTTTGATGTGGTTGATTCTGGTTATGATGAGGACTTAATTAAGACAGATGACCCTATTGAGCTCGTCGAAGAATTGGCTCTGCAAAAAGCACTTAAAGTGGCCGAGCTCTATCCCGACGCCATTATTATCGGGGGCGATACAACCGTGGCCCTCGGGTTTGGGTGGATAGCAAAAGCCAACACCAAGCAAGAGGCGAGGTCTATGTTTGCAGGGCTACTGGGCAAAACTCATCAAGTAATAACTGGAGTGGCGGTGGTCAACTCACTGACAGGCGAACAATTTGTAGGCCACGAGATCGGCTCGGTTACTCTAAGGGAGGGAACAGATAGTGAACTGGATCAGTACGTGGAGAATGAGAAGAACTGGCGAGGATTTGCGGGAGCCTATGCCCTACAAGGTGGGGCGGCTCCATTTGCGCTTAATCAGGGCGGTAAGTTATCCGCTATTATTGGGATGCCAGTTGAGCTAACCTGTGAGTTGTTAGAACAAGCTGGAATAGTAGTGGAGGTAGATCCAAAAGAAATAGAGCAAAGTTTGTATGGGATGAAAGTGGGGATAGAACAGTGAAAAATGTCGGACTAATTTATGTATTTACGGGTGAGGGGAAGGGGAAGACCTCGGCGGCGCTAGGGGTGGCGACCAGAGCACTACTTATAGATGAGCGAGTGGTATGGGTGGCTTTTTATAAAGGAAGTGACTGGGAACTAGCGGAGAAGAAACTGGTCGACAAATTCCCTAACCTGGAGATGTATTTTACTGGCCGAGGATTTAGGATAGTTAAACCCGAGCAAATGGTGCATAACGTCAAGATTGCGAGCGTGGGTAATGCCAAAGTAGTAGATACGGCGAGTGAAGATGAACATATAGAGGCAGCAAAGCAAGGACTCAAGCTGGTTGAACAAAAATTGGCGGAGAAACCGTTCCTACTAGTGATGGACGAGGTGTTAAATGTGATATCTGAGGGGTTGTTGGAGAGTGGTGCGGTAATGGAGGTGTTGAGCCAGAGGGGGAACACACATATAGTTATGACTGGTAGGGCGGGAACCGAGCCTGCGAGGACAGTCCTCGCAGGAGCAGATTTAGTGACGGAGTGTAAGAAAATCAAACATCCCTATGATAATGGGAAATTGGCGGTACGGGGACTCGATTTTTAAAGCGATTTTTGCCGTATAATGGATTTTGAATAGATTGCTTGGAGGAGAGTTTATGGTGGATATAAAGAAAGAATTAGAACCAACTACAGGGACTGAGAGGGTTAAACTGCCAGAGGAACTGACGACAGTTGAAGCACCAAATAGAGAAAAAGAAAATCTCGAAGTAACGACCTGGATTGAGAAAATTGAAAAGAAATTTGCTCGGGTACCAAATGATACGACGGATGTAACAGATGATAGTGTCGTGGTGCAGCAGCCACAAGCTCAACAACCACCTGTGACCCTCCCCGTGAATCCACAGCAAATGGCCAAAGGGAAAAAGGCCAAAACGGATCTAGGGATTGCTTGGCTGGTGACGTGGGCAATCCGCCAAATCAAACTACTGTCAAAGTTGGGCAAAAAGGTTAGACTACAAGATCTACCGGAGGCAAAACCGTAATGCAAGGACTAGAACAGTTATCGGCGCTCATGACCAACCTGGCTTATGCACTGGTGTTTTTGGCAATTGGTTTGACGGGGTTATTTGCTCTGGGCTATGCGTTTTTGCTATGGATGCGCAATCGCAATAGAGAAGAGTACTCATTGTCGTTTGTGACACTTGAAGTGGTCCTGCCGCGTGATAATGAGATCAAGATCGATGCGGCCGAACAGTTGTTTGCCAGTTTGTACTCGGTCAAAAACGAAGAATGGTACTCATTCCTCCAGTCGGAACACGCGGTGTCTTTTGAGATAGTCGGACGTAAAGAAGATATTCGATTTTATGTGTCGGCTCCGCACGAACTGATGGAGCTGGTAGAGAAGCAAATTCACGGGGCCTACCCGGGAGCGGAGATCAAAGCAGTGGAAGAGGTGAGTATTTTTGATGAAAACGGCAAAGTGGCATTCGAGTCGATGGTGAAAAGCCAAGCGGGATATTATCCGATCCAATCATTCCGCGACCTGGCCACAGACCCATTATCGTCGGTGACCTCGTTTCTGGCAAAGATGAAAGAGGGGGAGGGGGCGATGCTCCAAGTGATTGTTTCCCCAGCCAGTCATTCCTGGTCTAAAAGCGGTCATGGGTATATTAGTAAATCTAAAAAGGACGAAAGTAATCCAGACAAGGCGAGCTATTCCGTGGATCCCAGGGCACTGGAAGCGATTGAGCGATCGGCGGGTAAACCTGGATTTGAAGTGTCGATCCGCCTGGTAGTGAATGCGCCGACAAAAGGTGAGGCACATACCCTCCTGAAACAATTTGCTGGGACTTTTTCGCAGTTTTCGGGTCCGTACAACAAATTTACCAAGCAAAAGATTTGGCTCAAGCGACTGTTTATGGTGGACTTTATCTATCGTTACCAGGCGATGTTTAGGGGTAAATCGATACTCAACTCTGAGGAGCTAGCCACTGTATTTCACTTCCCCAATAAGCAAGTAGAGACACCGCACATCCACTGGCTAACTGCCAAGACCGCGCCGGCTCCAGCGCAGATACCAAATGAGGGATTGTATTTGGGTAAAAGTGTCTATAGGGGTATGTCGCGCAAAATATATATCGGGGATAAAGATAGAGCGAGGCATATGTATATCATAGGGAAAACGGGTACGGGTAAATCCGAACTACTCATGGATATGATCTTGCAAGATATTCGGGCGGGGAAGGGAGTGTGTTTTATAGATCCCCATGACACAGTCGAGAAGCTACTCGAATTTATCCCACCGGAGCGGGCAGAAGATGTAATTTACTTTAATCCAGCCGATACGGATAGACCGATGGGTCTCAATATGTTGGAAGCACGAACAGAAGAAGAAAAGCAGTTTGTGGCCTCCTCTATCATCAACCTGATGTACAAGCTGTATGACCCACACAAGACAGGTATTATTGGCCCTCGGTTTGAGCACGCGATCCGCAATGCGATGATGACAGTGATGGTGGAGCCTGGGGCTACCTTTATCGAAATTGTGCGGGTCATGACCGATCCCAAATTCCTTCAAGAACTACTGCCGAAGGTCGAAGATCCGATGGTACGTCGGTACTGGACAGACCAAATCGCTCAGACTTCCGACTTTCACAAATCAGAAGTACTCGATTATATCGTGTCTAAATTTGGTAGGTTCATTACCGACAAAATGATGCGTAACATCATCGGCCAGTCGTACTCGGCGTTTAATTTCCGCGAAGTGATGGACGAGGGTAAGATTTTGCTGATCAATCTGGCGAAGGGTAGAATTGGGGAAGAGAATTCGGCGTTTCTCGGACTGATACTCGTGCCAAAGATATTGGTAGCCGCGATGAGTCGACAAGATATCCCCGAGTCGGAGCGACGTGAATTTAACCTGTATGTGGACGAGTTTCAGAATTTTGCGACCCCTGACTTTGCTACGATTTTGTCGGAAGCTCGTAAGTATCACCTGAACCTGATTGTGGCCAACCAATTTATTGGGCAGATTGACGAAGAAGTGAAGAACGCTATTTTTGGAAACGTGGGGACAATGATGTCGTTTCGGGTGGGAGTACAAGATGCCAACTTCCTCCAGCATGAGTTTACCCCAACCTTCTCCGAGTCCGATCTGACCAATGTAGAGAGATATCACACCTTTGTGAAGACGATCGTGGATAATGAGCCGATGCCACCTTTCTCAATGGACCTGACCCGTGACCTAGAGGCAGAGCGCAAACTGGCCAACCCGAAGCTGGCGGAGATGATCAAAAAACTGAGTAGGCTCAAGTATGGTAAAGATAAAAATATCTTGGAAGTTGAGATCGCGAAGCGGGCTAAATTGTAGGGAGTGGGGGATAGGGTAAAAGGGTAAAGGAGTAAGGGGGTAACAGAGAATGCAGGAATTTGGGTATAGAAAACTTATTGCATGGCAGAGAGCCAGAGAATTGGTGATTTTGCTCTATAAAATAACTGGTAGTTTTCCGAAGTCGGAAGTTTATGGTTTGGTGTCTCAGATCAGACGAGCGGCTGTTTCGGTCGTGGCGAATATTGCTGAGGGTTGGCTTAGACGGACAACTGCGGATAAGAAGCGGTATTTTGAAATTGCCCAAGGATCTCTCCTTGAACTGGATGCTGAGATGGATATTGCGAAAGAGGTGGGCTATTTACAAACTGACGATTACGAAAAATTTGTTTCCATACTACATGCAACAAATTATCTGGTGGATAAATACGCAAAAAGTATGTGATTCTCTGTTACTCAATTACCCCGTTACTCACTCCTTGGGATATAATGCTGTCTAGTGGGGCCAGTGGCGCAATTGGTTAGCGCAGGGAGCTTATACCTCCAAGGCTTTGTAGGTTCGAGTCCTACCTGGCCCACAATTTTGCACTCCGGCCAATTTTCAAGGTCAGCGCTCCAGGCGGGGCCGCAGAGACGTTCTAACATCTGCGAAAAAGGCCACCCTTCGATTACACTCAGGGCTATAGCATGTTAGAATGGGAGGACAATGACAGACAACAAGACAGATCCAGGACTGATGAAAGTAGCGGACAAAGTGTTTTGGGATGAGTTTAACCAGGCAGAAAAGCAGCCCGATAGATATATTGTGATTGATAGTAAGAATCAAAAAGTGGTGGGGCAGAATGTCAAACTGGTGACGGAGAAGAAAAAAATTAGGGTTTGATGTCGTTACGATAGACACAGATTGAATTACACCTACTAGTCCCTGTGTGCGAGTCTTTTGGTGGTTGAGATACCCATAATTCTGCTTCACTTTGTAATTTGTTGCAAAATAATTTTGCCGCAGCATTCGGCAAGAAATATGATAATGAGCTAATATCTATTCCTTCAGGGAAACATTCTGTCTGACTAGCTGTACAATTTTTGGGGTGTTCAACTCTTATTCTAGGAGGAGTCATTGTTAAAGCTCGGCTATTTTGAGTTTTTTGGGCTCGGTTTTTGTGCCATTTAAGAAAGCCAAATATTTTTCAGTAGTAGAGAGACGTTTGTGACCGACCATGTGGGAAAGCTCGACGATGGGAACACCGGCCTTGAGCTGTTCTACAACAAAGGTGTGGCGGAGGTCATTGACCTTGGCGCCCTCGATGCCGGCAATGCGGAAGTAGCGGTTGACGGCGGTGCGGATGTTACGGATCAAGAAGGGGTTGCCTGTTTTGGTGATAAAAAGGGTGGTGTTTTTGGTTTTGGGTCGGCTAGCGACATACTTTTCGATAGCTAGTTTGGCGGTCGTATTGAGGGGGACGCGGCGGGCGTCGTGTGATTCGTAGGCACGGATTTTGAGGTGGGATTTTTCCAGTGAGATGTCTTGGAGTTGTAATCCTGCGAGTTCGCCGATGCGCAGACCGGTTTGGAGCAAGAGCTCGACGATGGCGTACATGCGGATATCGTCTTTGACGGAGTCGCGCAGGGCACGATATTCGATAGGGGAGAGGATGCGGGCGGGAGCAATCTCATATTTTGGATGACTGACGGAAGAGGCTGGACTGACAGTCATAACACCCTCACTAATCAAGTATTTGAAAAATGACTTGATAGAGTTGAGTTTACGAGAAATACTTTTGAGAGTGTATTTTTCGTCTTTGAGTGATTGTTTGAACTGCTCGAGCTGGTCAGTCGTGACGTCAGTGGCAGTATTGATGTTCATTTTACTCAAGAATACTAGGAGTTGATCAAGGTCTTTGGCGTAAGCTAGAATGGTAGCAGAAGCACGCCCGTTCTTTTGCAAATACTTGATAAATTGATCTTTTTGCGCTTGCATACGGTTAATAATACTATATTATGGGTTATAAAGCAAGATATGCGGAAAATTGTTTTGTACGGGATCATTATCTTTCAAATCCTCCTGATTGTTTCGTTGATACGAGGGATTCAAATTTCGCGCAAATCGAGTGAGCGGATAGCTGGATTGGAGGCGACCAAAGAGAAACTACTACAAGAATCACAAAAAATAAAAGATGAGAGTGAATACGTCCAGAGCTCATTTTATCTAGAGAAAGTGGCGAGAGACGAATTAAATCTATCCAAGCCTGGAGAGACCGTGGTGATAGTGCCAGATGGTGTCATGATAGGAGTAGGGAAGGAGGAGAAGCAAGAGGTGCAGGTGGAGAAGGCGAATTGGATGAAGTGGTGGGAAGTCCTTAGGGGAGTTAATTAGGGCTAAATTCGATCTTCGCGTCTCAAACGCAAAAACGGTCTATCTGATTCTGGTGAATCAGCGACCTCAAACTCGGCCTGCACGGCCTGCGTAAATTTTGCAACTTGATCCGCAAAGATTGAATTTAAAGCAAATTGACTCGTTTTCTCTCTAGATTACTAGTCTTAGTGCGGAGAGTACAGGGGTCGAACCTGTTAGAGCTTACGCTCATCAGTTTTCAAGACTGACGCATTACCGTCCTGCCCACTCTCCAATGTGTGTATTATACCTGAGATATAATGGGTGCATGAAACAAGCGACTGTAGAGGAAAAATCGGCGGGAGGGGTGGTTTACCGCGCTGTGAGCGGAATCTCAAATCATAAATCCTCCAATTCTCAAATTAAATATGAGTTTTTGCTGGGGAAACATAGTGGTTACCACAAATGGGTATTGCCGAAAGGCCTTGTAGAGAGGGGTGAGAGTGCTATGGAGGCGGCAGTGAGGGAAGTGAGAGAGGAAGTGGGAGTCGAGGCGAGAATAGTTGATATGGCGCCTCTGAAGACCATCGAGTATTACTATTTCGCCGATTTAGATACTTCTGTAAAAACCACGAGAAGGGTAAAAAACTACCAGGAAGACGGTGGTGCGAAGACTAGGGTACACAAACAAGTGATATTTTACTTGATGGAAGCGGAGAATGATCTGGGAAAAGAGGGTTGGGAAATGGAATCGCGGCAATGGGTGAGCTACGAAGAGGGGATGAAACTGCTGGAATTTGAGTCGGAGCAAGAGGTGTTTGGTGTGGCGGGAAAAATTCTTGAGTGCCTCTGACCAGAATCGAACTGGTATTGCCGGCTTCGGAGGCCAGAGCTCTATCCAATTAAGCTACAGAGACCCTTCGGCTCGCTCAGGGCAAGCTCTATGTGCGCCCGATTGGACTTGAACCAATAACCGTCAGATCCGCAATCTGATGCACTATCCAATTATGCTACGGGCGCATTTTTTGTTAATTTCTCTCCTAAAAGATGAGCATATGCCATAATTCTTTTTTGGAGATCGACGCTATTATACTTCACGAAGCAGATTCCGTGGTAATTTTGACGATATCGCTTGCCGGAATTCGGTTCTTTTTTCCAGATAACTCCGTTGAATTGAGAGATAGGAATTTCAAGTAATTCTGACCAATATTTTTTGAGTTCTTGTTCATCGTGGTACTTGTGTAAGTGTAACCGAATTCTGAATTTAGTTTCATCTAGATCGTAAGAAGAGCGCAAAAGTGTGACAAAAATTAGACATAACCGCGGATCTGTATTAGCAAAGTTGAGTACTCCTACTCCTTTGGATCCTTCAGCCCAATACAGCGTCGAGAGTATTGCGCGTTGTGTCTCTAGCGAAATTTGGAGATTTGTCATTTGATGCTTGGCCTCTGTTTCGCGATTTTGCTGTCTCATAATTGTACGTTTGTGCAGTGCTACAATTGACTTTTTCTGAATAAACCTCATCCATTCCTGTTTTGTCATGCTTCCGTATATACCTCTATTTTTTTCGCTACTCAGCCAGAGCGACGCTGTACTTTTTGCAGTATGAAGAGTGCGAGAAATTTCAAGGAGTGACATACCTTTTTTCCGCAGTATCATTGCTTGTTTTCTTGTCTTTTCACTATACATACTAGGACATAGTGTACTAAGTTCGAAAAGTAAAGTCAAATGAAAGTAAGATAGTTATTTTGACTCACGTGGTTTCGAGGGGGATTTTGTTGCCGAGCCACTTACTAGCTTTGTCTACAAAAGAGTCGGTGGGTTTGACGAGAGGGATTTTGTCACCAATCTCCTTGAGGATTTTTTCGCGCTTCTCGTGATCGATGACGAGTAAAATAACCCCTGGAAGGGCAGTCACGGTTTTACAGATAACTACCTCTTGATCCCATTGCTTTTTCAGCCAAAAATTGGTGAGTTGATCCCAAATATAGAGCTTGCCGTCTGTACGGATACCGCTGGTCGTAATCTGGTGTTTAGCATCTTCTGGCTTGTAAGTCGCCAGCACATAAGAGAGAAAAGCAAACGCCATGATGACCCCAATAAGGAGGAATTCTTTGAGTAAAAGGAGGATGATCCCCAGGAGGAAAGCGATCGAGAGGATAGTGGTGTAGAACTCACGAGAGCGGATTTTGTACGGGCGGGAGGGGGCAGTCCACTCGAGGAGGATCTTTTCGACTTTGACATTCTCGGGGATTTCGCCGGTTTCGGATTGATAAATGGGTTTTTGGGTGGCCATGGTTTCATTGTAGCAAAGATTGGATGTTAAGATAATTGGATGAGAAGTAAGCACCAGTATTACGCTGAAATTCGCGAATATTACAGTCAAAGTAATTGGTTGTATAAGTACGTTTGGTACGCTGGTAGATCGCTGGGACTGCATTTTGGATTTGCGGATGGGACTACGGCTAGCCACACTGAAGCACTGATAAACCAATATAAGTACGTAATTCGTAAAGGGATAATCGAGGATGGTATGCAAGTTTTGGATGCTGGATGCGGGGTGGGTGGTGCGTCGATTCATATTGCTCGGAAAACTGGGGCACAATGTACGGGGATATCGATTGTGCCTGAACAAATTGTAGAGGCAAGGAAAAATGCTATTAAGGCAGGGGTTGGTGATAGGGTTAATTTTTTAGTGGCGGATTATGCGGTGACCGAGTTGCCATCCGCCACCTTTGATGTGGTTTTTGGGATGGAAAGTGTGTGCTATGCCACTTCAAAAAAAGATTTTGTGGCAGAGTCATATCGAGTTTTGAAGCCAGGTGGGATGCTCGTTTTGACGGACGGTTATCGAAAGCGTGAGGTTAAAAATCGCGATGAAAAACAGCTGATGAAAACGTTTTGCGAAGGTTGGCGGCTGGCGGATTTGGTGAGTGTAGAAGATGTGACCCGAGCGATGAGGAGGGGTGGGTTTGGAGATATTGTGGTAGAGGACAAGACGAGCGAAATTGAGATGTCGATCAATAAAATGAAAAGGTTGGTGGGATGGTGGAGGATAGGGGAGCAAGTCTTGGGTTGGGTGAACTTGCCAATTGTTAAAATGGCCAGGGCAAATGCAAGTGCGATGGAGGCATGGATAATGGGGGTGGAGCGTGGATTGTTTGGATACTATGCACATGTGGCACAGAAACCAGCGAAATAGTTTGGCGGCATCTGATGTGCGGAGAATACAGGGGTCGAACCTGTTAGGGATTACTCCCACTAGTTTTCGAAACTAGCGCAT
>CAYGFS010000009.1:0-29053 GCA_964349305.1 uncultured Pseudomonadales bacterium
GGACAGACTACATCCCTGGGCTAAAGCCACAGGGAACTAAGTAAGGAGGGATTAGATCTCTCAATCCACCTTACTAAGTCAGGCTCATTATCTGTAAGTTTTTTTCTGTGATTCGATTTTCGAAACATTTCCATTATTTCCGCCATCGCAAAAATATCCGCCTCCTCAACCACTTCTAAATCAATTTGGAAAAAAGCTGCAGTTTTCGCCATATTCTCCTCAGTCACAAGTGATATGCCTTTATATCTCTTAATTAAAGCGCTTCTTTCCTCTTCCGAATTCGGTCGTAACAATCCTACTTCTTCTTGTCCTAGTGGCTCGAATGTACTACCGCTTTCAGGATTCAATCCCGGAATAATTCTACCAACTATCATATTTTGTACCTCACTATAATAACTCAGCCACGAATATACCAGATTTAACAATAATTACAACATCGAGTATTTCTTTTGCCAACCTTCTAGTTTTTCCATAGTGGCTTGTGATCCATCCAAATCATTTTCCATCCCAGGTCTGAGCTGAATATGAGCGTGTGGTACTTGGAACCCGTACACCATTTGCCTTACCGGTATACCGCTCACTTCTCGGATGTGCCGAGCTACTTTTCCCGCCACTTCGTAGTACTCCCCTAGATTGGGGACATCCCACACCCACTCGATATGTGCCTTTGGTATCACCAGCATTTGAGACGTAGTCTTGGGAAACACATCCAGGATGGTGAGAAACTTCTCGTCCTCATATATCTTGTAGCTGGGTATCTCCCCCGCGACTATTTTGCAAAAAATACAATCATTCATACCCATATTGTACCCCACTCATCCTCAGAGTCTCTAGGTTCTTTGCAGTCGGGAACGTCAGCATTTCCAAACGAACTCAAAAAGCGGAAGCTGTGCTGTCCCAATTCTGGCGTAGCTTCCGAATCTAGTGAGGAACAAGCCAGATTGGAATACAGCACATAAGGTGAGTGTCTGGAATGCAAGTGAGCCTGCAAAGCGTGCTTTTCTATCTCACTCTTTTCGCACGCACAAAAGAGTGAGCCGCCTTGCGGGGCGGGTCCCGCATAAACAAAAAATAAAATTCCAGATATAATGTGCAGGTTATGCCAAAAGAACCAACCATCTTATCCATTGAAACCAGTCTCGACGACACTTGTGCCGCCGTCACACGTGGTCTCAGGGTCATAAGTAACGTCGTCTCCAGCCAAACAAGCTATCACGCCGACTGGGGTGGGACCGTCCCCGACATCGCCAAGCGTCTACACTACGAGTGGCTCCCCAAAGTCGTGGATCTATCCCTACGCAAAGCTGGCAACCCTGATCTAGACGCTCTTGCTGTCACGATCGGCCCTGGTCTCGCCCCTTCTCTCGAGCAGGGTATTACCTACTGCCGAGAGTTAGCCACCAAGTGGAATCTACCCGTGATCGCCATCAACCACATGGAGGGACACCTTCTCTCGAGCTTTGCTCAGAATAAAACTGGCACTCGCGGACTGGCAAGTCCAGTCTACCCAGCGCTCGGTTTCCTCATCTCCGGTGGCCACACTGAGTTAGTACTAATGAAAGCCATGGGAGAATACGAGCTCCTGGGCGAGACCCTCGACGACGCCGCGGGCGAAGCCTACGACAAAGTCGCGCGCTTACTCATGCTCGGCTACCCCGGTGGTCCCATCTTGGCTGAGATGGCCAAAGCCGGCACCCCGAAGCATCACCTCCCCGAGCCTATGACTATGCGCAAAGATTTAAGTTTTAGTTTCTCGGGTTTAAAAACCGCCGCCCGTCAATATATTGAGCGGGAAAAGCCAGTGCTCACCAAGGAATTTATTCAGGATTTTGCCGCCAGTTTCCAGCAGGCTGTCTTTAAACATTTGATGACCCGTTTTCGCCGCGCCATCGATCTCTACTCGCCCAAAATGATTCTCCTGGGTGGCGGGGTAGTCAGCAATATCGATCTGCGTAAGTTAACTCGCTCTGTCGCCAAAGAATACGGTATCCCCACTTACATTCCCTACTCTAAAAAGTTGATTACCGACAACGCTGCGATGATCGGGGTTGTCGCCTCCTTCAAATTCGCACGTGGAGAATTTAGTGACCTCTCTTCTCTCGACCGCCTCCCCAACCTAAATTTTTCCCCAGTTCTTGACCCATAATGTACAATTACCCTATGACATCCCACTTCAATGTTGAAAGTGACGCTGATAGATATGCTCGCGGAGACAAATTACTTTATTACGGTCTACTTTTGCTCGGTGCATTAGGGTTAGCAGGGGGCGCAGCCGGAGCAGTAACGTTGGTAAATTGGGAAAAAATCATGGGAGTCCTAGGGACTAACTAATTTCTTCGCTACTTTAACTGGTAACATCAAACATTTAATCCTTCCCGGATTCACCTCAAATCCAATCCCTTTTTTCGCCAACTCCTCCTCACTCATTTTTCGCAACTCCTGCAAGGATAATCCTCGCAGGTACTCGCTCAGCTTGCTTGCCGCAGCAGTGGTAATCGCACACCCTATACCCTCCCACTTTACCTCAACTACTTTCCCACCTTTTACTCTTAAGTAATACTTAACCATATCTCCGCAGCTCGCATTACTGTCTCGCTCCGACAGTACACCCTCGCCCGTCAGTTCACCCTGATTCCTGGGTTTCTCGTAATGATCCATTACGTCTTCGCGGTATAAATCCATGGTTATTTCCCAAATATCTCACTAACTTTGGCAAATGAAGCAACGAGTAAGTCAATGTCCTCTTTGGTGGTATAGATGTTAAAACTGGCGCGGATCGACGCTACCACTCCCATCTTGCGGTGCAGCGGCATCGTGCAGTGGTGTCCACTCCGCACTGCTACCCCCTCCGAATCCAGAATGGTCGCCACATCATGCGCATGCACGCCCTTGTATTCAAAGCTCACGCTCCCTGACCGGAGTTCTGGATTTTCTGATCCCAAAATTACAAGGTTCGTAACTTTGCTAAGTTCCACAAGTGTGTATTCAACCATACCTTTGTCGTGTTCCCGGACTTTATCCATCCCCAACTTTTCTAAGTATTCAATCGCAGCCATGAGTCCCACTGCCCCCGCCACATTTGGCGTGCCAGCCTCAAATTTGTCCGGCAGCTCTGCCCAGGTCGAATGGTCGGTATAGACCTCACTGATCATCCCTCCCCCTGTCAGAAATGGCGACATTTTCGCAAGGAGTTCTTTGCGTCCCCACAATACCCCAATCCCCATCGGCCCCAGTATTTTGTGTCCCGAAAAAGCGTAAAAATCGCACCCAATCTCAGCAACATCTACTTGCATATGCGGCACCGCTTGGGCGCCGTCCACTACTACTATTGCTCCCACTTTGTGGGCCAATTTGGTCATCTCTACCACGGGGTTAATTGTCCCCAGCGCATTAGACACGTGCACAAACGCCACTAGCTTTGGTTTCAACTTCAATTTTTGCTGGTAATCATCCATGTCAATTAGCCCATCTTCCGTGATCCCTACCACCTCCAGTTTCGCCCCTGTCCGTCTACATACTTCCTGCCACGGGACCATATTCGCGTGGTGCTCCATCATCGTCGTCACGACCACGTCATCCTTTTCTAAATTATCCAAACCCCAACTGTAGGCCACCAGATTAATTGCTTCTGTCGTATTGCGTACAAACACAATTTCTTCGCTGCGTGCCCCAATAAACTTAGCCACTTTTTCTCTGGACTCTTGGTAAAGTTGGGTTGCCTCATCCCCGAGTGTATGCGCTCCTCGATGGACGTTGGCATTGTGCTGCTCGTAGTAGTTGCGCTCACTATCTAGTACTTGTCTTGGCTTCTGCGACGTCGCCCCACTATCCAAATATACGAGTTGATGCCCACTTATTTCTCGCTTGAGAATCGGAAAGTCTTTTTTAACTGCCTTGGGATCAAACATGACCAAATTATACTCCCAACCAGCCATTCACGATTTGTTCTTGTGCTTGCTCTCTACTCATACCTCTGCTCATCAAGTAAAGCATCTGTTCTTTATCCACTTGTCCCACAGAGGCCGCGTGTGACGCCCTCACATTATTGGCTTCAATCTCTAGCTCTGGTTCTGCGACGGCTCGAGCTGATTTATCGAGCGTCAGTACCCGCAACTCAAGGAAATCATCGGTTTCCTGCGCAGCTTTGTAAATCTTAATCATCCCTGTGATTTTGACGTGTGCTCGTGCCCCCGCCACAGCTTTCACAGTAATCCGCCCCTTGGTCTGCACTACCCGGTGATCCGCCACCACGCGTAGCTCATATTCTCCCGCTTCTCGGGCGTCCAGTATCCCTACCCACTCAATTTCCTCCCCCACTTTCTCAAACGGAATTACCACCTCCCACTTCCCCGGCTTGTCATAACGTTTTAGTATCTTTTTCATAAAGAAACCTCAAACTTGCGAACAGTAGGGTGCAGACGGGTTTCACAACTGAAAAAGTTTACGCAGCGCGACTGGCGCGAGTTCGAGGCGGCTGGCCAGCAGGCCAGAACGCCGTCTTTTTCAAGTGAAACACGTCGAACCCAATGGAGCAATCCGACCTTCATCCCACACTCCCCACCATCTCCATCTTGACGAGACGATTCAACTCTACCGCGTACTCCATCGGCAACTCCGCCATGACTGGTTCCAAAAATCCCCGGATTATCATCCCCTCTGCCTCCTTGGCTGTCATCCCCCGCGACATCAAGTAGAGTATTTGCTCTTCCCCTATCCGCGACACATACGCCTCATGCTCGAGCGTTGCCTCACCCGTCATAATCTGATTGTTTGGGTAGGTATCACTCCGGCTGTCAGGATCCATAATTAGAGCGTCACACACCACCTTACTCCGGGACCCCGCTGCCATCGGACTCATTTTTACTTGTCCCCTATAGCTACTACGTCCCCCACCCCGACTGATTGATTTACTAGTAATTTTAGAGGTCGTATTGGGCGCCAAGTGGATCATTTTAGCTCCCGCATCTTGGTGCTGACCCTCTCCCGCTACCGCAATAGACAGCATTTCTCCGTGTGCCCGCTCCCCCTGCAAAATACAACTGGGATACTTCATAGTCAGCTTTGATCCCAGATTGCAGTCCACCCACTCCATGCGGCCATCGGTAGCCACCACCGACCGCTTCGTCACCAAGTTGTAGACCGTTTTATACCAATTCTGGATCGTGGTATAGCGCACCTTGGCGCCTGCTTTGACCACCACCTCTACCACCGCGCTATGCAAGCTCGCGCTCGAATACGCCGGAGCTGAGCACCCCTCCACGTAATGAACGCTCGACCCCTCTTCGGCAATGATCAATGTCCGTTCAAACTGCCCCGCATTTTCCGCGTTAATTCGAAAATAGGCTTGAAGAGGCAAGTCCACCACCACACCCTTGGGTATATACACAAAGCTCCCCCCGCTCCAAACGGCGGTATTGAGTGCCGCCAATTTGTTGTCGCCATATGGCACGGTTTTACCAAAGTATTCTTTGACTATTGCTGGATATTGCTTGAGCCCCTCATCCATCGAAAGGAACACGACGCCTTTTTTGGCCAGCGTCTCCTGCAAACTATGGTAAATCACTTCGCTATCGTACTGTCCCCCCACTCCCGCCAGCATCGATTTCTCTGCTTCCGGTACTCCAATCGCGTCAAACACCTTGCGTACCGAGTCGGGCACTTCATCCCAGCTTTGGTACGCTTTATCCACTGGCTTGAGGTAATAGTGAATATTATCCCAAACAATCGATTTGAGATCGCCGCCCCACTCTGGGATAGGCATCTTCTCGTACTGTTCGAGCGCCTGCACTCGCAAATCTAACATCCACTCAGGTTCACCCTTGCGTTGTGAAATCTCGCGCACCAAATCTTCTGACAATCCCTTGGGGGATTTGTACGTGTAAGTATCTGTCTCCGAGTTAAACCCTAGTTTGTAGTTGTCCATGCTGCATCTCCCAGGTTTGATCTATTTTCACGCCGTCCAGCAATTTTTTGTTATGCGTAATCAAAATAAAACTTGTTCCCGCTGTCTTCATTTCATTGACTATTTTGATCAACCTCTTCACTCCGTCAGTGTCCATCCCCGAATCCATCTCATCGAGGATCGCTAGTTTGGGCTCCAGGAGTAAGAGTTGCAACAGTTCCAGCCGCTTCTTCTCGCCTCCGCTAAATCCCTCGTTCACATTCCTGCTCACATATTCTTTGGGTAGCCCCACTTGCGCTGCTAGGTCTTCGATTTTTTGCTTAAAATCCGTCAGTTTCTCGATTTTGTTCCCCCGCGATTCATACGCTGCCTTACACAAGCTAAACACACTAATACCTGGGATCGTAATCGGGCTCTGCCATGCCACAAATAAACCTACTTTCGCTCGCTCGTCCACGCCCATTTTCCATAAATTATGCCCCAGAAACTGCGCCTTACTCTCTTCTAAAATCTTAAATCTAGCATCTCCCATTAGCATTTGCGCTAATGAGGATTTTCCGCTGCCATTAGCACCGATTAGCGCCACCACCTTCGACTTGGCGATCGCAAATTTCAGGCCATTCAATACTATCTTGCCTTCTACAGTCACCTGCAAATTTTCTACCGACAACAATGCGATGGTCATTATTTACTAAAATCAGACAATTTGTATTTCGACAAAATCGTCCCGATTTCTTCCGTCACTTTGCTCATCATAGTCTTGTGCGGACATCGATCAGCTAGGGGACACGGCTTGGCCCCGTGCACGAGACACGATGCCGTCGCAATTTGTCCATCAATCGCCTCTACCACTTCCTTGAGGGTCACTTTGGCGGGATCCTTGGCCAGACTATAACCCCCACCCCTACCTTCTTTGGCCACAATCAACTTGGCCTTGATCAAGTCGCGAGCAATTTTGACCAAGAACGATCTGGGTAGTCCTCCCTCTTGCATGGTACGGACCGAGACGAGTCCACCCATGCCCTGTTCAGCCAGCATCGAGACCATCATCATCCCGTATTCTGTCTTTTTGCGAAATCTAAAGGAACTCATAGATACCTCCCAACATAACTAAGTAACTTAAGTAACTATGGTCATTCTAATCCAAGTTTGAGAAAAATCAAGTTAAAAAAGTGTCAAAAAAGTGTCACTTGCACCCCGGCCTCTTTCTTTTCCTCAAGTGTAAAATCCAAGGCAACTGTCACGGGCTCATTCCATTTATTCTTAAATCTCAGCTCTCCATTTTTTAAAACGTGCAGGTATAAATCACGGGTGATGACCACATCTTCCAAACAGTACTTGATCAGTTTCTCCCAATTCCCCTCATGGTAATACGTAATCGCATCTAGCCCGCTTCCCCCTTTTTGGATCCCCAGCGTTTCCTTAGCAATAGAGTCCAGTTTGACTCTATGTCCCACCTTTTTCTCAATCTCCTGCAAAATATCTAGGTTCGGTAGTTTGAGCAGATCTCCCAGATAATATGGCTTAAGCGCCGCCATATCAAAGTCGATACTGTTAAACCCCACTATCCTGTCTGCTGATTCGAAAATCTTAAACATTTCGCCAAACTCTTCTTCGCGAAACCCGCGCAGGGTTCCCACCGACCCCGCTTCCCCGTACCACACTCCAGACACCGAGACACCCAGTTTTTCGGGATAAAACCCGCCCACCTCATCAAATGCTTTCTTAGTCTCAACATCAAAAACTACCAAACGCATAACAGGATTGTACCAGTCAGACTGCAATTCCCAAAGAAAGCAAACAACGAGCCGTCAGAGGGTCTGACCTTGAAGGAAGAGCCCAACCCCGCCAACGGCGGGGAAGGTCAGACCCTATTGGAATTCCGCAGGGCGGTCAAACCAGGCAGATCACCTTCTTCCAGCAAGTTCAACATCGCCCCGCCCCCAGTTGAGACATGATCAATGCGGTTCAGATGTTCTTCTTTAGCAATACTGGCCAGCGTATCTCCCCCACCCACGAGCGTATAAGCTCCGATATTCGCAGTAATTGCCTCATATATCGCTTCGGTCCCTGCTCGGTATTGCGGGTCTTCCACCATCCCCATCGGTCCGTTCCACACGACTGTTTTGGCTTTGGCTATCTCACTCGCATAAAGTTTTTGCGTCTCCTTCCCAATATCCAGTAGGTCTGACCCTTCAACCGGCGTGAGTATTTTTGCTCTCCCCGTTACGCTCATACTCTTCTTCACATATTCATTCGCCAGTTTACCCCCGAGCAATATAGTATCGGCACTATGTGACAACACCTCAATCAACTTGATTTTGTCCTCCACTTTGGCCCCTCCCATCACCACTATGTATGGTCGCTCAGGATTATTCCTGACCTTCAGTATTGTCTCAATCTCATCTTGTAGCCACAACCCACCGTAGCTGGGTAGATATTTTGGTATCCCCACAATACTCGCACTCTCGCGGTGACATTCTCCAAACGCCTCATTTACATAGATATCACCCAAGTTCGCCAACTCTTTGGCAAATTCGTCGTCATTTCTATCTTCTCCTTCCCACAATCTTAGATTTTCTAACATGACTAATCTCGACTGCTCAACTGAGGAACTGCTCAACTGAGAAACTAATTTAATTGGCTCACCAATTAAATTACTTGCATATTCCACCACTGGCCGTAGCGATCTCTTTTCTTCAGCTTTACCCAAATGACTCATTAAAATCACTTGGCTCGCCCCATGTTCTATCAGCCACTTGATCGTTGGGAGTGTCCGCACAATCCGCGTATCATCCACTATCTGGAGCGCTTTCCCCAGCGTCACATTCCAGTCTACCCGCACAATCACTCGCTTCCGTCTCACATCTACCTGTTCCACTGTCCGAATCTGACCCACAGTCTCGCTGACTTGCTGAATCTCCGACTTGCTGACGTACCGATCCACTATCGCACTTGTCCCCTCCACTTTTAACTCTCTAAACAGCTGTATACATCTATTCTTCATTTCATTTTTAATCGTGTCCTTAAATTCTCCACTCATTTGATCTAGTTGATTTTTAAATTCACCCCAAGCATATTTTCTGGTTCGGTAATGAAACTGTTCATCAGTCTCTCCCTCTTTTCTCTCGCTCGACTTTTCTTGATCTAACCATGCATACATTTCACTTTTTAAGTCTGCCGGGAAATCAGGATGATCCATAATCATGTTTTGCCATCCAGTGGACAAATGGATCTCATTCGCTCCTCGTCTGGGGAACTCATCAAACATAGATTCTGAGAGGGTCGATGCTCCGTGTTGTACCACTCCAGCCATTCCGTATTTCCGCGCTTGTCGCGACAACTCCTCAATCACCTCAAAGTCCACTTTCATCTCTTCGAGTGACCCGTCTGTCTCCATGTGCCCGCCATGCGCCGTACCCGTTTGTACACTGATTTTGGATAGTCCAGCCAGTTCTACGGGATATAGTGAACGGAAAATCTCTACAAATTGTATGAGGTCTTCTTTGGTACTATTTTTGTCTCCAATATGTCCAATCTCTCCTCCAATCGATATTTCTACGTCTTTTGGCTGCCTACTCCGGATATATTTGGCGAGCTCTGCCGTCACCATCGCATTCACTTTTTGTTGCTCAGCCACGGTCGGGAGCGATATATCGACGAGAGTCGAAGCGTCAATATCTATGTTGTAGAATCCAGCCGCGATCTCCACGTCCATCAGTTTTTTTATTTTCTCAATCTCTCCTTCGGCCATTTTCCCCGCCGACTCTGCCTTAGCCTGTGAGTGATCACCTTGAACAAAAATGGGTTCCTGCCAATTCGCCTTATTTGCCCCGACCTGTACTCTCCGGACGAATTCATCGGGATTCTGCGCTGTATATCCCATTTCACTCCGCGCAATCTCTAGGATAAAAGTTCCCGTACCAGTCTCCTTGGCTGCCTCAAAAATCCCTTGTGCCAACTCTTCTGTCATCCCCCGCAAGTTAAAAGCTGGCACCGTAAATCCAGCAACCTCTCCCCTCCCCATCGCCATATACAATCCGTGAATTGAACTCAATCTCGGATCAGTAGTCATGCCTCAACTATATCATTGAACCGGTGGTTTTACTCTTGCCTGCAAGATCTTTGGCACGCCCCACATCAGTAACCCCGTCATCATTTGTACAAGCAAAAATACCAAAAAATATTGGCTCACGTTGTTGTGCCAGGTGCGAAAAAACAACATATTACTAGGTGACAAAAGTGACTCCCCTTCCAGCTCTTTGTGCATAAGGTATCCAGAGAGCATCATCCACCCTCCCAGCGCCACCACACCCCACATCGACCATTTATGTATTTTTTTTGCCCAGACATAAATCTGTTGTAGCGGCATATTATTTTCTCCTTTTATCTTTTATCCTCTCTAGATATTTCTGTACTGCCCGTGACGCTTTGGCATAAGTCTCATCGATTGCCGAAAGCAGCGTCTCACTCTTCCCTTCAGCTACTATCTCTCTCCCTGGTAGTCTGAACATTGTTTTTACCTTATATCCCCATCTCTCACCTTTTGATATGGTCACAAACCCTGTCTCAATCCTACTTTTCATTCTCCCCAGGTACGTCTCGAGTCCGGCAAATTTTTTGATCACTTTCTCTTTTGTGTCACCATTCTTGGATACCCGGTCAAACATCATTTGCCACTTCATGCATCCCTCCTGCGCTATTAACTTGTAATATCTTTACTTTAACACGGCGTGGATATGGGTCAGCCCTCTGCCCAGGGTGCTTTCATCTTTACTCAGCTCGACTCGGTATCCATTTTGCCGTAGCGTTTTCTCAATTTCTTCAATGCGGTGGTCTTTCCTGGGATGCACTTCCATCAGCCAGTTTTTGACGTTACGGATGAGTGGTACAGCGTTACGGATAATTTCGTACTCCATCCCCTCAATATCCATTTTAAAAATATCAATTTTTTCCTTAAGGATTTCCTGGATCCCTACCGCCTCGACCCTGATCTCACGGTTATCTTGGATGCCTTTCCAACCTTTGGGGATAATTCCTGCCCCGGATTTCCACGCCCCCTCTCCGATCGGCTCGTGGATGCGCAACATCCCGCTCTTGGGCGCGATCACCGCTTGGTACAGTTCCACGTTTTCCAACTGGTTTTCCGCCACATTTTTTGCCAGTAACTCAAAATTTTCTGGGATTGGCTCAAAAGCTTTGATCGTCGCTTTAGGAAACAGCATTTTAAAGTACAACATCGTCAGTCCAATGTGCGCACCTGAATCTATAATTAACATCGATTCATCCTGAGCGAAGTCGAAGGAGGCATCATCCAAGAAGTAGCAGTTCTCGCTAAAAATCTCCTTTTTGAGCTCGTAAAACTCATCTGAGTTTGCGTAGCTGACATTATATTTCCCCACTCGAGAACTCTGTAAGTTGACCATGCTGATATTATATAGCTAGTATGTTCAAACGCTACATTCTCAACCTTAGTGACATTATTATCGGCATCATCGAGTTCCTTTTGGCTCTGCGGATCCTCCTCAAACTGCTTGGTGCCTCCGTCAATGCACCATTTGTTCAGTGGGTCTATGAGACCACCAGGCCACTACTTGCACCCTTTGAAGGCATGTTCCCACCTCTACCCTCCCCATCGGCGTCGTGCTCGAGATGTCTACTCTGATAGCCGTGATTGTCTACGCCTTCATTGGGGTCCTACTCGAGTCCATCATTGTCCAACTCTCAGATAACGGCAGAAGATAAACTTCATCACAAATTCAATACCCCAGTTCCCACTTGACAACATGTTCGGGTTTTATTAGTATTAAAGTATGACTAGAGCTATCTTTGAAAATAACAAGTTAAATGAATTTCTAGATAAATGTAAAAATGTGACAAGACTTTCACTGCCACAGCTAGCCAAAGTAATTTCCGTTGAACGTCATACTCTAAACGACTGGCGACGCGAACGACTGCTGCCTAATCTAGAAAAACTATGCCAACTATCCGAGTTTACCAATACACCCCTTCCCTCCATTGTAGGGACTAAGTTAAACACTTGGGGATCAAGCAAGGCAGGACACATTCGACAAGAAAAATATGGATGCACCTTGACACACGATGACAGAGTTAAAGCGGGCACCAATTCCCAACAACGAAGACGAGAGCATCCAGAATACTACGCGGGATTAGGCTGTAATGTCGCGCGAACATTTGCACTGCCCATAAATCGGACCAATGAACTTGCTGAACTGGTTGGCATTTTGCTCGGAGATGGAGGTATTACGCAATCTCAATTTACCATCACACTTAACTCAATTGCCGACAAGCAATACTCCTACTATGTCAGGGATCTAATATTCAAATTATTTGCATATACTCCAACTCTTGCGCAGCGAAAAAATTGTAACGCAGTTACACTCACTACTTCTGGGGTAGAAATAGTTAACTATTTACTTCACCAGGGCATGCATACTGGTGACAAAGTACGTCAACAGGTAGATGTCCCAGAATGGATTAAACAAGACAAGAACTTCTCTCGCTGGTGTCTACGCGGCCTTATGGATACAGACGGTGGCATCTTTACCCACACATATACGATTAACAACAAGTCTTATTCATATCTTAAAACCAACTTAACCAACGCTTCCCAACCTCTCCTTAACTTCGCTTACAAGGTTCTGAAAGATAATCAGTTTCACCCTGACAATAAAAGACCAAGAAAAGTGTGGCTGTATTCACAAGTAGAGTCTAGGAGATATTTAGAGGTAATCGGCAGCTCAAACGAACGCCTCCTCAAGAAAATCAAATGATATAATCTCCAGAGTGGAGGGGTCGCATAGTGGTCGAGTGCCGATATCTACTAAATATCTGTGGGTTAATAGCCTACCAAGGGTTCGAATCCCTTCCCCTCCGCTTCATTTTCCCTGGTATAATTCAATTACTTTGGAGGAGTCCGATAGTGGCCATTCGAGAAGGTTGCTAACCTTCGACTCGCAAGAGTCTCGTGGGTTCGAATCCCACCTCCTCCGCCATTTATTACTCACCTCTTCAAGAGATAGGAAATTGTCCTTCAGACCAATCCTTTTTTCAGGTTCTAACTTCTCTATGATCTCTTCGACCTCTTTCTTTCCTTTTTCAATTAAATAAAACGGATTAGCCCTATCTATCCAGAGTTTTCTGTCTTTTAGTGTCAGGTTCTTACCAAGTGTGCCCAGAATCTCCGATTTAGCTTTAGAGTCACCTTTGGCATACCAATACCTTGCATAGCAAGCAAAATCAAACGTTTTCTCCGTCAATTCCACCCATTTATTCTTATCTTGATCTATTTGCTTGATCTTATCCATTAGCCCAGTCTTTTCAGTCAAGAGTGTTGTTCTTTTGAGCTTGTATTCGTCTTCTGAGAGCATTTCTTTGTTCGCGTTATTGAACGAGATATACATTTCCATCAAGTTATTGATCTTAATGTCCATATCTGCATACTGACTCTGTAAGTTAGCCAACACCACCTTATGATTATTACTCTCCTTACTACTTGCCTCATTTAGATATTTAATCGCCCAATCACGAAACTCTGGCCGTATCTCAAATTGTGAAAGCTCCCTATCTACCTCCTCCTCAATATCCTCAAGTCTCACGTGTCCCTGAGAGCACCCAGGAGTCTTTTTTTTAGTGCATCCGTAGTAAACATAGTGCAACAACTGATAGTCTTCCTTGACCTTATATTCCTTTTTACAGGCTAGACAACGCTCGATAGGATCGTTACTCTTCTTGTGATATTTAGTCTTACAAGCCAAGCACCTGATCTGCCATTTCTCTTGTGCCGTAATAGCTCCACCACATTCCCCACACTTCAAGAATTCCTTATACGGAAAGTCTGACTTCGTCTGATGTGGCTTACCCACCTTACCAAGCCTAACCTGTATTTCGTCAAACTGTGCCTTTGTCATCATTGGCGTATGAGTTCCCATAACAGTCCCCTGAGTATGCTCTATTAGTCCATAATAGAATGGATCAGACAACACTCGGTAAAAAGTAGCTTTCGACATTGGCTTATCTCCATATCGTCTAGTCCTCCGCGTCTGATATCCTAGCTCATTGTTTAGATAATATAGAGCTTGTAATGGCGAATAATTACCTGATCTTACAAGTTCAAACACCTTTTGCAGTAGCGGAAACCGTATCGGATCAACCTCAATCCCATTTGTCTTCCAAACACCATCAGTAACATTTAGATATCCTGGCTTTGCCACTCCTGGCCAAACCCGCTTATCATTTACTTTGGAGTTCAACCCTCTCTTAACCACCTCTGATAAGTTATCCGAATATTTCTTTGAGTCGACAAATTCGTGCCCCAGGTATGCCTTGTTATCTGCATTATTAACGAATGTCGTATGAACTGTCTTAATCATCTTAAGATAGCCCTGATCCATCGAGAAAACGATCATTGCACCATCCATTGGATTCCGAGCCAACCTATTTTGATGCCAGACTAAGATACCATCAGCCTCTCCCTTTTGTATCCTGCCCATCATTTCGTTAAAATCAGGCCTTCCAAGTTCATGTGCAGAAGCTGATTCCGTATATTGCTTTCCAACAACCACAAGACCCTCATATTGAGCTAGCTCCTTAAGTGCTCTTAGTTGATCGCCGAGTGAAGCTACCTGTCTATCTTCAGAATCCGAACTCTTACGACAGTAGATGATATAACGTATTTTTTTTGGATCTATCTGCTCTGTTCTCATATTAACCCTATAGTTATATTTATTTATATACGGCACACCTACCCGTGTACATAGCCAACTTGTCAGTATCTATCGCTGGAACTTGACGATAAATGAGTTGGAATATCCTCAAAAGTGATAAGCCCATATTCTCTGCATTGTCCACAGCAATCTCAGAGCCGTATACAGATTTGTATACGTTCTGAAACTCTGAGATCGCCTTACTGGACAAGTTCATATTAGTGTCTGCCTGGATGACGTTTTATAAATTCTTCGTGCGACAGCCACGGCGCTGTATATTTGGACTCTTTCGTGCTGGTAGTGTTGGCTAATGACTCATCGTCAAGTGGAGAGCGCAACAATTGATCAACAGGCACCGGTTTAAACTTCTCAGTCGTAGTGAGAATTATTCTTCTTGGCCTTACAGAGTCGTCCTTTTCAGCCAAAATGCCAATTGATTCTAGCGTTGGCTTAATTTCCTGAATCTTGCGCCAAATCCACGCAGGGCTCCTCGGATATTTCGACAGAGTGCTATTACCCTCTGCCAGTGAACTCAATGCCGTATAGAGAGTTGAAGATGATCCCTCCCATTTATCCCCACGTAACGACATAAAGTCCAAAAGCAAAATGCCAACAGTAGAAGCGTTAATTGACTCCTGATTTTGTTCATTAACGTTTTGCTCATATGCCTTTACAAAGCCTTCGACACCGTAGCCAACTACGTGAGCCGCAGTCGCCGCGTGCAGGTAATAGTCAGCCATTCTCGGCAACGGCAAATGAAGTTTTTCAATTTCACTCAAAGACGCCAGTATTCCAGACACCACTGAATATAGCGCTCCAAGTAGCTTCGGCTTCTCTTCTCGAAATTGGCTCAATAAATCATTGTCCAATCGTCTACTTTGTTCACCGATTCTCTCAAGCTGAACAATTAGACACCGGTCCAGTAGATCAGGGTTATTCGCAAACTGAGCGACTCCATTCAACCCTACGGCCCGCTTAAGCTTGTAAATAACATCCTCGTCATCGGAGTACAGCTCTCGTTTTGTTAGAGCTGAGCCAGTCACCAAGCGACACATAGCATCAGATAGTTTCTGATCTATTCCAGAGACGTTATCTAGATAAAAACAGTAATTGTGATTAGCATCCCGAGAAATATCTAGATTGTTCGTTGGCGGAGTAAGCAAAGGTATCACACTCGGATCAATCAACGATCTTATTAGACCTAATGCCGTGCTTTTACCAGACCCCTGTGGTCCGTGCATCAAGAGTAATTGACGAGCTATCTCAGGAAACAGCGCAACAGGTAAATATGTCGTCAATAATATCTTATGAGCATCAGATGAAACGTTAAGATAATTACAAATATTTTTAAGATCACCACCCTCCTCTGGCAGATCTTGAACAACCTGATGCTGATACCTCCTAAACAGCACAGGACATGTTGTCTTGATAGTCCAACCATCCTTAGTTATCTCGATTACTCGTTTATCATCACCAATATCGTAGTAGATCACTCCGTCCACATAGGCAACACGATTAAAGACCTCTTTCTTTTCACCGCTAGTACTAGCTATGCCCTCTAACGTCGTGATTACAGCATCGACTGTGTGTGATAGAACTGATTTATTTAATGCCTCCCAATGAAGTTGTGAGACATACCCCCTCATAAGCTTTGACCTGATAGCTCTAGCTACCATAGGACTACCAGGCCAAACGATAAACGGATCGTTCTTTTCGTCCACATATAACTCGTAACCATCTCTAAGCACCATCTCGACAAGCTTGTCAGCGCTAGATTTAATAATGATTTTTGGCATATAGCCCTCCTCGGCGTAAACACGCCCATATAATAAATGCTTTTTTGAGCTAGGACATTGTCACGCAAACAGCCATCCGTTCACACGGATTTTTTATGGGATTTTTGTGGCTATCTTGAAATTGCTAACTAATCCAAACGGTAAACATACCCCAGCCCACTACTCGTCTCTATTCTTGCTATCAACGCTTCAACCAAATTCTTCGGAAATCCCACTTTGTCAATCAAATAATTACCCAATTTATTTCGCACAGACTGTACATTGCGTTCCACGTCGCTATCGCCATCAAGCTTATTATCATCCGTGCCAACAATGCCAACATATTTTGCGATATCTATATAGCTTTGAACTTTGCCCTCTTTAGCCAATAGCAGGGTCATAAACCGTATTTTTTGCTCCATCTGTGATACGGGCTTCTCAACATTGCCAATTTTAAGCAATCCTCTGACCAGATCTATCTTCACATTACCAACTATGATGATTTTATCCTTCTCAATTTCCTTTTGTCTGACTTCGTTTATATACGCGAACACGTGTTTTAGCATAGCCTCGTCTACATTCATCTCAAAGTAATGTCCGACTTCTGAATACTTTGGATAAGTATCTGCAAGATATGAGCTATTTGGATAAAAAACCTGAAAAACCTGATCCAATCGAATGAAAGTATCTTCTAGTCTAGATTGCCACTTAAGCATAATTGGATGATTCTCACTCAACCGAATTACACTTCCCTCAGCAACGCCCTTCACCTTAAAATCAATCAACGAAACAATATCATATAATGCACAATCGCCATCTTCCATGCTGATATTTTAGCTCAAATAGCCCCCCACCACACCTATTTATCGACACCACAAACTCTGTGGCCAGTATGGCCATCGTCTACTTCGTGCGAATTTCTTAGAATAGCGCCTCAAATATACCTGTACACAAAAAGTATTCAATAAACCCTTAACCAACCAAAATATGACAATTCACCTGCTCATTGTGTGTAGAAACCATCTCTCGATTTTACGAAAGAAATCCAGATGACAGATTATGCCGAAAGCCAATAGATTACCCATCTCTTAAAATTACAGACCCTCAAAGCCTCTAGAGTGACTCAGAAATACAAACTATTACTCCACCTTGATCTGAGAAGTATCAACTGCCAGTTCTTTAGCCACTTTATCGATTGCGTCATGACTGGTCGAAAGATTTTGATCTCCTCGCTCGCTCTCTGATTGTGCTTCCTTGAGAGCTTTAAGATCATTCTTGTCCAAGTACACCATGAACTTATTAACCGCCTTCTTGTACGCAGTTGCCGTTAACGACAAATACGTTTTCGCCGAGCTTAAATCCTTATATTCCTTGAGTGAATCTGGTGTAGGAATGTCATTCCCAAGAGAAGATGCACTACCCAGCATTGTCGAAATCTTATCAAGTGCCAAATATAACTGTTCTTTACTACCAGATACGTTAGCAATTTTGATTATTGTGAGCTTAGTAAGCACCAATACTTGCCCTCTTTTTGTGTAGGCGACATAAAAATTCTTAAAATCCTCCTGCTTTTGCTCCAGAGTATATGTTGGCTTCTGCTCTTCTTCTTTTACTGGAGTTGGACTTGGAACGCTAGCTTCGCTACCAACATTGCCAGCATTACCACTAGAACCAATGCCTATAAACATAGCCCACAAACCAAATGTTACCAGTGCTTTAGCTTTATTTGACCAAGCTTGCTTCCAGATTAGATACGTCAGCGTGATCGGGAAAAACAAGATCATCACTACCGTTTTAAAGTTTAGCTTCATATATTCTCCCTATTTAAATATTGCGACTACCAGTAAGCATTATATCTGGATAGTCAAATATTGAACATAGTTCATATCTACCAGTGGTAAGTCGACAGTCAGTAAGTATTCTCAGACACTACTCACATGAGCAAATCAGTCATACATAAAACCATAGCCAAGAATATTGCCAGAATCCGCAAGGAAAAAGGAATCACCCAAGAAGCACTCGCCTACCAAGCAGGACTTAACAGAGCTTATATTGGGTATATTGAGCGTGGAGAGCGAAAACCAACTATCGAAACTATAGAAAGAATTGCCAAACAACTCCGCGTGAATATAAAAAACATTGTAGGTTGAAGTAACTAAGATTAAAGTCACTGGTTGAAATTTAAACTGAACGTAGTAAAGTTTACTTAATTATGTTTAAAGTTGAGCAAGGTTCTAGAAGAGACATATATAAATTATTAGCAATCGTTTTGTCTGCTTGTGTACTTGCATTTATATTATTTTTACTTGTAAGGCAGGGAGTTTTGGATGCCAAAATAAAAAAACTTGCAAGTCAAAGTCTGCCAAGTCCACAGTTTAGACCTACTCCACAACCAAGCCCCTTGTTCACTACCCCAAAGGGGACCGAAAAGTGGAATCCTTATACAGGAAAATATGATCGCTATACTGTCAGATATCCCTCTGATTACCATCTCTTGGAAGAGGGTATTAATAAAACTCGTTTTGTTAAAGATCCTAATAACAGTGTGTTCATGAATTTGGAAGTAAGAAAATTAGCAAACATTCCAAGAATGAATATTCTACTATCTCCACAAGACGATGAGAAACTTGTGGAAGATCTGTTTACAAACAATATTGGAACGATACGTGATATAAATAAATCATCCTCTAGACAAGTAATAAAGAAAATAAGTGAAGGCAACTTAAGTGGTTACCCTTCTATATACTTTTCAGACTCATATGTTAGTCAAACTGGTCAAGATACTACGCACTACTATAACCGTTTCTTGATCAGAGTTGATAAGGTTTATTATCTTTTATCACAAGGTGGAGAGGAAACTCCATCCAAGTTAGCGTCATATGAGAATGTTTTCAAGCTGTTCGCTTCTAGTTTTGTTCTGTACTAAACTCAATAATCCGTTAATTTATTAAACTATTACAATATGTGCGTAGTTAATGTGCATTGTTGATTTGACAAATATCCCATAAGATACCGCACGCACATTAACAAGTCTCAAAGAAACTTGTATTCAACCTATCCCTAACCCTTCTCAAGGAGAATCAAATGTACGCAAAAACCTCTATTTCCTCAAGAGCGTGGCAATTTGCCCTAGCTCTTATGTTCCTTGTCGGTATTTTGCTTCCGACAAATGGAGCAGTTCAAGCTGATACAACTGTCACCAATCCGTCTCTCCCATCCAGCTTCTCACGTCCCACCTGGTGGCACAATACCACAGACAACTGTGATTCCACCTGGTACAACAGCCATAAGACCGGCGGTGGTAACGCAACTTTACAAACAAGTTGGCGCGGCCTCCAGTCATGTGGTCCTAAGCCTGGTACAAGTGGTGGATATGCGACGCCAGATTTCCCAGCCAGTGCGTACGACAAGAACATGTTCCAATGCACTGAACTGGTTGCACGTTATCTTGAAGTCGGTTACGGATTACACTCAGTTCAAGGCAACGGTGACGAATTGGCGGCGGCTTATAAAACTGCTTATCCTGATGATTTTGATCAGTACAGCAATGATGGCACTGCCGTATATCCGCAAGAAGGCGATGTTCTAAGTATGGCTGTAAGTGGTACCTCTACAGGTCACACCGCGGTCGTTACTGGACTTTCTGTGAGCGATACTCCAGGTACAGCCACAATCACCTTGATGGATCAAAATGGAAGTGCCAATGGAACGTTCACATTAAGTGTTGTGGATTATGTTATCCAGCCAACCGCTACGTACAGCAACTATGTATGGATCCATCCCCATCAATTCATCGCGAATAGTCCTACCGCATCTGTCTATACGACTATCACCTCTGTCGCAACAGACGGAAGCAACGCATGGATTGCAGGACATGATCGCACTGGTGGCGCTAATTTCCAACCAACAACATGGTATTGGAACGGTAGTTCGTGGACCAAGTACAACCCGCCATCACAGGGCCTGTATAACATGCAGTACATTAATGACATTGCTATTGGTCAGAGTAATGAAGCCTGGGCAGTTGGTTACTATTACAACAACTCGCGTGACCTAAACCAAGCATTTCGGTGGAATCCCTCAACCCTCAGCTGGTCTAGAGTTACAACTGACAATGCAGGTATTTCGACAAGCTTAAACCACTTAAACAGCGTCGGAATGGACGGCTCTGCCAACATCTGGGCAGTTGGTTACTACAACAACTCTGGCAATAAACCGTTGTTGCTCAAGTGGAATGGTACGAAGTTCGCAGATCAAGGTCTTGCTTTGCCATCTGGAACTACCTCAGGAACACTTACGAGTGTTTCCTTCAGCTCCTCAAACGGCTGGGCAGTCGGTACCTTCAACGGCGGAAGCACTGGCTACGTGTTTTACTACGATGGTAGTTCGTGGAGTCCATACGCGCTTCCCAGTGGAATGAACATCAATCAATCTGTTGTAACAATTTCAGCTGATGAGGCATGGGGTGTCGGCTACTACAATTCGACTTTTCGATTCCTACATTACACTACAGCGAATGGTTGGGTTGCCGATACTAGCTTTACACTTGCCTCTGGCGTTATTTACTCCATCAGCGGAGATAGCTCAAGTAATGTTTGGGCAGTTGGTACCCGCGTAGTTGGATCTCAGCCTGCACCTTTTTTCCTTCATTACGATGGAAATGGTTGGTACCAGGTTAGCGCTCCTACCTATTCAGAATACACAGATCTGAAAGACGTGTCCGTTGTGTCTGGAAAAGTATGGGCAGCAGGAAACCGCTACGTCAGTTCGACTCCACGTTATCCAGTGGTTTTAGTCAAATAACAAGGCAAATTCTTTGAGACACAGTACTTGGAAGTGACTAAGCATATTTGCTTGCAATAGTCTCTTTCTAGACTGAATGTGCATTTAGCGCAATCAAAAGCGTGTGTTTAGGGACACATACTCGAGATTGCGCTTTTTGCTTTTCCGAAGGAAAGTAGCAACAAATTTCGGACTTATCTAGCTAAAACTTGCTAAGTTGGTTGTAAAAAGACTCGCTCTGTTGGTACGTTCGTACCGTCCAGACATTAAGCCATTATTTAGATATAGTCGCTGATGTGAGAGTGATTTAATAGCCACAAACTTGTTTGTAATCGTAACCCTATCATTAAAAAGAGATCGAAGTTGATCCTGTCGATCAGTCGCCGAGGCACCAGTAACTAAAAAGTGGACACTATGATCAAGTAGCGGCACAAAATATTTACCCAGCTCGTCAATCGAAAGTTCCCAAGCTTTGTGTACTCTTTCAGTTTGCAAATCAGTTGCAACTATTCCTATCTGGGGATTCTCATTTAACCATTCTGCCCACCTCTCCAAATCACGTTGACCAGACCAGTACATGTGCGGTACTGAAGGTATCCCTCGTTTCTGCATTTCTGAAAATGTAACCAGACTACGCTTAATATTGATCAATCTCTCTCCATGTGGTTGCTCATGCCAAACTGAGTAATTAATCCCTGTCACCAGGTCAAATCCCAAACGAGTAATTTGTTCATAAAACTTACCTCTATCTGGCCAAATACTTTCAATAAGATTGTCCTTGCCGTAAGCCAGTAGAATGACTTTTGTGACGATGGGAATACCAAATCTCTCACGTAAACTAATAGGGAAAACGTGCATCTTTTTCGACACAATATCACCCAGTGAAACAGCAATGAACGGCAAACTACTATCTTGTAAAATCTGTCTTCCTCCACCCTTTGGTATTGTTGGAATGTATTCTGGAAGAATCAGCTCAGGTGTAGAATTTGGAACAATGTCACCAAAATCTACGCTCCCAATATCGGCCAGCCATGAAGCGTAACTCGGAATATTTTCACAAAATACTTCATATCCTCCATTTGAATCAAAATGGTTGAAACAATGAGTGTCGCCTGGATCTAAGTAATGACTAAATGGGCACCTAGGGTTTAGCGTGTATTGAAAATTTATTTGTCTGGGGTGGATCATACTGGTTTTTTCTTCCCTGTGAGTGAAAATGTAACAAAATATACTTTTCCTTTTGCAACTATTTGCTTAACAACTCCCTCATAGACGTAGCCTCCACTCGTACACTTAAACATTCTTTGTGATCCCTTTCCTTCATATTGACCTACCAAAGTACCAGTAATATAGAGATCGACCCCCTTATTGATTACATTTGGCACTATTACAACTTCATCTCCAATAAATACCTCCCAATCAACCTCCACTGCTCCAATAACTGTGAAAAGGCAGTCATCAGCAACGTCCCTAGAACTCCCTCCGCCTACCCCAAAACCAGTAGATGAATTATCTTGCCTAACCTTTGTAACCCTATCCTCTGTGGCCTTTGGTCCTTTACCCATATAATCCTCCTTCTGGGGAAACCCCAGCATGTATAATAATATTGACAAATGGAAGTCAGCTATGCTATCCTACTGTTTAGTGAATATCATAGAACCTATTCATTCGTTTATAAATTAACCAAAAGTCTAGCACACACAACTAGACCTGTCAAGGATTGTTTATGAATAGACAGCAGCAAATAGGTCAAAAAATCCGTTCAGCCAGATTAGAAGCAAGATTAACTCAAGAAGAATTAGGTAAAAAAATAGGCTACTCTGCAATGGGAGTGTCTTATCTTGAGAATGGAACTAGAAGTATCAAACTAGCCGATCTAACCACAATTGCCGAAATCTTAAAAGTCACCGAGTCTTATTTACTGGATACGATTGGTAGTCAAAGTAACCTTGCAGTTGACTACTCAAGAGCTGGCACAGAGGATGGAAACAGGGATCAAGAGGCTTTAGATGCATTAAAAAAATTTAAAGAGCATATCCAAGGAAAATAAATGATCAGATCTAGAGCATCAAGAGAAAAAGCTTTGTCCATACTCCAGATGTATGGCATTAAAGAACCTCCCATAGACGTCCACAGGATTGCCAAGCTCCTTGGCATTGATGTTGAAAGGTTTAATTTCCCAAAGTCTGTACCTGCAACATCTCAAACTGCTGGATCAGGCAAACAAATAATTGGAGTTAACGAAAACGATCCTGAGTACAGACAGAGATTCTCCATTGCCCACGAATTAGGCCATTATCTCAATGGACACGAGAATTATACTCACGAACGAGTGGTCACAGATCCTGCCAAGAGGTATCTAGATCCCCACTTTAGGCAAGAAGAGGAGGCTGACGAATTCGCCGCAGAACTATTAATGCCTGAGTTTATGTTAAAACAGGATGCTATGGTTAAGCATATGGATATTCCTGACCTAGCAAAAAGATTTTCCGTGAGTGAACAGGCTATGACAATTCAGTTAATAAATCACAAATTAGTTGCTGGACAAGGCAGATATTGATCTCCAAGGTTAGAAAAATAGGTTCTAACTTCGTATACGATCCTCCGCAGTTATGAAAAAGCCATCACTATCAAGTCTCCAAAAAGAAATCGATCTCATCAAGCAGCGCAATATACGTGTCGAAAAAGATAAAGCCTGGGAAACAAGTACAACTCGCAAAGTCTCCGTCGCCATCCTCACCTACCTCACCATCCTTGTTTTCTTCTTGACTATCAAAGTTGAAAAGCCACTAATCAACGCTGTAGTCCCCACCCTCGGCTTCTTCCTCTCGACTCTCTCGCTCCCTTTTATTAAAAAATGGTGGTTACAAAATATATGAACATCTGCCTATTTGACGGCAGCGCCACCTGGGGTGAAGACGATCGCGTAAACGGTGGTTGGGTGACTCTACTCCGCAATCACCTCGCTCCAAAGCATATATACACTTACAATCTGGGGATTTCTGGAGATACCACTTTGGAGATGGTTAGCCGCGCAGAAGCCGAAACAAAGATGCGAAAACCAGATATAATAATCTTTTCCATTGGATTAAACGACTCGGCCCTTATTGCTCCTAAACATACACCTAGAGTTTCTCTCCACCAATTCCACAACAATTTAACCAGTCTATTGAGCATTGGCCAAAAATTTACCCAGAAAGTTGTATTTATCGGCCCTACTTCAGTCATCGAAGACAAAACCACCCCCATCCCCTGGGACAAAGAAAAGTTTTACACAAACGCCAGCGCACTACAGTTTAGTGAGTCGTTGAAAGTATTTTGTAAGTCTCACCAACTTATGTTTATCAGTATCACCAACGTACTTACGCCCAGCGACATTGCCAGCGACGGACTGCATCCAAACACGGCCGGGCACCAGAGAATTTTTGAGATGGTTAAACCTGTCATCGAGAAAATGTTATCATCAAACTAATAACTAGTACGGAGATAGTTCTATGAACAAAAAAATTCTCGTTGGTGTTGTTGTCTTACTTCTTCTCGCCAGTGGTGCCTACGCCATGAAGACCAAGCAGTCTACGAACCCTGGACCCCAGACTGAGAGCCAAGCCATGGGCGAAGCCGCCGAGTTTGCCAAAGCCATGGAGTCGGGCAAGCCCACCACTTGCGTCATGACTAAAAGTGAAGACTCTATGGAATACCATCTCAAGGGTAAAATGATGGCCGCCAATATCACTGCCATGGCAGAGAGTAAATCTACCCGCTCTCACATGATCAACGATGAGAAGTACCTCTATATGTGGACAGATGATTCCAAGCAGGGCAGCAAAATGAGCTTGGCGGTCCCTTCCCCATCCATCCCTAGTACAACCGATTATTCACAAAGTGCCAGAGAATTTGACTCTGAAGCCGACTATGATCAACTCAAAAACGAAGGCTATACTATCAACTGTAAAGCTGGCACTTTCAGCGACTCAGTCTTTACCCCCCCTTCGAACATCGAATTTATTGACCCATCAGCTATGATGAAGGCCATTCCCTCGCCAAATGCAGCCGGGGAATATGACATGAGTCAACTCAAAGAATTACAAAAACAGTACGGCGGGATTAGCGCAGAGGACCAATAAGTTCTAGATACTGCTTCAAGGCCCGGCTCATCGAAAATTCATTTTTGATTAGTGCCCTAGCATTATTCATCAGTTTCAGCCAAGCCTCAGGGACTCCTTGATCATTGCGGTCGTAATACATGGGTAAAATCTGGGTTTGTAAAGTATCCAGCATTTGATCAGTCAAATCAGCATCGGGCAGTGCCCACCCTACCCCAAACATCTCCACCTCCGCCACCCACCCATCATTCGTCGACATCGGCAATACCCCATTCAGCGCCGCCTTCATCCCGCTGGTCCCGCACGCCTCAAATCCCACTACCGGCGTATTAATCCACATATCACACCCTGCCGTCATCAGCGATGAAAGTTCGAGGTTGTAATGTGGTAAATAGACTGCGACTCCCTTCAGATCAGACACGAGGCGGTATTGTAGTTCTTCCAGTAGCTCCTGCCCGTCGGTATCGGCAGGGTGCGAGAGTCCCGCAAACACCACGTGCACTGGTCGATCAGAGTCCCTCGCCATCTCACCAAATTGTTTGAGTCGCTCAACTAGTGCCAGCGGTCGCTTGTAGCTGGCCATTCTTCTTGCCCACCCAAGCAGTAGTACGTTATCCTCCCAGACAGTCCCTGTTCGCTCGGCAATAATCTCCAGTAATTTACGCTTATTTTCTCGGTGGGTCACCCACATCTCCCCTTCGCCCACCTTGTCCCACGTGGGTAAATGAATCCCGTTCGTCACGCTCCCCATTGGGTGGTCTGTCCAGATCTCTTTAGCCTTAGTCGCGTGTAGTTTTGAGACCGCATTAATCTTCCCCGCCGATCGCATGGCCAGGATTGTCATCGAGTACATGGACGATTGCTGCACCAGCCCTAGATCCACCAGTGTCTTGACCGGAATCCCAATTTCCTCGCTGTATTTCGACAAAAGCAAGCCCACGAGATCGTTGCTAAAGAGATCATTTCCCGCCGCCAGAAGGGTATGATTGGTAAACAATACCCGCTCTCTCGCGAGTTCCTTTGCCGCTTCAAAGCTAAGCTTGTGCTCCGTCATTTCATGGTGAATCAATTCATAAATTAATAGTGCCGAGTGCCCCTCATTCAGGTGGTAGTGGCTGGGATGGTACCCCATTGCCTCCAGCGCTCTCAGCCCGCCTATCCCCAACACCATTTCTTGCTTAAATCGCGTTTCTTTATCGGTAATATACAAAGTGTCAGTTATATGTTGATCTACTTCTTCGTTTTCTGTGACTTTTGTATCCAGCAAATACAATTTAATGTTCTTCACTACTCGCTCCCACACTCGTATTTTGACCTCACTTTGTCCAATCGGGATAGTCACTCGGATTTCTTCATCTTGGTCATTTTTAGCTAGCGTCAGCCCAATCTCCTCCGGACTATGACCTTCGTGCAAATCCACCACTCTTCCCTCTGGGGACAGCTCTTTATGGACAAATCCTTCGCTGTAGTAGAGACCTACTGCCACAAGGGGAATGTTTTGATCGGCCGCTTCTTTGATATAGTCACCAGCCAGCACCCCTAGTCCTCCCGCATAAATCTGCAGTTTGTCCTCGAGCGCGTACTCCGCACAAAAATATGCAATCGGTCTAGTCATTGTTCCATCCTAACAAAATTATTTGTCGCCAACATTCGCTTACGTGTCGCAATAGTGCGAAGGTACCACTTGGCATAAAGTTTAGCTACTTCGTCCCAGGAAAAGTCACCCTCCAAGCAATTACCTACCAAAGCTTTCCATATTTTTGGGTTCTTATAAAGAGTCGAGGCTACCATGATCGCCCCGTAGAGTGCCCACGCATCGCGGGAAGTAAAGGAGAAACCGTTCCCCTTTAACGTAGCCTGGTCAAACTCTTCCACAATATCGTTTAGTCCCCCTGTCCGCCTCACAATTGGCACAGCCCCATATCGCAAAGACTCCAGTGCCACAATTCCCCCCGGCTCGTACAAACTAGGGATCAATAATACATCGGTTCCCGCAAATATTTTCCTTGGCAGTTTAAAGTTAGGTAGTAAATGCAGACCCATCTGTTTCGGATGCGACTTAAGTAGATCGGTCAATATTTTTCGATAAGCATCATCCCCTCCACCCAGTACTATCAGTTGAAAATCGGGATGTTCTTTGAGAATATGCTTCATCGCCTCTAGTAGAATTGTGAGTCCTTTTTGGCTAGTCAGTCTTCCGCTATATGCCATTAAAAAAGCATTCGGTATGGTGGGTAGGCCAAACTCTATTTGCAAAATTCGTTTGTTCTTGGCTCTGGCGGTTTGATAGTTTTTTTGATCAAAATGTGTAGGTACCAGTGGATCGTGTGCTGGGTCAAATTCGATCGTATCCAAGCCATTCAGTATTCCCGATATTTTTGCCCTCTCTTTAAGTAGGGTGTCTTCGAGCCCTTCACCATACTCTGGGGTAATCACCTCTAGTGCATGAGTGGGTGAAACCGTCGTAACCGCATCGGCATATCTTATCCCCCGCAACAGTGCGTTTTGTTTGACCAGCTTATCCGAAAAAAGCGGCTCGAGTGGTTTTAATCCATAATCTTTATCCGCGGGCAAACAATATTTAAAGTCAAAGTTGCCCTGAAAAGTAAAGTTGTGTACTGTTAGACCAATCGTAATTTTCTTTAGTACTTCGCTATATCTATTGTCCTGGCGTGCCAACTCAGCAAAATAAGCCGTATGCCAATCATTTAGGTGAATCATGTCAGGCAACCATCCCCCCGCTTCTTTTTGAACCAGCAGCCACTCCAAACACCCCTTACAAAGCAACATAAAACGTACATGATCATCCTTGTAGCCAAATACGTTAGCTCGGAGCTCATAATACTCACGGTTCTCCAGGAAGTACGTTTTAACGCTGGTACTGTTTTTTTGATACGACTTTACGTTGCAAATAATCTTTTCTTCCACCGCAAGACCCATATACTCTTCTTTGAGTTTCCATATAGAACGAGTTTTACTTGCCCCTCCGGAGTCTTTAGACGTAGGGGGGTCCATCGCTCCAAACTTTGGGGTGAATATCGCCACCTCATTACCCTGTTTGGCCAGCGCTCTCGGCAAAAAATAGCAAACTTGCGAGAGTCCACCAACCGACACAAACGGCCCTACCTCCGCCGACAAAAACAATATCTTCATGAATTCATTGTACCTTACCTCGCCAGAGTCAGGCCCCAGACTTCCCTTACGCCGGCCTTTTTCATCACCCTCGTACACTCTCTCATTGTCGCTCCGGTCGTCCATACATCATCCACCAAAACTACTTTGGAATTTGAGAATTGGAGAATTTGTGATTTAGGATTTATCCTGAACGCTCCCTCCACATTTTCCTTACGCTCCTTCTTCTTGAGTCCAAACATCGGCTTCGTCTCCCTCACTCTCTCAAGCACCTGCAAGGTCTGTCCTTGCAGGTCTTTTGCCAGTATCTGCGCAATAATTTGCGCCTGATTAAACCCCCGCTCATTCTCCTTTTCACTCCACATTGGTACGCTCGTCATCACTCCTCCATCTATCTCGCCAAAATTACACAACTCATACAAAAAACTCACTATCTCCCACGCACTTTTATATTTCACTTTTTTCAAACAATCTTGTACCATCCCGCGATACGACAGCCCTACAATCAGTCGATCCATCGCATTTTTCCTTTTACATCTCGCGTGCGTCCATCCATCAATGCTGGGATTGCAGCACACCGGACATATCGGCTCCGTCTTCATCAGTTTTTTCTGACAAGTAGCACATATGTAC
>CAYGFS010000010.1:0-26065 GCA_964349305.1 uncultured Pseudomonadales bacterium
CCAAGGCAGGAGAATTATAGCAGAGTGTATAATCAAACTATGTTATTGCAAGACAAGGTTGTGCTAATCACTGGTGGAGGTAGTGGGATGGGTAAAGCATTGGCAGAAAGTTTCCTCGCAGCTGGTAGTCAAGTTGTAGTCACTTACAATACACATCAAAACAAAAATGCAAACATTCACGGCATCAAGGTTGATCTAACTCAACAAGCTGAAATAGACAACTTATTCAAAGAAATAAAAACCAAATATGGGCATATAGACATCCTCATAAATAACGCCGGGATTAATCCTAGGGGAGAGCTACTAGATCTAGATTTATGGAGGCAGATATTTGAAGTAGATATATTTGCCTTAGTGAGTATTATGAAAAACTCAATTAAATTGATGGCCGAGAAAGGTAAAATAATCAACATTTCTTCTATCTATAGCGACGGGAAAACTGCTTGGAAAGAGATGCCAGCTTTTAGTGCCGCCAAAGCAGCTTTGAATAACTTGACTCAGACTATGGCTAAGAATCTCGCCCCAAATATCCTCGTAAACGCGATCGCACCCGGATATGTTCAAACTCCTCTGTGGGGTAACAAAACTGATGAAGAACTTGCGGTAACAGGTAAGGATCAATTAATCGAAAGAATGATTCAGCCAGAAGAAGTTGCTAGTATGGCACTTGAACTCGCGAGAAATGACGCTATAACCGGAGAAATTATTATTATCGACGGTGGATTATCACTAAAAACCGTATAAGGAGGATTATGTCAGACATTAAATCAGAACTCGAGAATATTAGTAAATTTTTGGTTGATCATGTTCAGATGTCCGCTTCCACCTCGGGTGAATTCCTCTGGATTTTTACTGCGTATTACGCCACTGACAATGATTTAAATATCTATTTCCTAACTGGGCCAGGTACGATTCATGGCAAGCAACTGGTCAGTAATCCCAAGGTAGCTGTCGCTATTGCCGATGCTCCTCAAGAACTTCAAAGCAAGAAAGCTGGACTCCAACTATCTGGAATCTGCTCACTCCTCACAGAAGAATCAGAGGTCAGGTCAGCACTAGAACTATGGCGTACTAAACTGAACGTAGCTAATCCCGATTATACCTGGGAGGGAATGCAAACTGGCAAAATTTCCGGCCGCATGTACAAAATAACTCCCAAAAAGTTAAAATTCTTCAACGAAGCATTGCAGGAAGAAGGTAAAGAAAAGTTAATCGAACTTTAAGCCAATTCCTTCACTCGTTTTTCCAAATATTCTTTGGTATTTTTGGAGCTATCGTCTAGGATTTCTTCAAAGAGCTCATTAAGGATCTCGCCGACTTTGCGGGAAGGGGAAATATTTAAAATCTTCATAATTTCCGCCCCGTCAATATTCATATCTTTGAGCGAGAGAGGTTCATACAACTGTTCCCCGATCCGCTTTTGCAATTCCGTCAGTCGCCAGCTGGTAGCTTTAGATCCACCCCCCACCCGGTCACCGATTCTCAGTGACATCATATCGTGAATATTTTCCCTACCCACCCGCCGGATGAAGCGGCGGATCGACGCATCGGTCATCTTCGATTCGTAGACAAACATATGCCAGCGGACGAGGGTAAATACGCGGTCCTGGTCTTTTTTGGAGAGTTTCAGTCGCTCAGCGATCCGTTTAGCGGTACGTGCCCCCGACACTTCGTGGTTGTAAAAAGTTACCCCCCGCACCCCCTCGGCTTTAGACACTACGGGTTTATCAATATCATGGAGGAGGGTTGCCAGTCGCACCACCGGATCGGGGGAGGGACAGGCGCGCAGTGCTTCTAGAGAATGGGTAAACACGTCATATATATGGTGGCCGCCTTGCTGAACCGCTTTAGTTTCCAGGAGCTCGGGGATCACAATTAGCATGATCCCGGTATTCACCATCAGCTGGATCCCGTCTGTCGCGTGCTCAGTACCCAGCAGTTTCATAAACTCCGCCCCAATTCGCTCCCACGAGATTGCTTTTAGATTAGCCACTTTGGCTTTGAGGGCTGTCAGCGTTTTTTCTTCGATCATGAATCCGAGTTGAGCGGACAGCCGGATCGCACGCATGATCCGCAGTGCGTCCTCTTCAAATCTTTCCGCTGGGTCACCCACCGCTTTAATTAGTTTATTTTTGATATCGTCCTGTCCGCCATACGGATCAAATATTTCGCCACTCATTTTCATGGCCAGAGCATTGATCGTAAAATCACGGCGCCTCAGGTCCTCCTCTATGGTTTTTCCCCATTCGACACTATCTGGTCTGCGCTTGTCACTATATTCCGACTCAGACCTATAGGTGGTGATGTCATACAGGGTATCATCGTCAATCGCGCCCTCCGCCAATTTAAATTGTTCGCGGATATGTTTGCCCGCCACCTTTACGGTACCGTACTCGTTATCGTAAAAGCACTCGCTGAAAAGTGGCTGGATCTCCTCCGGCGTCGCCGAGGTAGTTATGTCCCAGTCATAAGCAGGAATATCTAGTAGGAGATCTCTGACCGCACCTCCCACTACCCATGCTTCATGTCCAGATTTTTCCAGCTCTTCTACAATCTTTACGACACCTACATCTAACTTAAACTTCATAAAGCTAGTCTACCACAGGCCTGGCGGTGTATCATGTATCTAAACTAAATGATCGGGAGTTCACTCCGTTGAATCGATAGATCGGAACAAAATATGACTCAAGTATCCAGACATCAACTTCAACCAGAAATGGCAAATCTCATATATGCCGAGCTATGTAACTTTGTCTCTCTTGTCCCCTCAGGCAAAGGTTATAGCGAGTTTTTTAATGATTTTTTGACTCCTACCGAAAAAGTCATGCTTAGCAAAAGATTTATGATAATGGTATTGCTTATGAGGGGTCAAACCGTCGAACATATTAAAAACACGCTTTTTGTCAGCAACTCCGCAGTGATGAGCGTGAGTAGTTGGCTCAAAAACGCTAGCCCTGCCACAAAGTCAGCACTCAGCAAACTAAATAAAAGTAAAGATTGGGAAAAATTCTTCGACTCAATTGAAACAGTATTAGACAAACTTCCTCCCGGTAAGTATCGTAACTGGCAGCGAGTAGGTCAAGAAAAAGTTGCTCGCCTCAAGTCACGCCAGATCAGGGAAAGATTGCGATAGAATGTATATTCCGTTGTATCGATACAACGGAATGAATAATATGACAAAAAAACAACTCAAAATACGATCCGAGAGTCTAATGCTCCATGGAGTTTTAGTGACGCCCGATCAACCAATCAAGAAAGGTGTAATTTTTTTTCATGGCGGGGGACATGCCAATGCAGAAAGGTATACAGACGTACAGAAATATCTAGCAGATAAAGGAATCATAAGCTTGGCCTTTAGTTTTAGAGGTTGTGGAAATAGTGAGGGAGACATGACAAATAGTACTCTTAGCGACCGCTTAGTCGATGCAGAATCCGCATTTCAAGTTTTGAAACAAGAAACCGGACTTTCCGACAGTGAAATATACATTTGGGGATCAAGTATGGGTGGGCATGTCACCTGTCGGTTGATCCCGAAACATGTGACAGTCAAAGGCTTAATTCTTCAATCAGCAGCGGCTTACGGCATAGAAGCAGAATCGTGCCCGTTTGGCCCGCAATTCACTGAAATCATTAGTAAATCTGAGAGCTGGAAGTCAAGCAAAGCCTTCATGGATTTATCAGCTTATTCAAACCCTACACTGATTATATATGGAGTAGAGGACAAAGTTATTCCCGAGGGTGTGAAAAAATCATTTGTAGAGTCTGCAGTACATCCTCAATTCCATGAAATCACAGGGTATGGCCACCCTATGCTCAAACCCTCTAGCAATATTGAACAAGAAGCTTGGCTTGAAATGTTAAGCTTAATTACTAAATTTATTTTTAAGAATTAATATTCCGTTGTATCGATACAACGGAATGAAGTATATATATGACAGAAATAAAAGTTAAAGCATCAGTAAAAGTGAAAGCTTCAGCAGAAGACATTTTCCAGACTATCCTGGAGTCACGCGGCCATAAAACCAAAGCCGAGCAGCAAGCATTCCTGCATCCGGCCGAGCCAACCATCGCATTACTTCTCAAAGAATCTGGTCTGAAAAAGTCAACCCTTAACCAGGCTCAGAAACTGTTAGATACTCATCTCAAAGCATGTCACGACATTTGTGTGTTTGGCGACTACGATGCCGACGGGGTCAGTGCCACGGCCATTATGTGGCAGGGGATCACCGCTTATGCGAAACTCCAAAAATCGGCCTCACGCATCCTCCCATTTATCCCCGACCGCCACAAACACGGCTACGGTTTGGGCACCAAAGCCGTCGCAGAAGTCATCTCCGGCGAGGCCTTTGGGAGTACCAAGCATGCTCAGTTTTCTCCCGCCCTAATCATTACTGTTGATACCGGTATTGTGGCTCATGACGGCATCAAATCGTTCAAAGCGGCCCGGATTGACGTAATTATTACCGATCATCACTTGCCAGTAGAAGCCACCCTACCTCCAGCTGAACATATCATTCATTCAACCGCCACTTCCGGCGCTGGCGTCGCTTGGATAACTACCCTCCACCTCCTTGGTGAGCCAGCCATGAAACTCCTCGACCTCGCCACGATCGGAGTTGTGGGAGACATGATGCCGCTAGTCGGTCTCAATCGCACGATCTGTGTCAGTGGACTCGCAGCGCTCTCTACTACTCATCGTCCCGGACTGGTCGCCATGAAGCAGTCCATGGGGGTAGGGGACAAGTCGCTCACGACCTACGATATCAGTTTTGGCATTGCCCCTCGCATCAACGCCGCCGGCCGTATTTACAACCCACTCGATGCACTCAGGCTCTTGTGTACTAGTGACGCCAAGTTGGCAATCGAACTGGCCGTCAAAATAGAATCCCACAACAAAGATCGGCAGGAATATACAGATCGCGCGCTCAAATTGGCAGCCGCAGAGCAGGTAAGTCACAAAATCATTGTGCTCACCGGAGATTATCACGAGGGAGTCATTGGACTTGTCGCCGGCAAACTCACCGAGCTCTTCCACCGCCCCGCGATCGTCATGAGTAATAATGGTGAGGTCATCAAAGGTTCGGCCCGCTCAGTCCCAGGAGTCAACATCACCGACCTCTTACGCTCCCTCAAAACTCCATTCCTCGGTTTGGGTGGGCACGACCAAGCGGCTGGATTTAGTTTAGCTCATGATCAACTCACTGCCATGCAAGCAGAAATAGAGAACCTGGCCGACAAAACGATCGATGACAATCGGCTAGTCAAACACTACTCAGCTGATATAGAGATCGGACTATCTGCTACCACCATGAGTTTGGCTAAATTAATTGGTGAGCTCGAGCCATTTGGCATGGGTAATCCCAAGCCCAAATTCCTCATCACAGATTTAAATGTCCTCGAAGATCGCCAGTTGGGGAGTGAAGGTAAGCACCGCAAACTGACGGTCGAGCAAAACGGCGTCACCCGCGAGCTCATGCTGTTTAATGCGAAGCAGCCATATCCACTTCGTTCCATTAAAGCGGTTATTTGCACTCTCGATATCAATACATGGCGGGACAAACAATCTCTCCAGCTCATCGCCTCATATGTGGAAACCTAACCTCACCAAACTAAATCTCCCTCGCCAACTCTTAGCCATTAGTCTCTTGCTATTAGCTCTACTTTATCCCGGCCAAAATTCGCTGCAAACTATCGTCATCAAACCTGGTGCGGTTAAAAGTTACGATCTCACCACACCAACTTTCTCCCTCTACCCCCAAAGTGACAATACTAATCCTCCCTACGTTTCCGCCCGCGGCATCGTGATCCAAGATATGGGTAGTAGTGCAATTCTCTTTGCTCGCGGAGCCGACACGCTCATGCTCTCAGCTTCTACGACCAAAATCATGACCGCCTTGGTGGCTCGTGAGACTTGGCCAGACTTAGAGTCCATTATTACTGTCCAAAACGAGGATCGCGCCATCGGACAAACCATCGAGCTCGTGAGGGGCGAGCAGCTGACTCTCCACAACATGCTCAAAGGTTTACTTATCCACTCCGGCAACGATGCTGCCCTCGCCCTAGCCGACAATTTCCCTGGAGGATACTCTAGTTTTGTCGCCGCCATGAACAACAAAGCCAAGGAGTTACACCTAGATCACACGGTTTACAAAAATCCCTCCGGCATCGAGCAGTACGGTCACGTCACTACTCCACGTGATCTCGCAGTTTTAGCCAGCGTCGCCATGGCAGATCCGGTGATCGCTCAGATTGCCGGCACCAAATTTACAACTATTACTGATATCTCGGGTCAGATCGTCCATCCACTCGAATCTACCAACGAGCTCTTGGGAGTAGTTCCTGGACTAATGGGACTCAAAACCGGCTGGACGACAGGAGCAGGTGAGTGTCTGGTCAGTTATGTCGAGCGTGATGGTCATCCAATTATTATCGTCATTCTGGGTTCACAAGATCGCTTTGGCGAAACTGCGCGCCTTGTGGACTGGGTCTACACTCATCACAACTGGATTACCCCTGCCCTCTAAGTTATAATGACGTTGATGGTACGCACGCAAACAAAAGATCTTAAAGAAAAAATTGGTCAATCAGTCAATGTCGCTGGTTTTGTCCATGCTGTGCGCAACCAAGGTAAAATTGCCTTCCTGCGTCTGAGAGAAGAATCTGGATCTATCCAGGTCGTCATTTTAGGTAGCAACGAAGTTGCCTTCACCACCGTCAAATCGCTCACCACCGAATCAGTAGTAGAAATTAAAGGTTTGGTCAAAGAAGCCAAGCAAGTTCCTGAAGGAATCGAGATTGAATGTGAAAGCATTACAGTCCTGTCCGCTGCCGATCCTGTTTTACCCATTCCTGTCGCCACCGAAAAAGGCGCTGAAGATGTTGATGTAGTCAATCGCTTCGACTGGCGCTGGTTAGATTTGCGCAAAAGCGAATCACACAAAATATTTAAGGTGTGGACAATCCTCGAGCAGGGCGCTCGCGAATATTTTGCCAAAGCAGGTTTTACTCAGCTGTACTCACCAGCTTTTATGAGTGCGGCCAGCGAAAGCGGGGCCGAAGTATTTGAAGTTAAATATTTCGAGACCAAAGCCTATCTCGCTCAATCTCCGCAGTTCTACAAACAAATGGCTATGGCTAGTGGATTTGAAAAAATTTTTATGGTTGGTCCGGTGTTTAGAGCCGAACTCAGCTTTACCACTCGCCACATGACTGAATTTACTGGTTGGGATTTTGAGGTGGCCTATATCAACTCTCATCATGACGTGATGGATATCGAAGAGGCCATGTTAAAGTCGGGTTTTGCCAAATTGAAGGAAGCTGGGTTGATCGAAGAAGCCATTACCGTGCCCATGGCCAGAATTCCGCTCAGCGAAGTTAAAATCAAACTCAAGGCTATAGGGGTGACCAGTGAAAAGGAGGGTGATCTCTCCCCCGACGAAGAGCGCAGCATTTGTAAAATAGTTAAAGAAGAAACAGGGAGCGACTTTGTCTTTGTCACCGATTATCCACCTGTGACTCGTGCGTTTTATCATATGCGCGACGAGTCCACAGGTCTTACTAAGAGCTTTGACTTGCTTTACAAAGGTGTCGAGATCACAACTGGCGCTCAGCGCGAGCACCGACACGACATCCTAGTTAAGCAAGCACTTGAAAAAGGTCTAACCGAAGAATCTTTGGCCGATTATCTCAAATTCTTTCAATTTGGCTGTCCTCCCCATGGCGGTGCTGGGATCGGACCAGGAAGGATAGTGGCACAAATTCTGGATCTACCTAGTGTCAAAGAAGCTACCTTCTTGCCGCGCGACGTCAAGCGTCTCCGCCCCTAACTACTCAATCCACGCATCACTGATGGCTGGTATATAAGCCGTAAAGTCTGGGTCGCCGGTAAACACATAGACTGGCTGCATAAATTGCTGAGCGGTGTCTGGGTCATAGTAGCGCAGTGTGATATCGCGGATCGTCACATTGGTCGTATTGGGTTTGACCCCAGCAATAAACCCTTCGCCTTTTTGTAGTCGCTGCCACGCTTCCGCTACCCCAATCAGCGGATACACCGCCGACCTATCTAAGTCGACCGGGTAATAATTGTAGTTTAAGTTTACAAATTGGCGGTCATCTTCTCGCTGCAGAGCCAGCACCGCCGTGATCAGCCCGCGGTCGCTCCTGGGAGCGACCACCTCTACCCCATCAACCGGTGCACGAGATAGATTTACCTGCACAAAATGCGCTTGGGAGAGCGAGGCCGCCGACACAATCTGGTCTTTATCCGCCTTGAGATACTGGATACTTGATTTGCCTTCCTTTATATCCTCCGGCAGCAGTTCCACCCGCGAAAGCAAGTTGTACATCCGGTCTAGTGCTTGGGAATCCGTGTAATAAATAGTTGGAGTGGTGTAGCTAGGGTCATCTTGCCATCTTTTGTCCAGCGTGAAGGCACCAGTTATAATATTGATCGTGAGCGACGAGGAAACTGGCTCGGTCGCATCCCAGCGGTACTCTGTCTCCGACAATTTTTTTGCCTCTTGGATAAAATCTAGCCTAGTCGCCACAGCTTGGGCCGCGTCATACGCGAGTAGATTGGCTTTTTTGATCGGCATAAAGAACGTTTTGAACTGTCCCGGCAGTTTGGTGGGCAGACCGCCCGTTGGCGTCTCGAGTTTGTAATTAAACGTCATTGGCTCAGCCTGGGGGAATATCAGTCTGGGCAGCTTGCCAAACAGTACATCAGGTGGTGGTGGGGGAGCGGGGTGGATTTTTTTCCAATATGCGATCGATGCAGTGAGGACTATTCGGCCAATCATGAGAAATACGAGGGCAATCCCGCCATATTTGATTGCTTTGCGTGCCACTACCGCCGTTTCGCCGAGATTCGCCATATATGGTTAGTATAGCGTAGCTTAAGGTATAATCCAGCCATATGACTGTACGTACTCGGATCGCTCCCTCACCCACTGGTATGCTGCATCTTGGCACTGCCTACACAGCCATGCGCAACTGGGCTCTGGCGAGGCAGAGCGGCGGCCAGTTCATTATCCGTATCGAAGATACCGATCGTACTCGCCTAGTGGAGGGTGCAGTTGACGTCATTTTTGAAGCCCTCGCTTGGCTCGGGATCGACAACGACGAGGGTCCCAATGTGGGCGGTCCCCACGCTCCCTATATCCAATCCGAGTGCCTACCCACCTACCAAAAGCACGTCAAAGACCTCATCGAAAATGGCCACGCTTATTATTGTTTTTGTACCAAAGAGCGGCTAGACCAGGTTCGCGCCGACCAGCAGGCTAAAAAAGAGCTCCCTAGATACGACAAATTTTGCCGCAACATCCCTCTAGTCGAAGCCAAAAAACGAGTTGATGCAGGAGAGTCTTACGTCATCCGCCTCAAAGTTCCAGAAACAGGTGTGACGATCTGCCAGGACGCCGTCCGCGGGCCAGTTGAATTTCAAAATTCCGGGATCGACGACCAGGTACTGCTCAAATCCGATGGATACCCAACGTACCATTTAGGCGTAGTTGTGGACGATCATCTGATGGAGGTCACCCACATTATCCGGGGCGAAGAGTGGCTCTCTTCAACTCCTAAACACGTTTTGATCTATCAGGCTTTTGGTTGGCCACTCCCAATTTTTGTTCACCTCCCGGTGATCCGCAACAAAGATCACTCTAAGATGAGCAAACGCAAAAACGATGTTTCGGTTTTATCTTATCGCGACAAAGGTTACCTTCCCGAAGCCATGAACAACTTTCTGGCGCTCATGAGCTGGTCGCATCCAGATAAAAAGGAAATTTTTGACATGGCGGAATTTGTCGCTAGTTTTAGTATCGACAGAATAGCCCTCACAGCTCCGGTTTTTGATATCGACAAACTCAACTGGTTCAATGGGATGTATATCCGCGAAATGAAAGATGCAGAGCTCATCAAGCGCCTTACCCCCTTTATCCCCGCCGACTGTTCGGCAGATTTGGTCGCGCAAATCCTCCCGCTCATCAAAGAGCGCCTAGTCACTCTCAAAGATTTTGAGGAACTCACGACCTTCTTTTACCGCGACATCACCGTCGATCAAACTATTTTAACTAAAAAATCAACACCAGACGAAGTAGCGACTCAACTCTCTGCTACGAAGCAATCTCTTGAATCACTTGAGGACAAAGATTGGACGCATGAAAAAATAGAATACAAAGTTAGATCTATCGCCGAAGCCAATGGATGGAAACCAGGTCAATACTTTATGATGCTCCGTATCGCCGTCACCAGCAAAACCGCCACCCCACCGCTGTTTGAGACCATGGAAGTCCTCGGCCGCGAAAAATGTCTTGCTCGTCTGTCCTAAAGGTCTGTCCTTAAAAGGAATTCCAGGCTGCAAGCCGAGAAGGGCTCGTCGGCAGACGAAAGGACAGACCTTAAAGTTGCGATTCTGCGACCTTCACCAACTCTTCCACACTCGCCAATTTGGCATCTTTTTCGTTTCGCATCTTCACCTCAACTTGTTCACCAGTCTTGGTAGATACAACTGCGCGGATTGGGCAGCCGATCATATCAGCCTCAGCGAGTTTTTGTCCCGCACCCACATCCGTGCGGTCGTCATAGAGCACTTCGATTCCCGCTTTGGTTAGTTGCTCATATACTTCGTCGGCTCGTTTGATCACGCTTTCGTCGTTAGTATTCAGACTGGCTAGGTGCACGGTATATGGCGCGATCGAGGCAGGCCACAAGATCCCCCGCTCATCGTTGAATTTTTCCACAATCACCCCCATCGTGCGTGTTATCCCGATCCCATAACAACCCATTATGGGGTAGACTTTTTTACCTTCGTCATCAGAGATCGTCAGATCAAATGCTTTGGTATATTTAGTCCCCAAATCAAACACATTACCTACTTCGCTAGCCATGGCTGACTGCAGTTTGTCTTTGCCACAAATCGGGCAATTATCACCGAGTTTATAAGTTTTTATATCATCCACGTTCACGCAGTAATCACATTTGGTGCAGTACAGAACAGGCGCCTCACCAGCGTCCGTCAGCACCTCAAATTCGTAGCTGACTTTTTCAGTAAATGCTCCGCCCGATGCCTCGGTAGCTTTGGCCACTAGTCCGAGCCTGCGATACACATTCATATATGCCACTTTGGCTTTGGCATAAAATTTGTCAAAATCTTCCTGGTTTGCGTGCCAGCTGTACATGTCTTTCATCAAGAATTCGCGCCCTCGCATAATGCCAGACTTTGACCGCAGCTCATCGCGGAATTTCCAGTTTATGTGGTAGATAGCGAGGGGCATATCTTTGGCGCTGTGGATCCATTCTTTAGCCAATGGGGTTACCGTCTCTTCATTACTTGAAGCCAGCGCATATTCTTTACCGGTGCGACTATTTATTTTAAAAAGTACATCGACTTTATCCCAGCCACCGGTTTGTTTCCAGAGAGTAGAGGGATGGAGAAGTGGCATAAGTACTTCTTGCGCGCCAACTTGATCCATTTCTTCTCTCACGATTTTTGAGATTTTGTTTAGCACTCTCAGTCCCAAGGGGAGATAGGTGTACACGCCGGCCATCACTTGCCGTACAAATCCAGCTTGAACTAGTAACCGGTGGTTGGCCGTATCTGCCGCTGCGGGTGCGCTCTTTAGAGTTTTAACAAACATTTTCGAATATTTCATATTTCTCCTTTAAAATAATTTTCCACCAACTACTGCGATATCTTTATCTGGTACCACCAGTATACACTCGTGGTCTGGGTCTGGTACTCCGAGGGTGAGCACTTCGGATTGGAATGGTCCTATCTGGCGGGGAGGGAAGTTCACGACTCCCATGACCAGCTTTCCCATTAGCTGTTCCTTGGTATAGTGCTTGACCAGCTGGGCACTAGACACTTTTGTCCCAACCTCGCTCCCGAAGTCAATTTTCAGTTTGTACGCCGGTTTGCGGGCCTCAGGGAAATCTTCGACCGCCACAATCTTTCCCACCCGGATATCCAACTTTATAAAGTCATCGTATGTCGCCATATATTGCCCTCAATTATTTAATAACAAAAAAACCCTTGCACATCCCCAAAACAGGAACATGCAAGGGCCTTCTACGGCGGTACCACCTCGCGTTTTTACTTCATTTCTGCGTCTCGTGCAGAGTACGTAGTGCTCATCGCACCCGGCTCCAGGGCGGGAAACCCTTTCATTGCCTTATTCAACTTCGATCATTATATGGTATATGTCAACAGGTCGTCAAAGAGAGGCTCCACGGCCTGCTCTGTAATGGTCTTGAGATCGATACTAACTTGTTTCTGCATCCACTCATCAAACCAACGGGTCCAGTCGTACCAAGTAGGGCTCGCTACCCCGCCGTACCGCGCTTTTAGATCATCAATCCTCTCCCGGTAGCTCACGACTCCTTGAGGTGTGACTCGACAATCACTGTACATGAGGATTATTGCTGCCACGCTAGCCTTAGATAATTGCGCCTCCTGCGCCTCCATAAAATATAGTTTTTCTTCTTCATTTATATACTCAATAAATCGAGTCAGTTTGGCCTCACGCAAAATCCCGTTCGTTGCATCATGTGCATTTCTCCCATACTTATCCCAGTATTCTTTTTGTACCTGTTGCCAGTACTCTACCTTTTCCATTTTCCCAAATTTGCTCTCGTCACGATTTGTCAGGTCAAATTTCACAATATTTCCCATGTCGTGGAGTAAGCACAAGTCCGTGACCAACTTAGTATCACAACCAGATTTCCAATTTTCAGCTACTATATTTCCCACCCCGGCTACCCTTAGCATATGAGTCTTGAGTTGGGGCATAATCTGGTACTTGGTGTAAATATCATCAATGGTCATATACATAGTATAATCGAAGCATGGCTAAAACCAAGCGTACACATTTTGTATCACCATTTGCTGAGTATTTCAATTACCTGAGCCGCATTGACCGGGGCAAAAGATACTCGACCGAATATGGCTCCATCCTCTTGCTTTCGCTCACCGAAGAGGTTGGAGAGATCGCCCGCGCCTACCTCGCGGAGCATGGCCGCAAACCCCTGAACTTAGCTGCGCAGCAAGATGAGTCCTACGAGCAAGAGCTGGGAGACTTGATGGTCACCATCCTCCGTATTGCCCGCATCAAAAATATTGACCTCCACGAGCGCATTCTCCAAACCCTCAAAAAGATCGAAGCTCGCAAGCTCAAACCCAAGGCCTACAAAGAGCTGGCTTGACATCATCTGCCAATTTGCAACAATGATCTTATTAGTAAATAGTTTGAGGTTCTTATGCGCAAATTATTCTTGGCTCTAACAATCATCATGTTTTCTAGTTTTGTCCTCGCTGCTCCCGCATCCGCCAATCACTCTTGGGGTGGTTATCACTGGGCTCGTACAGCCAATCCTTTTACTCTCCAGCTCGGCGACAATCTCTCACCCGACTGGGATCCATTTTTGACAACAACATCTTCCGACTGGAGTCAATCAGCCATCCTGGATACCCATATTGCTGCAGGTCAGGGAGGTAAAACCTGTAAAGCCACAACTGGTCGCGTCGAAGTATGTAACAAAAAATATGGCAGAAATGGCTGGCTAGGCATCGCCCAAATCTATCTCTCTGGTTCCCATATCACCAAGGGTCTAACCAAGGTCAACGATACTTACTTCAGTACGCCCACCTATAACACCGCTGCCTGGAAAAACCTAGTCATGTGTCAAGAAGTCGGTCACAACTTTGGCCTCGACCATCAGGACGAGAATTTTGACAATGCCAATTTGGGTACATGTATGGACTACACCAGTAATCCAGAGAGTAATCAACATCCCAACCAGCACGACTACGACCAGCTCGCAACTATTTATTCCCACACTGATAGCTTTACCTCAGTCAGCGCTGCCCTGACCACTCTCAATCATGGCCAAGATGTGGGCGAAGATCCCTCTTCCTGGGGTAAACTCGTGCGTCAAAATGGTGCCACTGCCGTCTACGAAAAAGATTTTGGCAACGGTCAAAAGTTGCTCACCCACGTCTTCTACGCGCTGTAAGCCAATTTCGTACCACACAGCTGAAGATTTTTCTCTGGATGGAGTAAAATAGCCTAGTGAGTTTTTTTATAAATAGAGACATTTGTTCGCAGGAACATGTCGTCTGGAATACTTCCAATACTTTCGAGAAAATAGACATATTATTACAGGATTTACTTGAGGTTAAGATTTTGTGGATGATAACCAGCGTGGAGAAAAGTGAGAGTATAAGACGTAGCAACACGAACATTCGTTATATGTTGAAACATCCAGAGCTAGTGACTTACCAAAACTTGAGGTAAAATACATTATATTATCTGCGGGATGATGAAGTGGTATAATTAAGACAAATGAAAGATGTATTCCCCGTCAAGCCAAACCTCCTCCCAAATACAGATCCTCGATATAAGAAATGGCGTAAAAGCTTGTTTGGAAGAGGACAATCCTGGAGTAAGGGTCAAACTAAAGACACAAATCCTAGTCTCCAAAAAACCTCTAAAACCTTCAAAGATAGAGGTATAGACAACTTTCGTGAATGGAGAATAAATCAAATTAAGTTAGGCAAAATAATTCCAAACCCTCCAGAATTAAAGCACGGTGCAGAGCTTGCCGAGATAATGGGTTTAGCAATCGGAGACGGTCATATCCAAGTATTTCCCAGAACTGAGAAGTTAACAATTACGCTCGACGCAAAATACCCATATTTAATCAATCGTACAGAAAAATTATTACTAAGTATTTTCCGTAAAAACCCTGTTAAAGCCAAGGCAAAACTCACAAACGCAGTGCAGGTCTATGTATATCAAAAGAATATTTCGTCAAGAATGAGCTTTCCGCCCGGCAATCGCAGTAAAATTACATCGCATATACCAGACTGGATTTGGGAAAAGAACGAATATCTTCTTGCTTGTGTAAAAGGATTATTTGAAGCCGAAGGGTCACTTAGTATCCATTTGCCTACATGCACCTACAATTTTCAATTTGCCAATTCTAACCAGCATTTGCTAGCAGAAATGAAAAGAGCATTAGAATTGTTTGGGTTACACCCTGAGGTGCGGCCAAAAGCCGTTCGACTCAGGAAAAGACATGAGGTACAATACCTCGAGAAGCTAATGGACTATCACAAATAGCTGCCGGGTCGCTAATGGTAAGCAGCATGACTCTGAATCATGTAATCTAGGTTCGAGCCCTAGCCCGGCAACAAGACTGGACACATAGACTACACAATGTAAAATAATATGGATTTTAATGATCTTAATTCCAGATTAAAACGATTAAGCCTGGCTTTAGACAAAAGGTATGAACTAGACATAAAACCACAAGTAAACATCTCAAGAAAAGTATCTGGTAATATTCATGAAGTTGATTTCTCTTTTGGAGCGATGGATGAAACTGAAATGATTGAAAGGATATTTAGTGTAATTAACAATATTGCTGGTTTAAAAGACCACCTAAAAAATAAGTTAGAATCAATAGGAAAAAATCCTAAACTCGTGGAGGATATGATTAATGGTTCACGAACATTAAGTTTGATCTTGGATTTGTGGAATCAAGATAAGCATGGATATCCATTAAAGAAAACCAATAGATCTAAACTCAACCCACAAATTGTTAATGTAGATCAAGGTCTGGTGATCTCAAATTCGTCCAATAAAGCGTCTGTTTCTTTTACGATAACCGAAGATAACGCATCTTATTCATCTTCGGAGAACGCTGCTATTGCTATAAGTGGAGAGGTGATAGATGGTTCGGGGAAATTCATAATTTCAGTAGAAAATATGTTTAGGCAAGCTATTGTTGACTTAGAGAATTTTCTAAAAACACAAAGCCTATTATAAGGACAAGCATGGTCCGTGACCGGACTGCTCAACTCTACCTTCAAAACTTGCTAAAATGATCTTATGCAGAAAGGCGTAGATTTTGTCGGCGTTTCCGCCGGAGTCATGATTATCAATGGCCAGGGTCAGATATTCCTCGCGCAGCGTGGTCCAAAAGCCAAAAACGAACGGGGTTGCTGGGAAAATCCCGGTGGAGCGGTCGAGTTTGGAGAGACATTGGATGATGCGGCTAAGCGAGAAGTACGAGAAGAATACGGTGCCGAGATAGAGATACTCAAGCAGTTCCCCGCAGAAGATCATTTAATCCCAGCCGAAAAACAACATTGGGTAGCCACGACATTTCTCGCCAAATTGAAGCCAGGTAACGCCCCGCGCATTATGGAGCCAGAAAAGTGTTCGGCCATCGGCTGGTTTAGTTTGGACAATCTACCATCTCCACTTTCTCTGATCACCAAGCTCGATCTATCTCATCACTCTCGGGAAGTGAGCAAGTTTATATAATTCCCCTATGAAAATATCGCTCTACCCACCAAGAAAACAATCAACTAACTGCCTCATCCTAGTCGGTGGTGACGGTGATACGATCGAGGTATTCGCTCCCTTAACTCAAACAATTAGCTCGAAACTACCAAACCACCAGATTTGCACTTTTGATTTCACGACAGAGTCACAGGCAGAAAGTATCTTGGACATCAACACTCGAGAGTTAACATTCGTTTGCGATCAACTAATTACAAAACACGGCATAAAAACCATCAATATTTGGTGTACGAGTCGTGGTGCCTATCCCACTGTCAAACTACTGCAAAATGAGAAATACGCAAAATATGTTCGAAGAGTCATCATGTATGATCCCGCCGATTATTATCTATCAGAAACAGATCTGTATTCCTGGTCAGGATCCTTAGATTACAACCCTAGCCGAAGTGTTGTCAGCGATGATTTAGTGCACGTAAAGGGTGATTGCATAGTTGATGTAGTCCATCTCAAGCTCCGCAACTATGGTCCGAATGGTTATTTGCAAAATGAATATAAAAACCGTGGACTAGATGACCCCCTCGGTTTCCCCCGACTGAATACGCGGATGGTCAAAGCATTCTATGCGAAGCTCCCGCTAAAAAATCGCGGTAAGTATCTTGAAGACCAAGTTGTTCCCCACGGTTTTGTTCGCGATGGTGACATCGATCTTAACTATAAACTTATTGTTGATCTAGTTGCTGATATACTCACTTCATGACTAACAATCATGGACATGATTTTTCTCTCCCCGACCAAGATGGCAAGTTACACTCACTCAGCGATTATCGTGGCAAATGGGTCGTCCTCTACTTCTACCCCAAAGACGATACTCCCGGCTGCACCAAGGAAGCGTGCAACTTTCGTGATTCGTTCCACCAGCTGCAAAAAATGGGAGTAGTCATCTTGGGGGTCTCCAAAGACTCGGTCAAATCTCACAAAAAATTTGCCGAGAAATATCAGCTCAATTTCCCCATCCTGAGCGATGAATCCCTAGAAACCATTAAAGGTTACGACGCTTGGGGCAAGAAAAAATTCATGGGGCGGCAGTACGATGGGATCTTTCGCATGACTTATTTGATCAACCCCAAAGGCGCAATCGAAAAAATCTACGAAAAAGTCAATCCACTCACCCATGCCAGTGACATTATTGCCGATCTCAAATCTATTGCATCGCTTTAAGGTGCATCACGATCCCCACTACCAGGAATGCTACACCCCATCTCACTGGGTGCGATGCAGCTAAAGGGTAGGTTAGCAGAAAACCGATCCCCATACCGAGTACCAAGTGAGTTAAACCATTTTCCTCTGGATGACTAGCGAAATATTTCTTTACTTTTTTGCTATACATGAGCATACTCCCTCCTTTTCTCTATAGAACCATATTCATCTAGCATTATCAAGCAATGTTAAAATATCCTCATGCAATCGCATTTTCATGACTCACTCCAAGCCGCCATCAAACTCCGCGAAGAGGGCAATCTCGCCGAATCTTCTTCGCAATTTGTCTCATTATTAAAACAAGTTGGCCAAAGCGATCCCATCTACACCACCCTCATGGCCGAATATATCATTCAGCTCAGACTAGAAGCCAAAAACAAACTGGATGAAGCACTCCGCCTCGCCCAGAATACCCTGGCCTACGACCGCGAACATAAAATTAACAACCCCCTCAGTCTTAGATCTCTCAGTCATGTGCTCACCGACCTAGGCGGATTCGAGCTGGCCGAACCTCTCTTGCGCCAAATTTGCACACAGTATACTGGCAACAACTCCCTTCGGCTGGGAGAGGCTCAGGCCCACCTGTCGCTCAATCTCCTGCGCACCGGCAAAGTTTCTGAAGCTAGCGGTTTGATTGACCAAGCAATTCAAAACATTAGAGCCAACAATACTAAAGAATCATATATAGAAGTGCGTGAATCTTATGCTTTGATCGTAAAATCATTGATTGAATATGCTCAGGGTAATCTAACTCAAGCCCTGCAAGACGCCGAGGAAGCCTTGATCGTCGCCACGCGGGGCCAGGCTACTTTTAGGATCAAACAAGCCCAAGAATTGCTCAAATTATTCACCTCAAAAAGAGAATAAGTCATCGATCCTAATGAATATTCATTCTTCACAAAAATGATATTTGACCCCAGTGGGTTGACCCGATTATATGGACTAGGTATTTTTGGTGCCGCTTTCTATTTCATTCCCACGGCAGTCGGGGGAGAACAATTCGTCTTAGCTGTCCTAAAATCCCTGGTATGGCCAGCGCTCCTTGTGTTCGAAGCTCTCAAACTGCTGAAACTCTAATTTTTCTCCTGTCAAAATTGTCGCTACAAAGATAAGCCGATTAGAAAAAGAAAATCGTGTAATGATCTTTCATAATATTGAAGTTGTAGATAACTTAAAAGAACATTATGTTGAAAAGATACAAAGGAACATAAAGGACCATTTTTACACACATCTATGTCTAGACAGTACTATGACTGTAATATTCCACAACAAGGTTTTTGTTTTCACTAAAAATGACCCACAACTAAACAAGGCTAGGGAATACGGTGAGTCAATAGGAATAATCCCAGAACAAATGCCGTTTGAAAACTTGATTAACAATCCCTTTGACTGATAAATTAGTTTAATTCTCTAAATCACTTGGCATAGGCTCAGGTGGCAGAAACTCTTCACCTTGGTCATTCTTTGGTGCGTACTGCTCGGCTTTGAGCCACTCGACATGGGGGCAACCGGTCGCTTCTTTTTTGTCGCGATCCCAGCCCGCGGTCGAACACTTCTTCATTTTTTTGCCGGCTGCGGTCGTGTATAGCACCAGTTTATTACCACATTCCGGACAATCTTCATCTAGTTTCTCGGTCGTACCATTGATCCATTCAATATAATCGCATCCCTCAGCCTTCTTGAGCTCAGCGTTCCAGACGTTAGTCGAGCATTTCTTCATTTTCTTGCCAAACCTAGTCACATTTAGCACTAGTGGATTCCCACACTTGGGGCACTTTTCATCTAGCTCAACTGGCTTGACCTCTAGCCACTTCACGTAGTCGCAACCTTCATTTTTACGCGTATCAGGGTTCCATGACCCCGTACTGCACCTCTGCAGTTGTTTACCTGTCTTTGTCTCAGTGACTGAGCCGAGGGGATTACCACATTTGGGACATTTTTCTTCCATTAGGACATAATAGAGGGTATGTCTTACTTTGTCTACATGATCTTATGTGCTGATGGTAGTTTTTATACGGGATCAACGGACGATATCAACAAGCGCTTTGCCAAGCACCTAGCCGGCATAGGCGCTAGCTACACTCGTAGTCACAAACCTATCAAGGTGGTTTATCAGGAAGAGTTACAGGACAAATCCAGCGCTCTAAGACGCGAAGCAGTTTTGAAAAAATTGACCCATACTCAAAAGTCAGAGTTCTCCCTGATATAATCGTTATTTATGAATACCAATATTTCCGCCAAGCGTATCCTCATCTATGGTGATTCCTTTGTTTTTGGAGTGATCCCCGGGGGTGGTGGGGCGCGCTACGACGCCTCTACCCGCTACACCGGCGTGGCTCAAAACTATCTGGGTAGTGACTATGACATCCTCGAAGAAGGGTTACGCGGCCGGACAGTTTCGGGCGAAAATGGCTTTTTCCCTCACCGAGACGGTCTCAAACAATTTGATGGAATTTTTGGCAGTCATCTCCCTCTCGACCTCATTATCATTGGACTCGGTACCAACGACACCAATAGCTCGCGCGACTTGAGTGCGCAGGAAATCGTGGCGGAATATACCAAATATCTCCGCAGTATCTCATGGTGGTGCAAACACCTCGGTTTCCCCAAACCCAAAATCGCTTTTATCGCCTCCCCAGTTATCGATGAGCCCGCAACCGACAAAGTTTTCAAAAATATTTTCCACGGTAGTGGCCCCAAATCACTGGCTTTACGCGAAGTGATCAAATCATTTGCTAAAGAGAACAAAGTTTTATGTTTTGACGCGTCGGTAATTGTGGAGCCTTCTCCTCTTGACGGAGTCCATCTCGATATCGAAAACAACCATTTACTCGGCCGCGCATTAGCTCAATTTATCAAGGAGGTACTATGAAACTAGTTTCTATCAATCCGTCAAATAACGAAGTATTGGGTGAAGTCGAGGTATCGTCTCAGGCAGATATTGACGCCAAAGTAAAAAGTGCTCGCTCAGCTCAACAATCCTGGAGAGATTTGGGGATTGAAGGTAGAAACAAAATCTTGCGCAAATTTTATGATCTCCTGGGAAAAAATAAACAAGAATTGGCAGAACTACAATCTCAGGAAATGGGCATGATTATCAGCGAAGCAGTAGGAGATATTGAAGGTAGTATTGAATATCTAAACTGGTACAGTGACCACGCCGCTGAACACCTCGCACCATATATTACTTTTGAAGATGACAAAGAGACCCACACAGTATATCGTGAGCCGCGCGGACTCGTAGCTTCCGTTATTCCCTGGAATTACCCCTTAGCCAACTTTGTATGGCAGTGCGGTCAAAGTTTGGTAGCTGGAAATGTCGTCATCTTAAAACATTCTGAAGAAGTACCCATTTTTGAGAAAAAGCTTGAAAGTCTCGCCCAAGAGGCTGGTCTCCCCGATGGAGTATTGGGATTTGTCTACGGCGACGGCAAAGTCGGAGACATGCTGGCGCACGCCGATATTGATATGCTCTGTTTCACTGGGAGTACAAAAACCGGCAAGTACCTATATACAATCGCGGCGGAGAAGTTTATCCCCGTGGTTATGGAGATGGGTGGATCCGCTCCCGGCATAGTTTTTGCGGATGCAAACCTGTCTGAAGTCATTGACACGCTTTATGCCAATAGATTTATGGGATGTGGGCAAATGTGTGACGGGCTCAAGCGTCTCATCGTCCACAAATCCCGCTACGATGAAGTGGTCAAATTATTAACCGAGAAAATTAATTCAAAAAAAATCGGAATTGCGCTCGACTCTACTACCGAGGTGGGGCCATTGGTTGCCGAACGGCAAGTAAAAGCACTCGAAATCCAGGTAGAAGACGCGAAATCAAAAGGAGCCACTATTCTCACTGGAGGTAAACGCCCAGTTGGACTAAGTGGGGCATTTTATGAGCCGACACTTATTACCAGTATCACCAAGAATATGAAAGTTTGGACGGAAGAGGTTTTTGGCCCAGTTTTACCAGTAGTCAGCTTTGAAACAGAAGCAGAAGCCGTTGAGCTGGCCAACGATACAAAATATGGTCTAGGGGCGTTTGTCTTTACGGCCGACAAAGATCTTATGTCACGTGTTTCATCTAAACTTCAGTCAGGCATGGTCAGTCAAAACAATTTGAGTTACATCAAGCCTTACGATCCCTTTGGTGGATACAAGCAGTCTGGCCTTGGTCGCGAGCATGGTAAATACGGATTCGAAGATGTGACGCAGGTCAAAGTAGTGGCAATGGAGAAATAATATGACCAAACCCAAAATCATTATCATCCCGGGTAATGGCGACTCACACATCGAGACCGACAACTGGTATGCGTGGGTACGTGACGAACTCAGGGGTAGGGGATACGAAGTAATCGCTCAGGATATGCCTGATCCCGTCATGGCACACGCAAATATTTGGCTCCCACACATTGAAAATGTTTTTCATGCCGACGAAAACACTATCATCATTGGACATTCATCAGGTGGGGTAGCGGCTTTGCGCTACCTGGAAAATCACCACCTTTTTGGGGCGATTATTATCGGCGCGAACTATACTGATCTTGGCGAAGAATCAGAGAGGGAAAGTGGCTATTACAATTCCCCATGGCAGTGGGACAAAATCAAAGCCAATGCTAGCTGGATAGCCCAGTTTGCCTCTACCGATGATCCCTACATCCCGATCGATCAACCAAGGTTCATTCATGACCAGCTCGGCACCGAGTACCACGAGCTAACTGATCGCGGCCACTTTATGATTGATCACAATCCCATGAATAACACGTTCCCTGAGATTATTGATATCATCAAAGCGAAAATAAACAATGGTTAAGTCATCACTCCAAATTCAAAATGAGATAAATCAATCTCAATTACGCACTCACTTAGCTTTTATCGACTCATTCGGTAAATGGTGTCGCCAACAAAGTTGGCGGCTAGTGTTATATGGGGGTTATGGTCTCGACGGATACTTACGTACTATTACAAGGAATCATGGTGATATTGACCTCGTGATTTATGGTCAAACTACGCGCGCACTTGCCCTTGCCTCGATAGCAAATTATCTACATAAAGCAATTAGTGAAGTCGAGATCAAGTCAAAGGATGAAGAATTTTTGATCGACATCAAAGTAAAAAGTAAGATCATTTCAGGTAATTTGTACTACGTTCAAACAGGCGAGGATCCATTCAATACCCTTAGCATCGTGATAAAGACTGACGGCTCAAAAGTAACAAACTCGCCCACCGATTTTCCACCTCCAGTTTCTGGCCAGTTAGGAGACCTAGCGGTAGAAGTCCAGGACCAATCAGCCCACTTAGCGGATATTCTCCGTAAACGAAGTAGTGAGATCTCCCATTCAAAGCATGATCAGGATATTGTCAACATTCAAACCATACTCACCAAGTAATAAGTATGTCCCCACGTTTTCAGCTGAGTGACGTACCGAAAACTCACATGTAGTTTTTGCTCAAACTCCGCAAAATCTTTTGGGATGAAATCATGTGAAGCGTAGTTAAAAATTGCTTTCCCTTTGTTGCTCAATGCGTTTGCCACATGATCCAAAAAAGTTTCCGATGTTACCAAAGCAGGGACATCATCTCCATTATACAAATCCACCACCACCAAATCGTAGTTAGTATTATTTGCAGCCATGTACTTTTTAGCATCCGCCACTACAATTTTTAGCTTTGGTCCCGCTGATATGCCAAAATATTCTCTGGCGACTGTCACTACTTCTCTTTCTAGTTCTACTGCAGCGATAGTGGCTTCACTTTGGTAATTTTTCAGCAGTTTCACCACATCACCGCCCCCCAACCCCAGAACTAATATCCGCGCACCTCTGGGTAATCTGCCGATTGCCGCTTTCTTGAGAATAGTCTTCCAGTCGCGGCGATAAGCTATCTGTGACTGAGGGTAGCCATCTATATATAGTCGTCGCCTGCCAGCCACCTCCCTCACTTCAATCATTGAATTGCGCTTGGTCATGTTGCGATACAAGAGGATCGGCGATATAAAAGAGAGTATGTTCATGCGTGGTAATTTTATACTTTTTCCGTCACAATGAGTCTATGAAAAAATGGCTGCGAAAACTCTTCAAAATTGTCGGTCCCGGTGTCATTAGCGGCGCCGCCGATGACGATCCCTCCGGCATTGCCACCTATACTCAAACTGGTGCCCAGTTTGGCTTTGGTCAGCTCTGGACGGCTATCTACATGCTGCCTTTCTTGGTCAGTATCCAAGAAGCCTGCGCGCGCATCGGTGCAGTCACTGGCAAAGGTCTCTCTGCAGCAGTCAAGCGACATTACTCCCGCCGTGTTTTAATCTTTATGGTTTTTGCCGTCTTTATTGCCAATACTATCAACATTGGAGCCGACATTGGTGCGATGGCCGAGTCGCTTGCGCTCATTACTCCGCTCGATTTTACTCCGCTCGCTTTAATAGTTACCGCCGTAATCCTAATTTTTGAAATTTTTACATCGTACGCTGTCTATTCGCGTATCCTCAAGTGGCTCGCCCTCTCGCTCCTTGCCTACCCACTCACGCTGATCATTATCCACGCCCCGTGGGAAATCATCCTGCCCGCCACCTTTATCCCGCATTTTGAATTTAGCTTTGCCTTTTTCTTTATCATCACCGGCGTATTGGGGACGACGATTTCTCCTTATATGTTCTTCTGGCAGGCATCAGAGGAGGTAGAGGAGGAGCGAGAATCTGGAATGATCAAGCGGGGAGGAGTACCACGTCTCACTGCGCGCTTTATTCGCAACCTCCGCCTAGACACGCTGCTTGGTATGCTGTTCGCCGAGCTTGGTACTTGGGCGATCATCATTGTGGCCGCGACGGTCTTAAACGCCAATGGCGTCACCGATATCCGGACTGCCGCCGACGCCGCCCGTGCGCTCGAACCACTTGTGGCCGGATTTCCCAACGCCGGCTACCTCGCCAAAGCTCTCTTTGCTGCTGGTGTTGTCGGTCTCGGACTGCTCTCTATCCCCGTTTTGGCTGGGTCCGCCGCTTACGCCTTGGCAGAAGCTTTCAATTTTCGCGACGGCATCAATCTCAAACTCAAACAAGCTCACGGTTTTTACGGGGCGATCACCATCGCGACCATCGTGGGACTCCTCATCAACTATATTGGCATCGATCCCATGAAAGCCTTAGTCTATTCTGCCGTGCTCAATGGTTTTGTGGCTGTTCCCCTCATTTATCTCATCGGGAAAATCAGCAGTGATAAAAAAATCATGGGCAAATATCGCAGTGGTTTACTATCACGCACTTTCATTTGGCTCACATTCTTTGGCATGGCCGGCTCGGCCCTTGGTACCATCTACATGCTGATGGTAAAATAAACTCATGACCGATTTAGTCCAACCTAAAAAACTAGTTTGTGTTTTTGCCCATCCCGACGACGAGGCTTTTGGCCCCGGCGGCTCAATTATTCATTTTGCCAAAACCTGTGATGTTCGCATAATTTGTGTGACCGATGGTGGAGCTGGTAGGAGCAGTGATCCCAAGCTGGCTGACAATCTCGCCAGTGTCCGCAAAAGCGAAATGAAGGAGTCGTGCAAAATACTCGGCGTCAAAAGCATTACTTTCTTGGACTTTGCCGACGGAGAACTCGATAACAATAATTATCATCTCGTCGCCGACAGAATCAAAATCGAGCTGGACAAACTAAGTCCCGACACTCTCCTGACCATTAACATAGATGGTTGTTCTGGACATCTCGACCACATTGCTGTTGCCATGATTACCTCGTACCTCTTTGAGAAACTCTCCTACGCCAAACAATTACTTTATTTCTGTGAAAAGCGGGAAATTAAGGAAGTACTAAAAGATTCTTATTTTGTGTATTTCCCTCAAGGATGCCGTGGCGACGAAGTTGACCTCGTTTTAGACGTCAGTCCTTATCACGAGGCTCAGGTTCAAGCGATGCAAAAACACGTTTCCCAAAAAGAAGATTGTGATTGGATCCTGCGAGAGTTTGGCGAGCACTTAAACACGGAATATTTTCGTATTTTACAAAAATAGTCATTTAGGCAAACAAAAACCCCTCCGGTGTACACCGGAGGGGTTTAATGTTGTATTAATAACTTAAAAAGTCAGATTAATAACTGGAACGGCCATAAGATGAACCACCACCACGATTGTTATCGCGTGAGCCACCGTATGAAGAGCCACCTTGTGGGCGACCTCCACCGAATCCACCACCACGACTATTGTCGCGAGGTTCCATTGGGCGTGCTTCGTTTACAACGATGGTGCGACCGTCTAGGTCTTTACCGTTGAGCTCAGCGACAGCCTTTTGGGCTTCTTCCTCAGTACTCATCTCAACAAAGCCGAAGCCTTTTGAGCGGCCAGTTGCACGGTCAGTGATGACGCGGGCACTGACAACAGTACCTACCTGGGAGAATAAAGCTGCTAATGAGTCGTCAGTTGTAGCCCAGGCTAAACTTCCGATAAATAATTTGGTTGCCATGTGCGGCACCTCCATAAACGCGTGCCACCACTTTTACTC
>CAYGFS010000011.1:0-24304 GCA_964349305.1 uncultured Pseudomonadales bacterium
GGGGGAGGGAGTGCCCTGACGGGAGTTTTTGATTCTCAGCCGTTCACACCTGCGGGTTCAGCCACCTTCAACCGCTTTGACGCCAACGTCACTTTTCCCGCTGGCACGTACGCGCGTTACCAGGTGGCTATAACCAACAAGGTCGGCGGGAGTTGCGTGGGAGCCAATTATCTCTTTGTGGGGCCTGGTAAAGATCCCACTCAGTGGTTTAGCGGCAGTAGTCAAATCCCGCTTGGCACCGAGGCAGGTTACACCAATCCAGGAGAATGTTTCAAGTATCGCGTCTCTCTCTCGACAGACAACCTAGGCACGACCCCAGTATTTAACGATATTACGATTAACTACTCACTATGACAAAAAAATCGGGATTTACCCTTGTCGAAATGCTCATGGTCATGGGTATCATGAGTATCTTGGTCGTCATCTTATCCCAAGTTTTTGGCAGCATCTTGACTATGAAGCTGCGCAGCGAAGCCACCACCGCCGTCTCGCAAGATAGTCGTTATCTCCTTTCTCGCCTCTACTACGATATCAGTCGCGCCAGCGACATCACCAGTACAAGCGGTCCGACCCTCACACTCACTATCAGTGGCGTCAGTTATGTCTATGCACTCGACAATGACACGCTAACCCTGGCAGTGGGAGGAGGGTCACCTGAAGCATTAACCAGTGTCGGCAGTCGCGTCACCACCCTTGGTTTTACCCGCACCGATCTGGGTCTCAAAAAAGGCGTGCAAATCCATCTTATTATTACACCGGTAATAACTTTGCCGGGAGGGGCCGATCTGTCGCGTGAACTCACGACCACGGTAGCCATACGATGAAAAATGGTAACGTCTCTATTATGTTGATCTTGGTCATTGTCATGCTGACGATCGTCACCACTGCCGCCGTAGCTCTGGCTATCTCGACCACCCGTGACACTACCACCCACACTCTGGGGGAGCGGACGCTAGCCGTAGCCGAGTCCGGTGCCGAAAACGCTATCTTAAACCTGCTTCGCGATCCTAGTTATACTGGGGAGTCCAACTTGCCTATTGGGCCAGGTGCTGCGACAATTGTAGTGACGGGAACATCACCCAAAGTCATCACGAGCACTGGTACCGTGGGTATCTACTCACGCGCAGTTCAAGCCGAGCTCAGCAACATTGGTGGTCAGCTCACCGTGTCTAGCTGGCAGGAGTTATAAATATGTTTGGTCAAAAAAACTGGTTAACAATTCTCGTCACTCGGGGCAGTCTAGAAATTTTTGGCGAGGGTGATAGTGTCATCCAGAGACTCCCTCTGCCCGCCACCGTCATCGATAATCTCGAAGTATTAAACAAAGATTCGCTCTACATCCTGATCACGGACTGGACCAAGCAAAAAGCCTATCAGGACACGGAAATCACCTGGATCCTGGCACCTGAACTGTGTTTTACCCACGTGATTAGCAGTACCGGTCAAGACAAGATCGACAGCGAAACGCTCCAGTTTTTAGACACAGTACCCTTTGAGGAGATCGTGAGTCGTACTTACAGTACAAGTAGCGGACACCTTCTTGTGGCTACCAACAAAGGTCTGATCAATGCGCTCATCCAAGGTTTTTCCTTGCATGGTTACACGACCCAGTCAGTTATCCCCTCACAAGTGATTGGGATCGAGTCCACGCTCACTCCGGAGCTGGCGCGCAATACACATAAACGTGCCGCCGAACTCAAAAAAGAAAGTCTCATTATTCCCGTCGCTGTCGAGCTCAAAATGGCGATCAGTCCAACCACATCAGGCGCAAATCCATCAAAACCGAAGTCATCACTCCCACTCTTGCTCAGTGTATTTAGTATCTTAGTTGCAATCCTTGGATTTGTGCTATATTTAAATCAATAGTAGTAGTATTTGGAGGAAACTTATGAAACTTGCCCAAGCCATCAAACGAGGCTTCACATTAATCGAGCTCTTGGTCGTGATCGGGATCCTAGCTATTCTGCTAGCCATCACCCTCATCGCCATCAATCCTGCACGTCAATTCCAGCAAGCCAACGACACCAAACGCGCGAGCGATGTTAACGCCATCTTAAACGCAGTTGGTCAATTTGCTGCTGATAACAATGGCGCACTTCCAGCTGGAGTTGATTCTACTGTGCGAGAGATCAACGGCGCCGCTAGTGCCACCACGACAGGTGTGGCATTCTGTTCGGCTTTAGTGCCACAGTATATTGCTTCGATGCCTGTTGATCCAACCGTCAACAACGGGACAGCGATTACAGACTGTACCGATATCACCTATGACACGGGCTACAGTATTGTTTCCAGTGCCACCAACAACCGCGTCACTGTTTCCGCCGTTGGTCAGATTACCAATCCGATCACCGTCACTCGCTAAAAGAAAAATAGCAGTTAAAACTAAAAACCCCGTCGTCAGACGGGGTTTTTTATTGACTAGCATCTAGCTTCTAACATCTAGCATCTAGTTTACTGAGCGTAAACTTTGACCAGGACAAAAGCAAAGGCGAGCATCGCCATCGAAAATATTACCAAGAGCATACTAAGCTGATCGCTCATTTTTTCTACTTTTTTCTCGACCATACTGGTCGTCTTGACGGTCTTTCTTTTTTTAGTTGCGGGCATGTCAACCTCCGTTAAATATTTATAACAATTCAAGTGTATCATGTTCTGCAGCTAGAGGACTTTGACCGTAAGGACTGTCCTCAAAAGGAATTCCCGGCTGCAAGCCGAGAAGGGCGAAGCGGCAGCTTCGAGGACAGTCCTTGCAGGATTGCGACCTACTTTGTCATCTTTTCACGCGTTCATACGCGTGCTATCCTGATAGTTATGGTCAACCAATCTGACATTCACGAGCTCGATATCGACATGGTCCAGCCCAATCCACTGCAGCCTAGGGGTACAATCCTCGCAAACTCTGTCACTGATCTTGTGGAATCCATCAAGGAGCACGGTATATTAGAGCCACTCGTCATTGCTCACACTCCAGCCGGCTACCAAATCATTGCGGGTGAACGCCGCTGGCGCGCCAGCAAGATTCTGGGACTAAAAAAGGTACCGGTAGTCGTCAAAGAAACTACTCCCAAGGGGATGCTAGAGATGGCTATTGTCGAAAATGTGCAGCGCACCGACTTGAACCCCATCGAGCGTGGCAAGGCCTTTATCCGCCTCATGCACGAATTTGGGCTCAGTAATGCCGATATTGCCAAGCGCGTCGCCAAATCTCCTGCCTACGTCAGTAATACGCTCAAACTCCTCGATTTGCCCGACGCCCTCAAAGACGGACTCATCGGTGGGCTCATCACCGAGGGCCATGCCCGTGCACTCTCCAGTATCGACGACACCAGGCTGATGATCGAAGCCTACAAGTTGGTACTAAAAGAGGGCGCCAGTGTCCGTCGTGCCGAAGAGATCGCGCGTCGGCTCAAAAAAGAATTTGACGAAAAACCTGGCCAAAAGGGCGGCAGACCGTCTTTTATTCTCACCGATGAAACCACCAAAATGCAAAAACGCTTGGCTGCGGCTCTGGGAGAACTATCCTCCGTCAAACTGACTCGCTCCAAGCGCGAAACCAAAATCCTCATCAAACTCAAGGGCAGTCCCGAAGATACCGATGCCACTCTGGCCAAAATCCTTTCCCTAGCCAAATAATTTCTGATATACTCTTCCGAACGCTATAAGCTAATCAACACAATTTTTATATATGAGTCCAGAACAAGCTGAGATACGCAGACAATTGTTCATTTCAATAGGTGCTCTTGGGGTGGCATTCTTAGTAGGTATACCCTGGATGGACTTGGAAAATACACACAAAGTGATCCAAGCGCTCAGTGGTAGTCCTGTCTCGTGCGAGCTGGATGTGTCGATAGCTGATGCCCAAGCTATAGTACTCCTTAGTGCCGGCAAAGAAAAGGATAATCAGGCAGAACCCAACTACCAAGAGAAACGTCGTATGGATGCTTTAGTGTATGAGTATTTGCAATTACTCGAAAACGGTACTCCACCTCGTGTGATTATCCTCGCCCTCGACGATGGTCCCGAAAAGAACTACAGAGTTCGCAACTACATCCAAAAGAAAGCAGCCAAAAACAGACCTGGAACAGAGATTTCCAACAACTTATTTATTACGGTCCACGCAGAGCATACAGACACAAGCCTGTATGAAGTTGGACAGGTACTAGACGCTCAGGGTATAACTGGGCCTGTAGCCATAGTCACTAGTGAGCCCCATGTCAACCGGGCTCGGTACAATGCCTGTCGGCGGGGCATCAATGGATATACACTTAGCGCAGATAAAGTAATCGCAGCTAACGATTCAGACACCCGCCAACAAATGGAAAGGTTAAAACGACTTCCCTCATACGAAAGGGCTTGGATTATAGAAAAAGCAAAAATCGCCTCTTGGATGTGGAGACCCAACAACTTAGGCGCTAAATAGTGTGGACCCGAGAGGGATCGAACCTCTGACCTCACGAATGTGAATCGTGCGCTCTAACCAGCTGAGCTACGGGTCCATAGACGCTTGCACTATTTTACCATGCCCTGTATTCTTATCTCATGTTCTTACTACGCTCGTTGTGGTTGTTTTTTCTCGACTTCTTGGAGACTATTGTGGTCTCTCTGGCAATTTTTGCGGTTGTCTACATTTTCCTCTTCCAGCCCCACCAGGTAGATGGGAGCTCTATGCTCCCCAACTTCCACGATCTCGAGTATATTTTGACCGATAAAATCTCCTATCGTATTCATACCCCCAATCGCGGCGATGTGGTAGTTTTCCATTCTCCCGCTGACGAGCGCGTCGATTTTATCAAGCGCATCATTGGCGTTCCCGGCGACAGTATCAAAGTCCAGGGAGGTCACGTTTTCCTCAACGGCCAAAAGCTCGAAGAACAGTATATCAACGATCCCGGGCAGGTTTTGGCGGGCCGCTTTATGCGCGAGGGCGCCGAGATCGAGGTGCCACCTGGTCAGTACATAGTGATGGGTGACAATCGCCTCCATTCTTCCGATTCACGCGAGTGGGGTCCAGTCACGCTCAAAGGTATTGTTGGCCGCGCCTTCTTTAGATACTGGCCTATTCCCGCCTTTGGCACCATCCCCACCGCCGAAGCCGAGCTGACCATGGGTAGCGTCAAAGGGGCAATTAACACTTCCAATTAGCGCTAGAATAACCCCATGCATTACTCTCTCACTCGCGCTACGGTCTGGAACATCTCCGGCTATCTTTATTTAATCATCGCCAGCCTCATTTCGGTGCCAATTCTCGTCAAGGGGCTTGGAGTAGCCATATTTAGTCAGTACAGCTTGATCCTCGCTACTCTATCCTTGGTCTCGTCGTTTAACCTTGGTTTGCCCCAAGCAGTTGTCCGCGCACTGTCCCACCATCACCTGGATTTTCCTAAGCGTCAGACTATATGGGCTACCTCCAGCTTACTTTTCATTCTGACTGGCTTAATTGGTGCCGTTATTGCGACCGTGGCGGCTTACTATCTCCATGTTACCTACGCCGTACTCCCCATCGTCTTTGGACTCGGCATCATGCACAACTTGGTTGCCCACTACCTCACCCTTCCCCACGCCGAGGGGCATTTTGGCTATTTTAATGTCAAGACATTTATCGTGGGGACTGCCAACACGCTCGTGGCCGCTTATCTCACCTGGGTAGGGCGGGGGATCCAGGAAATTCTCCTGACTCAATTGGTCTGTTATTTACTCAGCTTACTCATTTTGGTCTATTTCTCGCTCAAATACTTCCCCCAGCCATGGCTAGGCCGACCAACCCGCCAGTCAGCGAAGTCATTGCTAACTTTTGGTCTAAAAAGCCAAGCAGGATCAATTATTGGTCAGGCTCAGTCGCAATATGGCAAATATCTCTTGAGCGCTCTGACTCCTCTCAGTCTCTCTGCCTATATCGTGGCACAGGGATTGGTGCAAAAACTGGTGGGGGGAGTAGTCCAGGTAGCCACCGCCATCTATCCCGCAGCATCCAGAGCCAGCCTTACCCCTTCTATCTCACGGACTTACATGCGGGCGCAACTCTTCCTTCTGTTCATCGGCAGTCTCGCCATTCTTTTATACGGATATCTTGGACTACCTTTCCTTACCTGGTGGTTGGGAGATCCGACCTTAATTCAGCCTGTACATACTTTCTTAATGGTTTATCGGTATTACGGCCTCCTCCTTTTACTCACGCCACTGGCCAGCTCTGTCCTCGATGGGTTGGGATATCCAGGAACCACGACGCTTTTTGGCGGACTAGCTTTTGTAATTGAATTATTCAGTGCCGTGGTTCTCTACCCCCGGTTTGGGTTGCTTGCACCTGCCTACGCGGGGATTATTAGTTTGGGGATTATGGTACCTATACTCCTGCTCTTTACTCAAAAAACTTTATCGCGTGGCGGAATCTCAGCTCGTTAATCGCACGCTTGAGTATTTTCCAGCTATCGTGTAGCCTATGTCGGTATGGCTTGTGTCCGCTGATTAGGTTTTCGGCAGCTTTGATGGCACGTTTCATTTTTTGTTTATTTATCGCTTCCCCATTCCAGCCAATCACTATCACGTGTTTGGGGTTGAGTCCCACTTCGTTGTCAAATGGGGGCGAGATCCCTAGGACGATTTGCTGTTTTTTATGTCTTAGCAGCGAGGAGAGACCGTAGGGCGTATAGCGGAAATAGTCTGATGGATGCATATGGAGGGGGAAGTTTTGCTGTGATGACAAAATTATGACCCCATTTGGCTTTGAGACTCGCTCTATCTCCGCTACTACTTTCCATGGCTCATTTGCGTGTTCCAATGTTTCGAAACATAGTAACAGATCAAAACTATTGTCGGGATAGGGTAGGGCAGTGGCATCAGCTACGATGTCAACGCCTGTACCTGGTTGCATATCCGTCCCAATATACTCGCTCTGAGGGAATAACGGTCGCAGATCACAAAGCTCCTCTTGGTTGACCGCGGCTCTCGATCCCACCTCTAGCACTCTCTTTGGTGACTTCAGTTGAGCTACCATAATCTCGATTGCTCTGCGCAGTTCTTTGGTCATATGGGCTATACTATACCAGATGTCAAAAGTATTTTGCCTGATCCTCAACTACAATCGTCCCCGGGACACGATCAAGTGTGCGGAGTCTTTACTGAAGTCAGATCTGCCTGCGGGCACGGGCATAATCATTATCGACAATGGTCAGATGAACCGCAAAAAATATTTCTCTACTCACGTACCTCCCGCGATCTACCTCAAATCACCCGGCAACATCGGTTTTTCCGCCGCCAACAATCTGGGTATCAAGTACGCGCTCAGTCACGCTGCTACCCATGTACTCATTATCAACCCTGACGTCACCGTACCGCGCCGCTTTCTCTCTGGACTCCTCGATACCTTCAAGGTTACACCTCGTAGGGTCGGTCTAGTCGCTCCTGCTCACACCGAGGGCAGAGGTAATTATGGACTCGGTGGCACAATTGATTGGCGATGGGGCTCTTTTCCTCACGACAACGTGACGAAGCTACCACAGTCTCCTCGCCGCTACGATCTTCTGACTTTTGCCTGCGTACTCATCAAGCGCGAAGTATTTGAGCAAGTTGGTCTCATGGACGAGCGCTACTTCCTCTACCTCGAAGACGTCGATTATTGCGTGTCTGCCGCCAAGGCCGGATTTTCTCTCTACCTCAACCCGTCAGTCGTAATCAACCATCAAACCAGCAGCTCTTTTTCTGACCCTCGAGCTAAAATTTGGTATAGCCTCCGAAGTTGCCTCATCTTTATCCGCAAATGGTACTCTTTTCCTCATAATATTTTGCCCATCCTCCACACCCTCCATTTCTATCCTAGCCTTTATGTCCTCTGGACTTTAAAGCGCTGGATAAGAAAATATCGCTCAAATAAAGTATAGTATCAATCATGGTAGAGTTGTTTCGCAGCATATTTTTATTCTTTCGGAATATCGGGTTAATTTACACAAATCGTGGCGGCTATCAAAGTAGGATTAAATTACAACTTTTTAGAGATTACGTTAAGCTTTTTCTATTCGATATTCTCCCTCCATCTCTCAAGTCTCAAATTCATCACCTCACGTTTCTGGGTCACAAATTGTATTTTCCAGATCTACACACAACAGTTAAACTCATAGAATCAATATTTATAGATCTTGAATATTATTTCGATGCCAAAAATACCAGTCCAAAAATTATCGACTTGGGTAGTAATATCGGTTTATCAGTCATCTACTTCAAGTGTGCCTATCCACAATGCCATATTATTGCATTCGAGGCAGATCCATCGACTTTCGAAATTTTATCAAAAAATATTCAATCTTATGACCTATCAAGTGTGGTCGCTCATAATTTAGCTGTAATCGGTTCAGCAGGTTTCGCTGATTTTTATATTGATCGACAATCCGTCGGCTCACCACTCATGAGTACCAGTCCGCTGCGGATAAGAGATTCTCGCAAAATTAAAGTTTCGAGCATTAAATTATCTTCCTATATAAACTCCTCAATTGATTTAGTGAAAATGGATATTGAGGGATCAGAATACCTGGTACTTAATGACTTATCAAGCGCTAAACGAATCAAGTTCATCAAGGAGTTTTGTATAGAATATCATCATCATATTGACACTAAAGCTGATAATTTCTCTAAATTTCTAAAACTTCTTGAAATAAATAATTTTGGTTATCAAATCCATGCAGCACAGAAACCACCCTTTGGGCTAGCCTCGTTTGAGGATATCAGCATTCATGCATATCTCGTACTCTAATTCAACTAAATAATATCCCAGATATTTCTCATATCAAACTTTTTGTGCACCTCGACTTTCTTTACTGCGGACAACGCGCTTTCGTTACCAGCCAAATCAATTGCTTTGACCGCGGCGTAGTACTGTCCCACTCTTAGCTCTCCACTAAGCCAATGAGTATTGGTAGTAGTGACTACATTAGTGAGCTGGTCGCGCTTTGTGCCGTAAAATATCTTGTAACTCACAGCATTCTCTACCGGGCGCCAATTCAGCTCGATACGATTAAACCAACCTCGGACAAAGCGTATGACTGGTGACTCTGTTCTCACCGTGTCCACCACAATTGTCCTTTGAGTTAACTCACTTTCAACATTCCCTGCTCCGTCAGTCGCTCGCGATCGTACAGTATACGTGCCGTCAGTGACTACGGGGATAGTGTAGCTCCAATCCGTTGTTCCTATAGCGGTGATCACAAATTCCAACCCTATCGGTGGATCAATAATCAGTTCAATGTTTGCCACGCCGCTCATATTGTCTGATGCAGTCCCGACAATGTTTCCATCCCAATTGTTGGAGATTGTAGGTAGCGCGAAGTCACTGCTAGGGGGCAGGGAATCTATAGTAAACGACCAAGTATCACTCCATCCACTACAATTATCAGCCACGTCACACGCGCGTACTTTCCAGCTAAAGGCATTGTCAGCTAAAGCAGAAATATCTAGCTCAGACGCAGTAGTCGTGCCACTTACCGATTCCAGTTGATATTCGTATCTCACGGGCAGGCTCAAATCCGTGACGTCACTCCAATCAAGCTTTAGTCCTGCAGGAATATGATAACTATTGTTAGTTGGTGTTAGGAGAGTTGGGGTACTGGGTGGGATTATATCGACCACTATGATGTGATTGTCTTGTGCCCGTAATCGGTCAAAAACAACCAAGTATTCACTTTCACCAGGAGGAGCTGTTATTATTTGCTTTACAAAATTTCCATTTACGTCATATAAGTAAATCTCAAATTCGCTTGGTGTTATATTCGAATTAATTATTGTCAAATGATACTCACCTGAAGGAGGGGTGCCGTACATGGCAGTACTGAGGTGAGGTCCTAGTACACTACCGCCTACGTCATCAGTCAAGTATTCATCCAGCCAAGTCAGGGAGACGGGAATACTAGCAGGTGATGTCATAGTTCCACTAACCCCAGACTTTGTGACAAAAAGCATATAGGAGAGGTCGGTATTGGATGGAATAAAGCGATTTACACTTCTGACAGTCGATGTCTTGAGTAAATTTGTATCTCCCACAGATAGTGCGGGATCATTAATCTTCCAGCTCGTCAAATCTTCCTCGTGTGCTACGACAAAATGGCCGGGCAGTCCCAGGATTGCCGGCAATTCTACATCAGTTGGGTCATAGCTACGCGTAAATTCCAGCGATTTCTTCTCACCAGGAAGTTTGCCCTTCGCGTACCGAGTGATCGCCAACCAATTCACAAATCCTGGTCCAATATATCCATCATCCTCGTTTTGGAGCCAAGTGTTGAGATTATCAGGATTCACTTCGCTCAAGCCGTATTTCTGTAATATCATGGCAGCAGAAGTGAGAGCACATCCCCACCGGTCAATTCCTTGCTGAAGCAGTGGAGCCCAGTCACTAGCAGAGTCATACTCATGATCTGCCCAATCTGGATCTTTCTGCGAGAGGAAGGGAAAAGGTGGGGAGTTTTGTGAATCTGTTATTCTTATTTCATCTATCCATATAGTTGGCCACGAATCAGGACTATTAGTAGTATGTGGGTTCCCTAGCCAAAGAGTTGATACAATTTTAGTTGTAGCTATTGTATTAACATAGACTCCATCTAGAAGAAATAAGTAACCACCTGAAACACGCTCTAAGCGTATCTCATGAAATTGATTTTGTGGATTCAAGTCGAAAAAAGTAAAAGGATAATATCCTATTCTAGCAAACGGAGGATTTCCCCAGTTCCAAGTCCATACAACCGAGTTATGTCCAATATCATACAAACTATTGTTGCTAGGAAAATTATCGTCCAACGATATCCCAGCGCCAAACAATCCAATTGACTCATATTTAAATTTTATTATCACATTTTGAAAATCTCCAGACAAATTAGACTTATCAAGTAAGAGATAAGGGTACCTGTTACCAAACGCCGCAGAAAGCTTTAAACTTCCACTATCTACTTCAACATGTCCTCCGTTTAAATTAACGGTATAATTACCCAAAGATGAATTTGAGTCAAATTCATCATAATATGTATTTGCAAAAATAATGCGAGGAAATATTAGAGATAACGTAACTATAAATAGAAAGTAATACTTACTCATAAACTTATGTATTAAGTTAATGTTACAAAATAAATAAACAATGTCAATATGAAGAGAATATCGGTTATTCAAAATCTACCAACCGGAGGCGGAAGAGAAATTTATACATCAGTGATAAACTATTTAGAGACAAAGTATTTGGTGAATAATATTCATAACAGCGTAGACTCAGGTGAGATACAAAATATTTTTGAATATTATTTCTATTTATTCGTAATACTTCCGATAAAAAATGTAAAAAATAAGAAGAAAATTTACGGAAGCGATGTCCTAATAGCATTTCAAGACTGGATTTCCAAATCTCCGCTTTTAATGAGTTCATGTAAAATTCCAGTCGTTTATATATGTCAAGAACCACCAAGAGAGTTTTATGACGATGAATATATAAACACATTTACATTGAAAGATAAGATAATAAATAAACTACTGCTAATAGTAGTTAAGCATGTAGATTACTGGAATATTATAAGAACAAAAAAAATTCAAATCATCGCGAATTCTCGCTTATCTGAAAAGCAAATCTTTAAAGCATACAACATACATTCTAAAATTGTGTATCCCGGTATCAAATTAAAGGAATTTCAAAAATATAAGTCTATCGATAATCGAGAAAACAAGGTGATTTCTGTGGGAGCGATCAATAAATTGAAAAATCAAAAATTCTTAATTGACTGTCTTAGTAATGTTGATAAAAAAAATCGACCAATTCTTATTTTAGTGGGGCACGGAGGTGATAAAAAATACATACAACAAATACAAAAAATGGCATTAGAGAAGGATGTAAAAATAGAACTATTTTTGAATATTAAAAAAAACAATTAATTAACTTGTATAAGAGCTCCAGAATATTTTTGTATTCTCCTATTAATGAGCCATTTGGAATTGTTATACTTGAGGCACTTGCTGCTGGATTGCCAATAATATCATGCGATGTCGGCGGATTCACGGAGATTCTAAGCGATGCCAATGCTTGTCTGGTTCACGGGTATGACCCCATAATATGGGCAGGTAAAATTCGTAGATTACTTTTAGATGAAAAACTGTGGACAAACATTTCAATAAATAATTACCAACTTTCAAAAGATTATTCGGAAGAAAAAATGAACAAAAAAATTGACCAAGTTATACAATCCACGCTCACCTTATGATCTACCTCCTCCGAGCCTCCCACGCCAACGAATTCGAGCTGCAGAATTATGCTCCGATCGCGGACAAACTCCAGATTCAGGTCATCACCAGCCAGAACCCACTCACAGAGGTATCGATTCCCAGCACCAAGTTGTGGTCGCCTACAGATCTCCCCGATCTGATCCTGCGCCGTCAGCTCCTCAATCGTCTGATTGGCGGAGAGCAGTGGCTCGTAGGGCTAGAAAAAATGATAGAAGTACATTCCGTTGAATCGATTCAACGGAATATTATCCATACGGCCGAGACCTATACTCCCTACACCCACCAAGCAGTGCAGCTGCGCAAAAGGGGTGAAATTGGCAAATTGATTTGTACCTGCTGGGAGACCATTCCGCACAACAACGAAAAGTTCGCCCGGCTGCGTAAGTGGAAAGCCGAGGCATATGAGCATGTTGACCTCTTCCATACTCCTACCCAGCGGGCCAAACAAGCCCTCATTACCGAGGGGGTCGATCCTCGCAAAATAGTTGTGATTCCGTACGGCGTCGACCTCACTCGTTTTCGCCCACAGAGTAACCTGCGAGGACTGTCCTCGCAGGGCCAGTCCCCTAATATACTCACGGTTGCACGACTAGAAAAGGAAAAGGGGATGGAAGATCTCGAACAAGTGGCAGCGCGACTGCCTCAATATAATTTCCTAGTTGCTGGTAGAGGTAGCTACACACCCCAAGGCATCAATATCCGGACTACCTCAGTACCATATTCTGAAATCCACAAAATCTATCAGAAATCCGATCTATTTTTTCTCCCCTCTGTCTCCACCCCTACCTGGGAAGAGCAGTACGGTATGGCACTTGTGGAAGCTATGGCTTGCGGGCTCCCGGTCATTTCAACTACTAGTGGCGCAATTCCCGAAGTAGTTGGTGACGCTGGTGTGTTAGTACCCGAACACGATGTGGATAAAATGGTCAAAACTATCAAGATTTTACTACGCAATCCAGATCAAATGGATCAACTAGCCAGCCTAGGCAAGAAATGCTCCCTGTTACATTTTGACTCAGCTAAGCAAGCAAACGCATTGGCCCAACTCTACGATTAGTGCAAGAAAATTTCCCATTCGTGCGTATTACTCTCAGAAAGGAGGACAGTATATGAACAAATTAGTTCTTGCTAGTCTGACAGGTATTGCAGTTTTGGCTATCGCCGCCCCTGCACTTGCCTACCAGGGTAACCCTGATATTCAGGGACCCAATTACACCCCAGCTCGCCACGAGGCTATGGAGAGAGTCTTTGCCACCAAAGACTACCAGGGTTGGCTCAAACTCATGGAGGGTAAAGCCTGGCGTCTGAAAGAGGTAGTGAACTCTCAGGAAAAATTCGTCGCCTTTTCTCAGGCTCACGAATCGGGCGTCGAAGCTATGGCCCAGTTTCGCACAGAAAACAACCTTGGAGCCCATAGGGGTTCAGGTTACGGGAGAAACCGGTAACGGTACAATACGACTATGGCAAGACTCACCCAATCATCCGATACGAGTCTTGCCACTAGTCTCCAAGGGGGTAATATGACAGCGCTTACTCAGCTTATCGATCGTTACCAGGCTCCTCTCCTGCGCTATGCCAACTATCTCGGTGCTGGAGATCAGGACGAGGACATTGTCCAAGACACATTTATCAAAGTTTATCGCAACATCAATAGCTTTGATCCACGCCGAGCCTTTAGTAGTTGGATTTATCGTATCGCCCACAACACAGCAGTCTCCACGCTCCGGGGACATCGACACACATTGCCATGGGAAGATTACTTGGACAGTTTTGTCAAAGTAGACCCAGTAGACGAGTTTGAGTCAAGCATCCAAAAAGAGCAGGTCAAAAAGTGTCTCGCTCATCTGCCACTGCGCTACCGCGCACCCCTATCGCTCCACTACTTGGAAAATAAATCTTATGCAGAAATTATGGATATCCTACGTCTGCCTATGGGTACTGTCTCGGCCCGTATTAATCGAGCTAAAAAACAAATGAGGGAGCTATGTCAAACAATCTAACTAAATCAGTTATCACCAAAATTAAACGCGAGGCAGTCACTATTCGTCCACGCTGGCACTTTGCTGTCGGAGCTCTGCTCTCCGCGATAGGGGTTACCCTCTCAGCAGCTCTGTCACTTATTGCAATCCACTTACTGCGCTTCCGCCTCACCCATCCGGGGATTGGCGCTTCGCGCAAGCTAGATTTCATACTAAATAACCTACCCTGGTATATACCGGCACTTGCTGTCATTGGGTTGGTTGGTGGTTATCTTCTTCTTCGTCGTTATGATTTCTCCTATCGTAAAAACTTTGGTTACATTATTCTGGCATCCATCCTGGGATTAGTTATTGGTAGCTATGCACTCAGCTCACTCAGGATAGACGATTTTCTCAGTCGCCGAGGCTACTTCCGCCAAATTTATCAGAATCAACTCATGACTCCAATGCCGAGTGGCGGGCAGGGGAGAATGCAAAACAGATTTGGTCGTTACTAGTCACGACCTTTACACCAGAGCATAGTCTTGCTACTATCAAACCATGTCCGACCCCACTCTAGTTCAAAATATACCTGCTGCCTACCCTGCAGCGCCAGTTACTCCACCCATTCCAGACCCTATTCCTAGTGCTCCTCGCAGTCCGTGGATAGGGATTATTCTTGGATTATTTATCGTCGCCTGCGGCAGTGCCGCCGCCTACTTTTGGTATTTTAAATCCAGTTCAGAGCCAAAAGACTCTTCCGACACAGTCGCGTCTGCTTCGCCCTCGCCGATAGCTACCAAGTTGCCAGAGTTTGCTCCGCTAGATTCTGCCGCCGAGACTCTTGTCTATATCACCGATGATGACAATGAAAAACCTGGTGATGAAGAGATTTGGCTCATTAATCCAGTCACTAAAAAAGAAACTAAACTGCCGCTTACCAAAGCAGTGCAGGCCTTCAAATATTACGGTCAAACCAATCTCTATTATTCCGTGACCAACGACCGGGGTGAATATCATGTCCTCGATCTCGCTACCGGCGTCGATACCGTTTATGATCTCCTCGATCATACTGACAAGACCGCTAGCGTGTCGATCTCGTTAAACGACATCAACCACATCTCTCCCGATGGTAAATATTTAGTTTTTAGTGCCAGCTTTTTCACAGTTTGTCCCTCTCCTTCTCCTTTCCCAAGCGGCTTTGAGGGTGGGTTTGGACCTTGTGGACCAGAAGAAAGCCTCGAAACTCCTTCAGGTTACTATCTCTACGATTTTGCCAATCACAAGACTACTTTCTTGGGCAGTGTTTTTCGTATTTCACGCTGGGACACAGTCAAGCATAAGCTATATGTCACCGATTATGAAAACGGCAATCACACCAAAGCCATCGATTTGGTCAGCAAAACCGTCGCGACCATCGACAGCACTCAGAGTTTTGGCTATTTCCTCTATCCTCTCCTTGCCACCAATCAACTAGTCAAATTTGAGGGGGCTACAGGCGACTCTGGCACGCCAGCTTTTGGAAAGATCTATTTACTAAACGCAGACAATCTACCCGGGCCAACAATAGACACCAGTCCCACCTGGACTGACATCCAGCCATTCATTACTTCCTCGCCTACTGATTCCGACATCCTTTATCGTCGGTCAGTCAACGTGGATGGCCTTCACCACAACTCCATTTACCGCTACAACCTGGCGACAAGCAAAGCTTCGCGTCTCAGCAAAGATCAGAGTTACTTGAGCTACAACATCTACGTTTCCTGGATAGACGACCATACTCTCGTCACCTCTGTCGATCCCATCGAAAAAGAACAATACAACAGTGGTAATCAATATCTTGTCAAAATAGATTTATACACGGGTGAAGAAACACGCCTCACTACCACCGACAATATTCAGCGGTTCAATTCCCAGTAAACAGGTTATACTTCTCGCATGGTCACAATCGAGCTTAACCCCCAATTTTTGCACGCCCTCGAGCTCATGGAGCACGGGAGTGATTCACTTTTTATCACTGGCCGCGCTGGAACCGGCAAATCCACTCTCCTCCAATACTTCAAAAAACACACCGAGAAAAATATCGTGATCCTAGCTCCCACCGGCGTGGCTGCCGTCAATATAGGCGGTGCCACCATTCACAGTTTTTTTCAGTTCAAGCCCGATGTGACTTTGGAAAAAGCGTGGGCCAAAGGCGGCAAAGCCAAAAAGCCGGAGCTCTACCGCAGTCTCGACGTCATCGTGATCGACGAGATCTCCATGGTTCGCGCCGATCTCCTAGATTGTGTCGATGCGTTTATGCGCCGGGTTTGCGACACCATGGCACCCTTTGGGGGTAAACGCGTCATTTTCTTTGGCGATCTTTACCAGCTCCCGCCCGTGGTTACACGGGATGACGCGGACATTTTCCGTACCCGCTACAACTCGGCATTTTTCTTTAGCGCCGACGTCATGTCGCGTACTCCGCTCACCTTCATTGAGTTAGACCACATCTACCGTCAGAGTGATGACCAATTCATCCAGGTCTTAAATGCCATCCGGGAAAACAACGCAACTGAAGCGGATTTAAAGCTTCTCAACACCCGCGTCTATGAGGAGTATGCCCCGCCTCCCGAAGAGTACGTCATACATCTGACTGGGACCAACCGTGATGCTGAGCTCTACAATATATATCAGCTGAATAGTCTCGAAGGAGAGCTCGGAGTCTACCAGGCCACTAGTACGGGAGCTTTTGATCGCCGGACGGAGCCAGCGCCACGCGAACTCACGCTCAAAATTGGTGCTCAGGTTATGATGACCAGCAACGACCGCGAGAAGCGATTTATCAACGGGACGGTCGGGAGAGTCGAAGATATGAGCTACGAAAATGGCGAGCCCGTTATTTCTGTGCGGCTGCACAACGGCAAATTGGTTGATGTGAGTCCCAATTCTTGGGAGATGTTCAAATTCAATTACAGCGAGAAATCCCGTCGCATCACCACCGAGGTGGCCGGGACCTACACCCAGCTCCCGCTCATGCTGGCCTGGGGTATCACCATCCACAAAAGCCAGGGTAAAACTTTTGAGCGGCTCGCCATTGATCTGCCCCAATCTTTTGCTCACGGCCAAACCTACGTTGCTCTCTCTCGTGCCACTAGTCTAGAGGGAATCGTGCTCAAACGTCCACTAACTTCCCGCCATATTATTATGGACCCCATCGTCACCACTTGGCTCACCATGCTGCGCAATACGAACGCTTGACTTCGGTTATCATTGGGGTATAGCATGGAGCTATGACCCCACAACTCACGCTGCTCTCACTCAATCAAAGTCTCGATCAAATCAAGCGCGTCGAGCAGGATCTCGAGTATTGGTCTGCCCGCGAGCTTATGCCTCTCTTGGGTTACGAAACATGGAGGATGTTTAGTAAAGCATTAGACCGTGCCAAAGAATCATGTAAAAAGAGCGATCAATACGTCAAAAACCATTTTGTCGGCGCCGACAAAATGGTCACAACTGGATCCGGGGCCATGAGAAATATAGAGGACTGCCTTCTTACCCGCTACGCCTGCTATCTAGTAGCTCAAAATGGCGACCCTCGCAAAGTCGAGATTGCCCAGGCCCAGACCTATTTTGCTATTCAGACACGCAAACAAGAGTTGAGCGAACAATATCTGGAAGAAAATAAACGCCTCGAGTCTCGTGCGAAACTCAAAGAGACTGAGACCAAAATCGAGTCTACAGTTTACAAGAGGGGTATCAAGTTGCCGTTCGAGTTTGGCATTTTCAAAGACAATCACATCAAGGCTCTCTATGGCGGAATCTCAACATTGGATCTAAAAAAGAAACGTGGGATCCCAGCAAAAAGAGCTCTCGCTGATTTTGATACGACCGTGGAGCTCAAAGCCAAGGATTTTGCTCTGGCCATGACCGATCACAATATCAAGGAGAAAAATCTACGTGGAGCATACCGGCTCAACGAAGAGGTCGTCAAAAATAGCAAAGCTACCCGTCAGACGCTCCTTTCCCGTGGCATCAAGCCAGAATCACTTAAACCTCAAGAAGATCTCAGGCACGTGGAATCACGACGTCGCAAACAAATAGCCCAGACCGCCCCCCACAAGCTTCAAAAACTTGAAATCTTCTCGCAAAAGTTCATCATAAAGCTATGAAGCCAAGCAAATATATTATTCTCACAATCGCAATCTTTTCTTTTGTACTTCTGTCATCAATAAATAAAACATTAGCCAACGAAGGTAACGGCAAAAATCCCATCTACGCCACGTTTGAGTATGTAAATACTCAACTTGGCTCTATTCGTAATACGCTCGCCGTATTCGTTGCAACGAGCGGAGTAGCTGAGGATCCCAACGCACCCCAATTAGGCGACATCAAATATCTCGGTAACCAGTATGAAATTAATTTTTGGTTTACACCTACCACCAACATCTCATCATACCAAGCAGGACATTTTTATCATCTGACCTACAAGCTTAGTCCAGATATCTTTACCCACCGTATCAAAGACGGCGTCATAATCAGATATCTTGGTGGTAAAGTCTTCGCTCTTGTAGTCGATGACCATATCAGCGCCCAGTCCGGTGAGTAGATCACTATCGCTCCGGGTCGCAGTTGAGGCTACATATGCGCCTCGCGATTTAGCTAGTTGGATAGCCATGGTACCGATCCCACCAGCTCCACCATGGACCAAGATCTTCTGTCCTGGCTGGAGATCTATATGTTCCCCTATCGCTTGCAATGCACTGCTACCAGATAGCGGTAAAGATGCCGCCTCACTCCAGCTTAGTGAGGGTGGCTTGGCCGCGATATTTTTGGTGTTGGCTGCTGTGGACTCTGCCATCGACCCCGACCCTTTCCCCGCCACATTCGCGGTGCCAAATACTTCCTACCCCGTACCTTCCACTACTCCCGCAAAGTCACCCCCGATCGTATACGGGAGATTCAGGGGGATCATCTCGGCCACTGCACCACTAGCCAAGATTACATCAAACGGGTTAACAGCTGCTGCCATAACCATCACTAACGCTTGGCCTTCACCGGGTGTGGGTTTCACAATCTCTTGCAAGACAATTTTCTCAGTTTTCCCGTATTCCTTGACTTGCGCTGCTTTCATGCTGACCTCCTCTAGTCAAATACTACCGAGCCGATCCCCGGCATGGTGCGGTACATCCCTTCATAATCGAGTCCGTACCCCACCACAAAGGTATTAGGAATCTCAAAGCCTAGATAATCTATTTTCGCCTCGACCTCTCGGCGCGACGGCTTCGAGAGAATGGCAAAAGTTGCGATGCTGCTTGGGTCCCCAGCCGCAATTTTTGCCAGGACTGCCTACAACGATCTGCCCGTATCCACGATATCGTCCACGACCAGCACATGACGTCCCGCCAGCGAATTCTTGAGTTCCTTGGTCATGGTGATGAGACCAGTGCTCTCTATCCCATTGCCGTAGCTCGAGAGGCCAATATAATCTTTTAGTACTTGCTGGAGTCCCGCTTTCCACAACGCCCTCCCGAGGTCCACCGCGGCCATGGCTCCCCCGTCTAGTACCCCCACGAGCAGCAATTCTTCTCCGTCGTAATCCTGGGCTATTTGCGTGGCCAATTCCGTGATGCGGGCTTGGATTTGTTCTTCAGAAAAAAGTGGTTCTACGTGATGCTTGGGTGCCATAGCTCATTGTACAATACAGATAGTATAAAATAGAGCATTATGAGCAACACTGTTACCTGTCCTTCCTGCGGTCACCAGTTTAGTCCCGACGCGTTACTCACCCACGAAATCGAGGTCGAGCTCCGAGCCAAGCTGGAAAAAGAATTGGCTGTCAAAGCCAAGATAGAAGCCGGCAAAGAGCTGGCCGATCGCGACGCGCAAATCAAAGAATTACAGCTCAAAGCCAAACAGTCCATGGAGATGGAGCTCAAGCTGCGAGCCGAAAAGCGGGCGATCGAAGAGGCCAAAGACAAATTCGAGCTGGAAAAACAGCGTCAACTGGACGAGGAGCGCAGCAAAATCAAAGCCGACGCCGAAAAAGCGATTCTCGAAAAAGAAAAATACAAAATCATTGAGTATGAGAAAAAGCTGGCCGACATGCAGAAGTCGTTGGAAGATGCCCAGCGCAAAGGCAGCCAGGCCAGCCAGCAGCTCCAGGGCGAGGTGCAAGAGCTCGACCTCGAGAGTACCCTCGCTAGGCTCTACCCCTACGACGAAATCACCGAAGTCAAAAAAGGCGAAAACGGGGCCGACATCCGCCAAATCGTCAAAACCGAAAAGGGGACGGTGTGCGGCAAAATACTCTGGGAAAGCAAGCGAACCAAGGCCTGGTCTGACGGGTGGGTGTCTAAACTCAAAGAAGATCTCCGCCGCGACGGCGCGCAGTTAGCGGCCATCATTACCCAGTCCATGCCCAGTGGTATCAGCCAGAATATTGGCAACGTGAATGGGGTCTGGGTACTCACACCCGATGCCATCACCCCACTCTCCTCGCTGCTGCGCAAAAACCTCATCGATGTAGCCAGGGAAAAAGTCGTGGCTATGCACAAACAAACCACTGCTGAGTCTCTCTACGACTATGTCACAAGCACTGCCTTCAATCAAAACGTCGAGCGTATTGTGGGTGTGTATCTCGAAATGAAAGCGCAAATCGCCAAAGAAGAGGCGAGCGCTAGCCGGAGCTACAAGCAGCGTAATATGCAAGTAGATATGCTGCTCTCCGGCATGACAGGGATCTACGGGGAGATGCAGGGGATCGCCGGCACCTCGCTCCAGCCCATCGCACTCCTGGAAAACCAAGTATGAAGATAGCCGTCATCATCCTCCACTACGGTAAACTCGAAGCAACCAAAGCATGTCTCAAAGAACTAAAGCATAAAATTGGTGACAACCAAGTGATCTTAGTCAATAATACTCCAGATGACTGCAAGGGTTTAACCCTCGTCATACCAGGCACAAAACTTATCAACTGCGGCAAAAATCTTGGCTTTGCCGCTGGGGTCAACCAGGGGATTAGGCTGGCACTCAAAGACAAATCCATCACCCACGTTTTCCTTCTCAACAACGATCTCACCATCGAGTTCGGTTCCTTTGCCCAGCTCCTGCTTACCTACAACCGGTTCCCTCAAGCTGGTATCGTCACTCCCGTTCTACGTCACGCAGGGGGATATGATTGGGGTGGCAAATATAATCGCTGGACTGGCATGGTCAAACACAAAAACTGGGACAACAAACCCAAGACTACTCAGACAGTGGCACACGTAGCTGGTGCTGCCATGCTAATTTCGCGTGAGGTGATTGCAAATATAGGCGACTTTGACGAGCGCTTTTTCCTTTATTTTGAGGATCTCGACTTTTGCCTGCGCGCCAAACAGGCCGGATTTACTATCCATATCAATCCCGATGTGGTGGCCAGTCACACTATTTCTGCCAGTACCAATAGTTATACCCGTACCAAGTACCAGTGGATGTCACACCTAAAATTTGTCACCAAGCATTTGTTTAAACTAGCTTATCCTACTGCCTATCTTTACGACATATTTTTATACCCTTTGTGGCTAGTAAAGGGTCTGATCTAGTAGGTTCATATGAATAAACTTACAATTATTACTCTCAATGCGCCTGATATTACAGATTTTGCAGCTGCGCGCAATGCTGAGCTAGCCAAAGCCAAAACCGAATGGGTTCTCTTCCTCGATTCTGACGAAACGCTTACCCCCGATCTAGAACAAGAAATCACTAACATCTGTCGTCTAGAGTCTAACATCTACTCAGCCTACTCTATCCCTCGGCTCGATACCTTTCTAGGTAGCGAACTACATTATGGTGAACCAGGTCACGCCAAATTCGTTCGCCTCGCCAAGAAAGATTATGGTAAATGGGAGCGACCAGTGCACGAGGTCTGGGTTGGGACGGGCATAGTAGGCACACTTCACAACCCGTTACTCCATACGTCTCACCCCACCATTTCCTCATTCCTTGACAAAATCGATCGCTATTCCACCCTAGAGTCCCAGTACCGGTTCCAGCAGGGGATCAAAAGCAGTTTGTGGAAGATTGCGGTCTATCCGATCGCTAAGTTCAAATACAATTATCTTCTGAGGCAAGGGTTTCGTGATGGCGTGCCCGGAGCCATCATGGCTATGATGATGAGTTTTCATTCTTTCCTGACCTGGACCAAACTTTACCTCCTATGGCACAAATAAATCGCTGGCTCCTTGTCGCACTCATCCTCACTCTTGGCTTCGGCCAACTTCTTCGTTTCGATCTCTATGGTGTCCCATTTTACCTTCACGACGTACTCGTTGTACTTACTCTTTTGCTGCTGTTCCTGCAGGGCCAGGCCTTGCAGGTTCGTAAGTTTGACCTGCGAGGCCTGGCCCTATTGGGAGCTGGCCTTTCACTCAGTTGGCTATTCGCGCTATTCCATTACCCCCTTACCCAATTACTCGTTCCTGCTCTGTATACTCTCCGCCTGCTCGCCTACCTTGCCCTGTACTTCTTGATTAAAGCAAGCAAACTCTATATTCCTTATTCGATATTCTTGTTCACTGGTCTGACCACTCTTATCATCGGGTTAGCCCAATATTTTCTCCTTCCCGACATGCGCTTTTTCCAGTATCTCGGCTGGGACGACCATTGGAGTCGCTTGACTCTCCCGCATTTCGACCCTACGTTTACTGGTGTTATGCTAGCAATGTTCGCACTCACACTTAAAATAGATCAATGGTTTATTGGTTTAATGGTATATTTCTCGATCCTTCTCACCTACTCTCGCTCGGTTTGGCTCTCACTTGTTATGACAGGTTTACTCTTCATTAAAAATAAAAATATCCTACTTATGTCTGTCGTCTTACTCCTAGTGTCTATTTTCGCGTTGCCGCGAAAATTCGGCGAAGGAACCAATCTGCTGCGCACCTACAGTATTTCGTCTCGCTATGACTCAGATCTCGCCTATATTCAAAAATACAAATGGGACCTCCTCATCGGACGGGGTACGAATACTCTTGTCCTCGACGCTGAGCTGTCGGAGCGAACAAATCACGCGACTGGCCCCAACAATAGCTATTTATACTTACTACTAACCTCTGGAGTCTTAGGTCTGATAGGGTGGGGGCTGTTTATGTCTTCGCTCTACCAGCAATCAACTCACAAAGCGATGATTATGTTTTTTTTCCTGGCCTCGCTCTTCAACAATGTGATGTTTTATCCGTTCGCCTTACTGTGGGTTCTATTAATCGAGACACAACAAAATAAATTGGAGAATTTGAGAATTTAGGATTTGTGATTACGTATTTATGGTTCCCACCTCAGCTTGATCGAACTCACTCCTTCATTCCCCGCTTTATCCACCGCCTTGATTTGCACTTCCTGATCACCTTCTACTAGCTGGTAGGGGAGGGTAAAAATTCCATCAGACTGCACGATCACCATCCGCTCGCCAATAAATACCTTGGATCCTAGCTCCGACACCTTGCCCGTAAAAATGGTAATCCTCTGACCCTGGCCACGAAATACTTCACCTTCTTTTGGTGTATCTAGCGTCACCGTCGGTTTGGTCATATCCACGACAATCGTGTAGGTTTTGGATTGCTCACTCTCTAATTCGTGGCTCGTGGAGGTATACGCATAGGCCGTGTTGTCACCCTCGCTCAGCTTGACCTTGTCAAAACCAAATGTCCCCGATTCCGATACTAGCTCCCGCTCATACTCCGCCCCGTTAATATACAAAATAACTTCTAGACCTGGCTGCGCATAACCGGCTATCTTTACTTGCGCGCTATAAGTTGCTTCTGGGATATCCGAGAATATCGGCGGGGTGGGGCGCAATTCCTCATCAACTATTGGGTTACTCTCACTATTTACCAGCAGTCCAGTCAGTCTGGCAATAGCTGGCAATCCCCACAATATCGTCGCGACAATTATGGTGAGTGCAAGGATCAAATATGTCACCCCTTGTTTACCAGCCTTACGGCTTCGTACCCGCTCCAGTCTTGATTGACTCATAATAACGCAAGTATAGCATGGTAAAATTACCAAGCTTCAAGCCGAAGTAGCTCACCTGGTAGAGCAGCGGTATCGTAAACCGCAGGTAGTGGGTTCGAGTCCCACCTTCGGCTCCA
>CAYGFS010000012.1:0-23985 GCA_964349305.1 uncultured Pseudomonadales bacterium
GTACTCACCTTTTGGTAGCACCAATCCTTCACCACCATATTCTTTCTGTTCCCACACCTCAAATCTTTTAGTGGTCGGATCCAGCCACATCACGCGGATAGATGTCTCTTTTTGTTCAACTCCATTTTGCAAAATCTTTATCATCGGCACCACGCGAAACTTGACCCATTCCCGCTCCGTCTCATTCCCCGCCCCATCCACCGCTCTGATTTTACTTGTCAACTCCCCCGTTTGGTCAAATTTTACTAATCCTCGCCATAATCCGTTTGATCCCATTTTTGTCATTATTGTTTGGGTATTGGAATTTGGAATTTGGAGCTTAACTCCGTCACTTCCTCCCTCCTCATACAGCACCACCTCATACTCGAGCCCTTCTATCACGCTCACCATCCCATTCTCAGCATAAAGCGGGAGCGCCCCGTAACTAATCACCCCTCCCCCCACGGTGGGCAACATTTGGTCAATCACAAACTCAATAGTTTTGGGGATACTCGCATTCCCAAACACATCCACTCCTCGCACCTCTATTACATATGTCCCGTCCAATGATAGGGGTGGCACAAACTCCCACGCCGTTTTCTTGGCTCCTACACTCTCCTCTATGCTCCCTGCACTCCAACCTGTCTCTCGATCTTTTATCCTAAATTCTACCTTCGCCACTCCCCGATCATCGCTCGCACTCCCCGTCACTAGCGGTGCGCTCTCCCACACTTTTTTATCTAAAACGTCTATCTTCACGACCGGCGGAGTAGTGTCGGTAATGATCTTGGTGATGGTTTGAGTTTGAGTACTTGTCACTGTATTTGTGACAGTATTGGTAACTGTCACAGTTTGCCCGCTCGACCCTGCTGCCGCTGTTGTAAATGTATTTTGCTCATTTCTAGTGGTGTTACCCGTAGCATCCGCACTGTCGATCAAAAAGCTGTAAGTAGTGTTTGCCGTCAGTCCCGTAATTGCAATCACATGGGATGTCACCATAGCTGGGTCGCTTACAACCGTTCCATAATTTTCAGTCAACCCATAATCAACACTCGAATTCGCGTTTTCATCTGTTGTCCAACTGATTCTAACCGAGGTATCCAAAATGTCAGATATAACAATACTGTCTATGACTGGCGCTGTTCTATCGGCGACCCCGACTATCGCCACTCCCAATGACCCCGTACACGCCACCTCTCCCGTTCCATCATTGGTTGATATCAACCAATCAGTCGTAGTCGCCTCACTAGCCCCCGAAATACCGTGGTAATTGAAGTTAAGGGTCGCCCCAGGATTAACGGTTCCCCCAGATAGTTCTGCCTGACTAGGATTGGCTGATACACTCCATCCGGCTACTCCGTAGTTTTCCAACACAAAGTTAGTGCTCGGACGAACTATTTTTAGATATGTTACAGCGTCAGACCCATTATTTGTCACCGCAAATGCAAAATTTGTGTCGGTGCTCGTCATCACCGACGACGGACTGACAGTCGCGCTGCACGACCCCACTGCCAACGCCATCGTAGCCATATGCAATGACGCTACTGGAATCAAAACCAACAAAAACAGCAATCTCAATCCGAATGATTTTGTGCGGGCAAGTAGTTTCATAGGTCAATAACAAGTATAGACCATGACCAGCTTGTTTACATTCCCGCCTCCAATAGACTAAGATACAAAGTATGGTTAACTCCCACAAAAACACTCAAATAAATCATTGTGGTGAATGTACTCTCTGTTGTTACCTCCTCCCCGTACCGGCTATGAACAAACCGGCAGCCAAGCTCTGCCAAGCATGCGTTCTCAAAAAAGGCTGCAGTATCTATGCCAAACGTCCCAAAGAATGTGAACTTTTCCGCTGTGCCTACCTCCAAATGGATAAAGTCAGTGTTGATCTACGCCCAGACAACTGCAAGATTATCTTCGAAAAGCTCTCGGACCATCTTTTCCTGGGCACCCAAGATCCTCGGTTCAAACCTACGAAAGTAGCCCAGCAACAAGTAGCTGCCTTTAATCAACAGGGTTTCTCTGTCATCATCGTCACTCCCAATCAAGGCCACGCCATCTTTGTTGCCCAGGGTCACGACGAAAATCAAATCCGCCAGGAATATCAATCAATCTTAGGACAACGCTATGGCAACTTACGCACATGATTTAACCACGATCACTACCGCCGAATCCGGTACTTGGGGCGAAATTACTGGCTATGTTGGTGGTGGTGCCCCCGCCGCCGATACCGACTACTTCATCCAGGGTACCGGTTGCTATACCCAGAGCGAGGGTGGCAAGACTGGACTCCAAGTTTCCATGTATTTCAACTATGGTTCAGATTTAAGTGCCTCGATCACTTCGGGTAAGTGCGTCTTTTTCTGGCAAGTTGTCTTAGCTGGCAATGGCATGGATACTTTTGCCAATGGAGGACTGCGCCTTGGCATCGGCTCTAGCGCAGCCGACTTTAAACAGTGGATTAGTGGTGGCAACAATTTTGGCCGCAATCCCTACGGTGGCTGGCAAAATATCGCCATCGACCCTACCTATACTCCCGTTGACTATACCCTCGGCACTCCCACAACTGCTATGCAATATTTCTGTAGTCATCCCAATCTTGTTGCTGCCATCAGTAAAGGCAACCTTCATGGTATGGATGCCATCCGCTATGGTCGTGGCCAGCTCACTGCCACTAGCACAGCTTGTACCTTTACTGGTCTCGGCACTTTCAATGACTACAACGATGCCACCAACGGTTACAATCGCCTAGGTCTATTCCAGGCTATCTCTGGTGGCTATCTCTGGAAAGGACTCTTGAGTCTAGGTACCTCAGGTGCCTCTTGCACTTTTAGCGACTCCAATATCAATATCACCATCGACAATACCCCCAGGACTAATGCCACTTTCAATACCATCAACATCAACAACGCCAGCTCCAGTATCACTTGGACCAACATCAACTTTGCCGCGCTCTCTGCCACCCAACTCTCCAAAGGCGACTTCGCCATGATCGACAATGCCACAGTTGTCTTTACTTCTTGTTCGTTCACCGACATGAACACCTTTACCTTCAACACCAACGCCACTGTGACTTCTACCACTTTCCGCAGATGTGCCGCCATTACCGCCGGAGGTGGCACCTTCACTAGCTCTATCGTCGATGCCTCTACCGTAGCCGCCGATGCCGCTGCCTTTGTCTGGAACGTTGCCACCGACACTAGCGGCAAATTAAACAACATGACTTTTACCAAAGGTACCAACGCCCACCACGCGATCCAGCTTGGCACCTCCTCCCCCACCTCCGTCACTTTTAGCAATATCACCTTCACCGGCTTTCACGCCAGCAACGGCCAAAATGACTCTGCTATTCTAGTCTCTCGCACGTCAGGCGACGTGACGATCAACATTACCAACGGTGGGGCTGCTCCTACTTACAAAACCGCCGGAGCAACGGTCTATATCGTGACGTCAGTCTCGATCACGGTTACTATTCTCAACTCAGCTGGCGCGTTCATCCCCGGGGTCGAAGTGGCCATTTTCCAGGACAACGCCGCCCGCACGGTCGTCCTCGCCAGTACCACAACCAACAACCTCGGCGTAGTTTCAACCAGTGCGGCCTCCGGTCTAGGCGCCATCATTATCCGCGCCCGCCAAAGTACCAGTTCCACGACTTTTCTTACTTCACAGGCATTTACCTCCGAACTACTCACCACAGTCGAGGCAACCCACAATTTTAGTACTGGTGACGCGGTCGTATATAGCAAAGATGGCGGGAGCGCCGCAATCGGTCTCACGGACACCACTACCTATTATGTTCTTGAGGACACGGCCAACACTCTCTACCTCTACGACACTGCCGCCAATGCCATCGCAGCAGGCCCAACCGGACTCATGAATTTAACTACCGATGGCGCAGAAACACATATCCTCGACCCCATCCGCTACGTCCCCGCTAGTGCCACAGGCACCGTCGGCACCACTGCCTTCTCCGCCCAGATCACCATGATCACCGACGATATTGCCACGGGGTAAACTTGACAAATTGCCGTCACTTTGTTTAGATCAACAGTAGATAGTACCCCTAACAGGGAGATTATCGCTATATGAAACAAACTATTTTAACCACGAACCAAAATAAACTCCTCGAGGATCTTATTGCAAAATATGGACAAATTGTGACTACGGATCAAATATATGTGGAGTCTCAGAGTTCGGGTGATGAGCGACAAGCCAAAAAGGTCATTGGCAAGCTCGTTCATCATGGCTGGCTGGTACGCATCAAGCGAGGGTTATACGCTATCTCCGATTTCAGCAGTAGAGGCTTCCTCTCCATCTCTCCATATCTTGTAGCCAACTTATTTGTGCCAGACTCATATGTCTCATTTGAATCAGCTCTGGCCTATCATGGTATGTTTGATCAGCTCACGAGGACAGTTATTTCTGTATCTAAAAAACAGTACAAAACAGTTCAATTGAGCGGTACCGAGTATCTTTTCGTCAAAGTTAAAGATCAGTTCTTTTTCGGATGGCAAGAAGTAACCATCGACGGCCAAGTGGTCCATATTGCAACTGCCGAAAAAGCTTTAGTCGACATCATTCATTTTCACAAAAGTAAATACGCAATCGATTTAGTCATCGAAAAACTCCAAGACCATCACCAAAGTTTGGATCTCAAAAAGCTGTGTTCATATGTCAACCAGATGTCTCCTACTACCATCAAGATTTTTGGCTTCATCCTCGATGTCCTCCGCCTAGATTCCCAAAGTCTTTCCCAAGCCATGGGCAACAGGCACGGCACACATTGGATGTTAGTTGGAGACAAAAAATTTAATGCCAAATGGAGACTGTATTATGATGAATACTTTGACAAATATGCTTAGTCGACAACAGCTCACAATCATTAATCGCAGATATTTAAAGTATCCCCTTGGCGTCGCGGAGAAAGATTACCTTTTGACCCTTGTGCTCCTTTTGGAAAAATAGATTACCTCGAGATCAAAAAAAACTACTTGTCGAGTGCAACCATCAAAATTGAAAAACTTCAGTATACCGGTCCACTAGTTCTACCCAATTCAATCAAAATAGAGATTGATTTTCTGCAGAATGTCATCTTGCCACCACAAATCCTGTCATATCAGAACGTCTGGGGGGTCGATTTTACTGTTCCTGTCATGGATATTAGAGAAATATGCGCGGAAAAGATCAGGGTTATGAGTGGTCGCGCTCGTTACCGCGATTTTTATGATCTATATTTGATCCTCGATACCCACCAGATTGACTTACAAGAAGTACTGGAACTGATAAAGCACAAGGAGATTCGCACCCCGATCACCAAAACCAATATTCAACAAAACTGGGATATCGTCCTTACTCAAAAATCAGCAGGCATGGAACAGATTTACTATTCAAGGATAGTCGAAGATAGCGCTCTCGAGGCAATGATAAAGAATTTACCTTTCACTAAAATTACAACGGGTAAACATCATGTATCATAAGCATATATGAGTAGCGTCATCTTGACCAACTGGACCGTCGCTTGACAAATTCCTCATTATATTCCACAATTACTAGCATATGATTAGTATTTCCGGAATCAAACACCAAAAAGAACTCGAATCCCTCCCCTACTTCACCAAATCCCAAGCAGGTCTCTTGATTGGTAAATCCGGCCGCAACTTGGACGGTAAAATAGCCCAGTTGAGTAGGCTCGGTTACTTGATCTCGCTCAAAAAAAATCTCTACGTCACAGACACATACCTATCACGAGTTGACCGTAGCCATTATAGTGAACTGGTTGCCGGCACCCTCCGCTCCCCCTCCTATCTCTCCCTAGAATACGTCCTCGCCAAAGCTAGTCTCATCCCCGAAGGCATATTTACGCTTGAGTCTATCACTCTTAAATCTTCCCGCACTTACTCCAATATTTTAGGTAATTATGTTTACCACAGTATCAAGCCCCTCCTCTTCACCGGCTATACTCAAGTAGAGTGGGACGACAAAATCATCCTCCAGGCGACCCCCGCCAAAGCGCTCTTTGATTGGCTCTATCTCAAAAAAATGACAGATCTTAAAACCGAACTATCCACTGACCTCCGCCTCAACTGGGATCATTTCAGTGAGTCGGATTATCTAGAATTTTGTGAGTATGTCAAACTATCTCATTCTCCCAAAATGGCGCGAATTAGTCGTATCATAAACACACTCTATGCTCATTAACGATCTCAAATCAGTCTACCTTGGCGCCAAGCAAGCACCCCCTGGGTATCTGCGCAGTCTTCTCAAAGAGCGCCTCCAGTTCTACGTCCTCCAATTTATTAGTCTCTCTCCCTGGTCAGATCAACTCATTTTCAAGGGTGGCACCTGCTTGCGCTTTTTCTATGATCTCCCTCGCCTCTCGGAAGATCTCGATTTTGACCTAATCAATCCTAGGGATTTTTCTCTCTCCGATTTTGTCGCAGGAGTCACCAAGCATTTCACCTCGACTCTCCAATATGACGGTCTAACCACCAAAATCTCAGGTAGTGGTCGTACTCTTTATCTCGAATTTAGCGTGTTAGATCAACTCGGTTTTACTGTTTCTCCCTCTGAGAGTAATCTTCTGTTTATTCGTCTCGACTTCGCCCCCACCATAGGTCACTCCTTTACTACTGAGCTCTCGACCAAATCCACCCTCAACTTTTCCTTTATCACCAAACACTACTCGCTCAGCGATCTCATGGCCGGCAAAATCGCCGCCATTATCCAGAGAGAAACTATCGATAACACAGTCAAACAACCTCGTGTCAAAGGTCGCGATTACTACGATCTCATTTGGTATCTGGAAAAAAATATTCACCCCAACTGGGTTTATCTAAAAGAAATAACCGGACTCACCAAATCCAGTGTTCTCAAAAAATTACAGGCGAAGTACGCGAGTGTTGACACGAGCATCGTCAAAGCCGACCTCACTCCCTTCTTCCCCGACCCTACCTTTGTCAAATCATTCAGCCAAAATATCCACTCACTTTTTAATAGTCACTTGAGAAAACTATGAGTAGCGTCATTTTAACCAACTGGACCGTCTATTATAGTAGCGACGCAGGAGCTGGTGCTGGGTACAAACAGATCCGCTGGACTGGGGCTGGAACTCCCGAGACCACGACCAATACCGTCAATGAGCTTTACTCTGCCCTGATGGATCTCTTCTCCATCGCCGCCCAAAATGAAGCCAACGACACGACTCCAATGCAGGCCGTCACCCCTACTGTCTACAACCTAGGTGCGATAGATGCCGGTGATCTCGAGCCTTGGTTTATTGATCCTGTCAGTGTTCAACACTTAACCGGTGGCAGTATTCAAACTGTTGGCTGGACTCGCAGTCTACCCGGAGATGGTACCGGCAACATTGGCATTCTCATGGTCCAGTGTAGTAGTACCGGCTTTAACATGACCAGTGCTGATATCGGAGACGCTTGCACTCACGGAGACGCTGACGCCGGCCGGATACTCTATGTTGATACCACCAATTACCGTGTCTGGATTCGCCCCAGTAGCAATGCTCTCGCGAACGACTTTAACTCCGGGTCTGGTACCATTACCGCCACTACCGCACCTAACCGCACTGTCACCCAGACCGCCAATGGCACAACTGGCGAGCGACTCTGGTCCAATATCTATACCATCGGTACCATCGAATCCGAGACACAGCTCTACGTAACTCAGTCGTTCACCAAATTTACTCCCTGGTGGGGATCGGGTCATCTTGATCGCTTATTCCTAGTCACGGACGGCTTTAGTTCCGGTCTCATTGACCGTGGCATCCTCACCGTCTATGCCCGCCAGTACTCCAAGCTCTACGATCACTTTTCTGCCGACATCTCTGGAGGCGGCCGCAACCCTATCCCGCTTGCCACCAGTGACGACTCCAATAACTCTACCGGATATCGCAAAATGACAGTCGCTGGATCCTCCGGTACTTGGACAGTGGGTAATTACATATTTGACAGTACGGGAGGGCTAACTTGGGTCACAACTACCAGGAGAGGCGTCATTACCGCCGTCTCTGGCAATGACATCACATATTACTTGATCAGCAACAATATTGATTTTGCCGTCGGCGCCGATGATACGCAGGAATATACTGGAAGCACAAATGGAGATGCATCAGCGACTTCTATCAGCGCCATCGTCGACGTTGGTCCCACATCATCATCGCTCACTGTCAATTTTGGTTATATCTCCCGCGATATCGGTGATGGTTTCGGCGTCGCGCCCTACAGCGTCGAAATCGATCTCCTCACCTCAATTAGTCTCTCTAACATGTATGAACGAGTTAAATTCTTAACTCGGCCCACTTTATCACCATCCGACATCGACAATGGAGCTCAAACAATCTACGGAGAACAATATGTTGGCGTGGGAGATATCCTCCTACCATACTCCTCACAGTCAACTGGATTTACCCAAGGTGAAGCCATTAATGGTCAGACGAGTGGAGCAACGGGCTATGTCACGGCAGACAAAGACGACGGCACAAGTGGGACACTCACTGTCCGTGATGTCCGCGGGACATTTGTGAACGGTGAAAATATAAGGAATGTCACAACCGTCCGAGCAGTAGCTGGTACACCATCTGCCATCACTCCAGTCAAAGTCTCACCCTTTGGCACTAAGGCTGGCTCGCGGTTCTTTGGCGCCCGTGGTGTATGGCTCAAACAAGTTCCAGGGAGCGACGCCAACAACTACGAAGTTATCGACAACAATGGAGTCTCGCACTCACCCCCCGCCTCCATTGCTATCACCATCAACAATACAACGTCAGGTGACCGCGTCTCAGTCTTCCGCGCAGAAGACGGCGACACAAGTGGCAACATCAATACCACCTACCTCACGTCCCACAACACTGAGAATGCAGTTGCCGATACTACATTTGTAATCGACGCAGGCACCCCGATTCCTACAGATACACCAAGTGCAGGAGTATTGAGAGTAGTTGATCAACCAGGCCAATCAGATCATCGTTACCGTTATGCGTCTTGGACAGCACTGACCTTCACACTCATCACTACCGGGATTCCCACGGGCAATATTGATACAGTTGGTAGTAATGCTGCCACGAGTTTCAGAGAAGACAACGCAGACCTAGCCAATATACTACCCGGTGACATGGTGCTCAATTTTGCTGATAGTTCCTGGGCACACGTTCGCTCTGTCACTCTCGTCCAGGGAGAAACTACCATTTACGATGTCGTCCATACACCGCTCCAGGGAGGTACGAATAATTATTGGATAGCCGCAGAAGCATACAGATTTAATCAGCTAGTTGTAGCCTACAACAGTACTGACACTGCCTATGTTCCCTACCTCGACCAGATCGCTGCAGGCACTAGTGTCAGCACGAGTGTACAATTTGCATCCATCCGCAACATCACCACTCGGGTACGGATCAAGGGCATGCAGCCATACAACAATCACATTACAACCCTCACTAGTAGTGGTTACTCTACCTCCGTCACCCGCATTCCCGACGATATTTTCACGTCGAATTAATTGTGTATCACTATCTGCCCACCCGTAAGCGTTGTTGTCGGATCTGCACCATCTCCCCCACCAAGCATATTGTCGTACACCAGGTACCCACTTGCTCTATCCCAGATCTTGATTCGGAAAGTATCGTCTCCCCCATTTATCGCCGAGTCGTGAGCAGTGAGGATGAAACCATAGTCACCCGTATCGTTCACCGACCCTATTCCCTTGTACTGCGCTTTAGCTCCTGCAACCACTAGCCAGTCATAGCTGGTACTCTCAAAGTTAAAATCAGCGACCTTAAAGGCAAACTTGGTGACTCCCGTAGGTACCTGCGCTCCGTTCTGGTACTTAGAGGTAAATCCAAACCTCGCCATCCCAGACAACCCCATGTCAGAGGTATAGGCACCTGTTGGCGAGTTAAAAATGCCCGCTCCCGTAACGAACCCTCCGTTAGGATCATAAATCACCACATACTCATACGTTGCTTGCCCCACTCCCCCGTCACCATCATCTACAGTCAGTAAAACTTTGTATACTCCAGGGAGACTGTATGCATGACTCCCCACCACTGTCCCACTGCCAGCAGCTTCACTCAATGCCCCACCACTTGTCTGTTCGTCTCCCCAGTCCCACGCAGCGGTGTGGATATCAAGTATCCCTGGGTCTGTAAAACTCGTATTCACATTAACCACTGTCCCTACCTGGGTTGGATCGGTCGGTGCCGTGATCACGCCTATTGTGGGTGACAAATTGTTCACAGTCACAGTTGCCGTCCCCACCCCCATCCCCAGATCATTATCAGTTACAGTTACAGTCACCACGTAGTTCCCCTCGTCTAAATATGTATGATCCAAGTTAAAGTTCTTACCACTCAATACAAGCGATTGAATACCGCTCCCATCCTCGTAATCTACTGTGGCTGTCCAAGTATCCGCGCCTGGGTCAGTAAAGCTCCCACTTGCAAGGTAAGCTCCTCCCTCATCTATAGTTACACCCATCACACTCACTATCGGTGTCACATTGTTTACCGTCACCGTTGCCGTATCGCTCGATGCGTGTCCCACTGTATCTATAACCATCAATGTCGCTGTATACACTCCGTCATCAGCATAAACATGACTTGCACTCACACCACTTCCATATTGCCCATCCCCAAAATCCCAATTGTAGCTAACAATATCTGCAAACCCATCCGGATCCGTAGAGTTGGATCCATCCCAAATAGTTTCACCACCCTCTCCTGCAAATATATCTCCTCCAGCATGTGACAATGGAGCATTGTTAATCTCGAAACTCTTAATTTTTAACAACGCAAAATCGCTCGGAGTGTACGGCTGATCAATATGAGATGAACCAGCTAATATTACACCTTGATCGTCTGTAATAGTCATGCTATACGCATAATCTACAGTATTATAAAAATCCAGGCTAATTATGCCATTTGTACCAAAATATGGATCTAAATTCCCGTTATCATCGTATTTTGCTAATGCAAAATTACTATCACTTCCACTAGTTTGGACGTTTCCTCCAACAATAATGCTCCCATTCTCAGAGAGAATCAAATCTCTAGCCGTAGCGTAATAACCTGGGAAATTAGTCATGACCTTACCAAAATTACCGAAGGCATTATCGAGTGTACCATTTGAATTTAACCTCACGGTAGCAAAATTATTTTGTTGACCCCAGTATCCTGTGTCCCCAACCAATAGTATTTTCCCATCATCTTGAATTTTGACACTATAAATTCGATCATAGAACCCTTGATAACCGCTAAAAGATATAACTACTCGTCCATCAAAGTCGAAACTACTATCTAGGGTTCCATTTTCGTTGTATCGCACAGCTGCAAAATCTGGATTTCCTCCGGTTCCTCCGATTGAACTGGAAGTGACAGAACCAACAACTATAATTTTCCCATCTGCTTGAATCGCCACATCCACAGCTCGTGATATACCTCCAGCAATCAAAGTAGTAACAATTCCTCCAGACCCAAAAGTAGTGTCAAGAAATCCACTACTTGTAAAACGCAAGGTCATGAAGTCCAGAGGGCCAGAAAGTTGAAAAAACCTATCTAAAGTTTCTCTATAGCCAGAGACAATTATTTTCCCATCATTTTGTATAGCAATTGCATTCCCAATTTCGTTAATATAGGTGCCAAAATTAGTAATTGAGTACCCCCCATTCCCAAAATTAGTATCAAGTGTGCCATCGAGATTTAGTCTCAAAATCATGACATGTTGAAGATACTTCTTTGTACCACTCTGACTCTCGTTCCAATAAGAATTAAGATATTGTATCGTACCAACAATAAAGATTTTGTCTCCTATGACTTTTAAATCACTGACCCCTACCATGCCCAAGTGATGAACTGCTTTACCATCCAACCCAAAACTTTCATCCAGAGACCCATCTGAATTATACCTAGCCAGCGCTATGCTAGATTGACTAGTTCCCCCTACTAATAATTTTCCATCCTGCTGTTTTACTACTACACTTATATAATCACTTTGACCCGAAAAGTCAGTTGTCACCTTGCCACCCAGTCCGAAAGTTGTATCCAAATCTCCTGCTCTCGCCATTACCCTCCCACTCACCTCCATCATCCCCACCATCACTACTACTACCCCTACTACAACTTTCCAGACATTTTTCATATTCTTACCCCCTTACCATAATTCTCCTATTCCCCCACCGTTTTTCAATCACTCAAACAACGTCTAAATCATTCAAGTTTACAAATTGCCAAAAAATACGTGGTACAGAAAATAATAGAAATAATAGACATGAATAATAGCGAAAGAGTGTGTGAGCGCGCATATCTCGATCCTCACTGGCCGGGATTCGTCACAGTACTCTTCGTTTCCAAACACCGCCCGGGATACAAACACACGAAATGGATGCCGACAGTTGATTTTTTTCAAATCAACTCAAGTCTAAAAGGTAAAATCACCGACGACGAAAATATTCAGGATGATCAGGGCACGCCTGGAAATGCCAATATTATTGCCTCGACCGTCGCCATCACGGTCAGTAATACCGTCCTTGGAGATCGTGTCTCGGTTTTCCGCACGATTGACGGAGATACCAGCGGAAGAATTAATACCACTTATCTCACTTCGCATGCCACTGCCAATACAGTCGGTTTGACTACCTTCCAAGTAGATTCTGGCACCCCCATACCCACAGACACTGCCTCAAGCGGCGTCCTCCACGTCGTTGATCAACCAGGCCAATCAGACCATCGTTGCCGTTATGCGTCTTGGACAGCACTGACCTTTACACTCATCACCTCGGGGATACCCACTGGGACAGTTGATACCGTGGCCAGCAATTCTGCGATTGGATTCAGAGAGGACAATACCGACTTGGCCAATATTCTCCCAGGCGACATGATTCGCAACTCCACAGACGTCAGCTGGGCTCATGTAATTTCGGTGACCCTAGTATCTGGCACAACCTATGATGTTGTACACACTCCCCTACGTGGAGGTACTAACAACTTCTGGACAGTTGGCGATGCATATCGATTCAATCAACTAGTTGTAGGATATAACAATACAGACACTGCATACGTACCCTATATCGACAAGACTGCAACTGGTTCAAGTACAAGCACAAGTGTTCAATTTGCTTCAACTCGCAATATCTCAGCGCGTGTTCGTAAAAAGGGTAAGTATTCAGCCTTATACCGACAATGTTGCAGAGCTCACTAGTGCTGGATATTCCACTTCTGTCACCCGCATCCCCGACGATATTACCGCCTAAGTCCGCACCGCTGACTCCATCGTGACCTAATACTTTACAGGCCTGCCTGCCGGCAGGCAGGGATCATCCCTGTAAGATATGTTCTATTGTTCTAAAACATAGTAACATTACTCTCCACCCAAAAACACGACTGTTGACTTCGCCTATCATTTGGGTATAGCATGTAAATATGACTCCCAACTCGCAAATTATCATCTATCAAACACTCTCTGGAGAGACCAAATTGGACGTCCGCTTCGACGGTGACACCGTTTGGCTCACCCAAGACCAAATGGCGAGCTTGTTTGATAAAGGCAGATCAACTATCAATGAGCATATTAAAAATATCTTCGCCGAAAACGAACTGGTCGAATCAAGCGTAATTAAGAAATTCGGAAATTCCGAATTTGCCAAAAAACCCACCAATTACTACAATCTAGATGTTATTATCTCCGTCGGATACAGGGTCAAATCACCCCGCGGCACCCAGTTTCGCATTTGGGCAACTCATAGACTCAAAGAATATCTCGTCAAAGGCTTCTTGCTAGATGACGAACGACTCAAAAACCCCGACCTCCCTTTTGACTACTTCGAAGAATTAGAAAAACTCGATCTCCGCATTTCACCCGATTTTGACGAGGCTGTTATGACACTCTCACAACATTCCAAGCGAGGTCGCCACAATGATCCAAAATAAATACGCCAAACCAGTCGATATGCCCAAACTAGAGTCCCCTTTTATCCGGCAAACTATTAATGGTATTTATGTCGTTACCCCCGTCATTAACCCTGATTATGATTGGGTATTCGAAGAGCCTGCCGTCGAAGCCGTCGAAAAATTAGACGGCACCAATGTCAGCATCGTCATCGAAAATAGGAAAGTCTCCAAGATCTTTAATCGCACTGCCGAGAGGTGGGGACTACCCCAAGAAGATGGTCAATATTTTGGAGAATCCGTGGGAGATAAAATTCAAGCCAACCCCCTCAAACTCAAGCAGCGTCTCTGGATCCCCTTTTACCGCGCCAAGGAGTCACTCTCATATCATTCCTGGCACAAACATCCCAAAACTTTCGAAAATATTTCTCTGTGGTTCAAGGATTATTTATTCAGTTTGGCTCACCAAAAATATGCCATAAAAGACGAGCGAATACTTGCAGAAGGAGTTGTCTTTTATCATCCCGACGGCGTCCGCATGGCCAAACTGCGCAGAGACATGTTCGACTGGTACCCTGGAGATCGCCACAATCATTGACAAATCGTTTCATTTTGATACGATAATCGTATGAAAAATGATACGCAAATCACTCCACGCCTTAGAAATATTCTTGACGTACTCATTGACGGCCCCTCTTCTCGTCTCAAAATTCAAACTGCGCTCGGAGTTCCCCGCCTCACTCTGATCCGAAATCTCAACAAGCTGATCCTTCTGGGCAAAGTCGAATCCATTGGCACAGGTCGGTCCACAGAGTATTTACTTGCCGGCTTCAATCCTCTCCTCGCAACTGCCCAAACTCGTCAATTGACCCGCGAAGTGGCTTTTCACCCTAGCGTGCTTGATCATCTCCATAATCTCTTGACACCTCTCGAACTCGCGACTACCAGTATAGCGAGTTTTAGCCAGGCAAAAGCAATGCTGGGAGACTTTATCACTCAAAAAGAAATCGAGCGTTGGACCATCGACTTCGCCTGGAAATCATCAGCCATCGAGGGCAATACCTACACTCTCCCAGAGACTGCTAGCCTCTTAACTAGCAATCGCTACGCCAAAAACAAAACTACAGGTGAGGCTCAAATGATCCTCAATCACAAAACAGCGGTTGACTATATCTTTGCCCACCCCCCGCAGAAGGGTCATCTCACCCTCAAATATATCCTCCACCTCCACACTCTCCTCTCTCACAATCTCCCCATTCCTCCCGGGCTTCGTCATCACGCCGTCGGCATCAGTGGCTCAACTTATCTCCCCAGCGCCAACCCTCAAACAATTAGTCTTGCCCTAGACAAAACTATCACCGCTATCAATAGCTCTCCTCACCCTCTCGAGCAAGCCCTCATCGCCATCACGCTCATCTCCTATATCCAGCCCTTTGCAGACGGCAACAAACGCACGGCGAGACTCGTTAGCAACGCTCTCCTCCTCGCTTACGACATTATCCCGATCTCTTACCTCACTGTTGAATTAGAGACCTATCGCGACGCCCTCCTCCTTTTCTACGAACAAAACTCGCTGGTCTCCTTCAAAAATATGCTCCTCGAACAACTCGCCTTCTCTCACTCCCACTACTTCCGCACCAGCTAACTCAACTATTGCAATATCACATACCCGGTATGTGATGCCCACCTTCCCCTTGACAACTCTCTCTCTCTCTGGGAAAATTCACCAATTAAATTAATTGGGAAGTAAAATGCATAGTCTACAAGAAAAATATGCTCAATCACTAGCCACATTAGCCTCGTTGAGGGAAAAGGAAAATCAAAATGATTGGCTAGACTGGCTCCTAGAATTCGATAACAGGGATGTATACGTAGGTTTATCTGAGTTACTTTTAACACAATCTATCTATGCCCTAGAGGAAAAGATGAACATAGAGAGACTATCTCCAATAGAAGCAATAAAAGATGGTAAATATCAAAAATCGTATCAAGCAAAGAAAGATGATCTCACTATTTCTCAAGAAATATTATCACAAATAAAACAAGCAGGTTCTACCTCCACAGGTAATCTACTGGAAAAGATAATTCCCGAAGAACTCCTTAACATTATCACCCTAGATGCTTTCGCCACCCAAGCTCTTAGTTTGTTTAGAGAAGAAATTTCTCAAGAATAATATTTCCAAGTAGGTTGTGGATATCACTATCTTCTTGTTACCATGTTCTAAAACACAGTAACGTCGACTTTTCCCAACTAACTGTTCCCGACTTGACACGTTGCACAAAAAGATGTTCTATTGTTCTAAAACATAGTAACAGTATATTTTTGAAAGGAAAGTATTTATGACCCAAGTCTCGCGCCGTTACTTACCCCCCAAAGTCTCTGGCCAAATCTTTGACATGTTCCTCTCCATCCTCTCCTCCCTGGGCTCCCCCACGGTCACCTCGGCTTTTGTGGAAGATCTCTTATCCCCCACCGAGCAGATTATGCTCGGCAAACGTCTCTCGATCGCCTACATGTTAAAAAAAGGCTACGGCCAGCGTGATATTTGCGATATTCTAAAGGTGAGTCTCGCCACCGTCAGCAAGATTAGCGCTACCCTCAAAAAAGGCAGTAACGGTTACGAATCCGTGATCACCCGCATGTTAAAAGTCCAAAAGATCTCCGACTTTTTCCTCAAGCTTGATGAAAAACTCGACCATTTCTTGCCACCCAAAGGAGCGAGTTGGAGCGCCCACTACGCTCGCACTACCAAAGAGCGAGCCAAAAAGTCGCGCGCGTTTTAAGGTCTCTTACCTCGTATATTCCATATTCACGCGATCAGCCAGAATAGTTTTGACAAATGATTGGTACGGCACATCTCTCTTGTTGGCCATGGCTTTTAATTGGTCCAGGATATTCACCGGCAAGCGCAAAGAGATGCTAGTAGTGCTGTATCTAAGTTTCGGGAAAACCGGGTTGACTACAGCATTATCCAGATCAAAATACTCGGTCGTGTCATGAGTAGACCAAAAATCGCGTTCCTGATCCTCAGATTTAAATTTTGGGATAGTCTTAAGCTTTTTGTTTTTCATAAACGCTCCTTTCTTTTTTGTTTTGATCTCTGGCAGAAATTATTCGAAAGTAATTTCTCCTGAGGGTAAAAATAATAGTTAGTTTTCTGTTTTCGTCAGTTCTTCCATACAGCGTATAGCGCTCTTCTAATCCAGAGTGTTTAAAATCCTTGGCCAGAATAATCGGCCTATTACGAAACGATTCTTCGCACTCCTGCCAAGAGACTTTGTGTTTAATTAAATTTTTATTGAGATTACCAGCATCCCAGTCAAAACCAAGAACATCCTTAAACTGACTTGGATTGAGATGGATACTCATGCGTATATTATAGTAATATACAAAAGTAATTCTGTCAACACACGTCTGCTTGCAGATAGCGATGCATTTGCTACAATATAACCTATATGAAAATGCCAAAGGAATATGTCCTCGTTTTAATCGTTGGCCTCTTCCTCCTCGCCTACTTACTCGAAGCAGTGGTTGACCCACTCACTCTCCCCCTCGCGACCCCCTACCAATTCTTAAGTAATGAGTACATCCTCAAAGTTCCCTTTACGACCGCCGTCATCTTCATCCGTTCCCTCGCCATCTTCATCACTCCCCTTTGGCTCCTTTCGTTTATCGCTAATGCCTTTCAATTCAAAGCCGTCACGCTCCTCGTGGTCTCTGTCCTCCTCCAACTCTACGGTGTACAAGCAACAGCCAGTTCGACAGTAGGCATCCCACTCGAATGGGCTATATCTTTTGCCCTCGGTGGCGCCGCCCTCTTCCTCCCCATGCTCTTCTTTTTTGCCAAAGGGGCAATCAGCCCAAAAGCCGCCGCCGCCAAACCCAAGGATATCGGCTCCCTCGCCGATGACGATGATGATGATCTCTGATCCGGTTCGTACGGATTTACGAGTATATAGATTTGCGTCTATACTATCCATAGTATGAAAATAATTGATATCAACCAAAGAGAGCGTGACTGCGTCCGCGCTTACCTCGATCCCAACTGGCCCGGCTTTGTCACTGTCGATTTTGAAAGCAAGCGCCGCCCTGGATTCCGTCACACCGAATGGATGCCCATGGCCGACTTTTTTGACAAGAATCCAGATTTAAAGGGCAAAATTACCAACGACGACACGCCTCTTGCTCGCCCCAAGCAAGTCGCCGGCGAAGTCACAACAGCGGGCAAAGATTCTCTCTCCGACAATACCAAAACCTGGAAACTCAACGACTTTGCAGGTATGTTTGCCTGGATTAGTCGGGGCAAAGGAGAGGGACAGGTCCGCACCATCTTGTCCAACACCAAATCCAAAATTGTGGTGGACAAGCCGTGGGATGTGCGTCCCAACAAAACCTCGCAATATTCGCTCGTCTACAACAAGCCCAATACTCCAGCCAGCGGGAACACCCTCCCAATAGTTGAGATGCGAGCTTTAGAAGAAAAAGCCCGCAAATTTGACTTAGAGCGCGGGGTCACACCAGCTCCCCGTCAGTATACTCAAGAGAAGAAAAAATAACCTCTTTTGATCTATTGACACATGCTCGGCCCACGTAATACAGTGAATATATGACAGACACAAATACCCGCAAATATTACGTGACAAAATCAGGCTTTGGCTACGAAGAAGGTGTTTACACCGCCGCAGAAATTTCCAAACTATCCAAAGATGCTCAAAAATACGTCGTTCCTCTGAGTGTCGCCTTGGCGCAAGGTTTAGTCGAGGCTGACTACCAATCCGGCGGCTCCATCGCCGAACTAACTCTTTTGCCGGGGACCGACCGCAAAACTGGCAAGCCCAAAGAGGTTCGAGGAGTCGATGCAGACAAAAAATCTCTCTTTGCTTTTACCAAAAAGCCAGCCGATGATACTCGTCTCACCAACGATCTCCAATCCAAATTGTCCGATATCAAGAAAAAACAAGCCGAAGACAGTCTCAGAGCTCAAATCGCTGCCAAAAAGAAGCAATTATCAAAATAAGGAATAATTTATGCCAATAGCAACAGATTGGAATATTAACTACATCACTAAGCAAATTAACCACCAGCAGTGGAAAGATGAGCTCACTGGTAGTAGCTCCTCAGTTGCCGAAATCCAAACCGTGCTAGTCGTCGGAGTATCCGGTAATATCGTCTCAGGCAACTACTTCAACCTCTATTCTGCCAAAGATGAAACTTCCTACTACGTGTGGTACAACGTAGCTTCCGGTGGTGGCGACCCTGCCCCAACGGGTAAAACAGGTATTGCTGTCGCTGTCGGTGGGTCAGACACAGCTCAGCAGGTATCTGATGCAACTGTTGCCGCCATCAACTCAGTGGCTGGCACCGATTTTACTGCCACCAATGCTGGAGGCAGCTCTACAACTATCACTATTACCAACGACAACGCTGGTTCCTGTACCTCTGCCAGTAACAACACAGGGCTCCCTGAATTTACCTACACCGTTACTCAAACTGGTGTTGGAGAAACAGTCTGGTCAGTCAACGCTCTCTACTCTTATCTCCAAGACACGTTCGACGAGCTAGGTCAAATGGACGATCTTGTCCCAATGTCAGCCCAAACACCTACTGAGTACTCCCTTATCAACAACTGGTTCATCGACGAAGTCAGTATTAAATATCTCAATGGAGGTGCTATCAAGACCATCGGTTGGACGCGGGTCGAAGGTACTGGTACCAATATTGGTATCGTCCAGGTAGGCTACAGCTCATCCACTGTCGAGCCAGACACCAACGACATCGGTCAAACAGTCACTACCAGTCACGGCGATGGCGACACTGGCACCCTGCTTTTTGCCGACATCACCCGCGACATCCTCTGGATTCGCCCCGATACTTCCGTCGCCACCGACAGTTTCGACCACACCTCCGGTACCCTCACCTGTAGCTCTGGCATGTCAGTCACCCAAACCGTCGTCTCCATTACCGGAGAAAACACTTGGGCCAACATGTACACTATCGGTACCATCGAGTCCAACACTGCTATTTATGTGGTACAAGATGGCAGCAAGCTCTCTGCCTGGTGGCCAGTGGGTCACATCGACGTCCTTATTCGTGTCCGCGAATTCGGCTCTAGCACTGGTATCAATGGCGGCGATCTCACTGAACTCTTCATCGGTGCCCGCGAATACAGCAAGCTCTACGACCACTTTGTCTCAACTGGCATTACCGGTGGACGTAACCCAGTGCCTCTCGCTACCGGAGCCGACTTAAACAATACGACCGGTGAATATTCGATTGTCCTCTCCTCTTCCTCCGGCACCTTCACTGCCGGTCACACTTTTACCGCCAACGCCAACTCTGACAAGCAAGGTACCATTTTAAGTACATCGGGCAGTAATCCAACCATCACCATCTATTACTATCTTTCAGGGACAGCCCTCACCCAGTTTGCCAACACTGACGCGATTACCACCTCAGGTAGCGCCACTGGTACCATCAACGGAGCTCCAAGCTCTACCAGTCTTGTGCCTAGCTATTCTTCAGGCATTACCTTCAACTGGGGCACGACAGGCTCATTCAACCGCGATCTAAACAACGGTAATGGCACACAGCCTTACTACCTAGAAATTGATCTTGGATCTACCACAACCGTAGCTCAAATGTATGAGTATCTCAAGTACATTGCCGGTCGAGGATATACCAACTCACCCACTCAGGTTTATTACGACGCTGCCAACGATGGCAACATCAATGACACCATCAACGGCGAACAATATATCGCTTTGCGCCCTGAGACCTTTACACCAGTCAAAGCTTCTCCTTTTGGCACTTTCGCCGGAGGTAAATTCTTCGGAGCCCAAGGTGTCTGGATCGCCAACCCTTTATCTACCGATGCCCAAAACTACCAACTCATCGATGGTAATGGTTCTACTCAGGTACCCCCCAACACCGTCTCCGTCACAGTTAGCTCAGTCGTCGTCTCCGATGTTGTAGGCGTATTCCCCCTTACCGCTGCCGGTGGCACAGTAGAAAAAGACACTTACGCAGTCAACACCGGTGCGGCCGATGCTAATACTTTAACTGTGACTGGCCTAATTGATACTCGCACACCTCAGCGCGGAGTCCTGCGCATCGTCGATGACTCAGACACTCTCAAAGCCGAGCAGCAGTACGAGTACTACTCCTGGAGCACTGCGGGCAATGGCGTCTTTACCCTCAATAGCTCCGCCAACCGTTCGCTAACTCTCACAGTTACAGGAGGATCAGGTGGATCAACCATTCTCACTGACACAGAAGCTACTTTCCAAACTTGGAGAGTTCGCGCCGGCGATATTATCGACAATACTACGGACGGCTCTACTGCTACTGTCGTTTCAGTAGATTCCCAGACCCAGCTCACAACTACTACTCTGACCGGTGGATCTGATAATACCTACACCAACACCGACTCTTACACCTTTACCACCGAGCTCAATCGACTCTACACTGTATCCGATACAGTCTATGTGCCAATCATCAATGAGACCGTCTGGACTGGTACCGAGGTCAGCAATACCCTGATTTACACCGCTCCCACCATCCCCGTCATTGTGCGCGTGCGGCAGGGCAAAGTAATCTTGCCATTTGAAATCGAAAATACGATTATCTCGACTGGTATGTCCCAAGCTGCCATCCGTACCACCGATACAATTGCTACCTAAAAGTAGTATGCAAGGGCGTAAAAAACCAAAGGTAAACATAACTCATCATATTTTTGGTCCCCCAGAATATACTCCTGCTGAGCTTGATGGCCTCAAAGAGCAAGCTACTCGCCTGGCCAAGCATATCGATATCCTGGAAGAAGAAGTTCGCAGTAAACGCGCCCAACTCATTGGACTGGAAAAGATTATTCTCGAGAATAATCCCCGGTCTTAGTCTGCCCACATCCCTGATACAATACCTTTTATGCCACAAACATTACTCTTCGATTTTCCGGCCAAAATCATTACGGTCCCTTCCCCTGACGTCACGCTCGATTTGCAATTTTTAATCAATAGCATTCGCGACGCCGAAGACGACATCTCTCCAGGCATGTCCTACCCCAAGATTGCCGACGCTTTTGGCAAACAAGACCTAGGCGGAGGGGTCACTGTGGGTATGACAGTCGTGCTCCTGGACGGTTGGCGAGTCAAATTTGAGGATCGCCCGGGACCAAGTACAGTCTCAGTGACCATCTCAGGTGGTAACTTCGTCGGTGAGGCTGGCGCCAATCCAGTTGCCCCTGCTACTTATATCCAGGTGACTGTCGCCCAGTCCACCTCCGCTTCCATCATCACCCCTCAGTCCGACACCAACCTCGTTTATTTGGTAGAGTCCCTCCGCAACTCCCATCCCGCCTTTGGCAATGTCTTTTATTGGGACCCGTATGGAGGCTTAGATATCAACAATGGTTTAACGCCTTCAGCAGCGGTACAAACTTTTGCAGCTGCCCATTCTCTCGCCACCGCCGGCAACGGCGATGTGATCTTTTGTCGCTCCACCGACCCCTCTGGCACTACCATCGTCAACGAAACCCTCGCTATCACCAAGCACAATCTCAAAGTCAGGGGTCCCGGCAACGATATCCAAATTATCCCCAGCTCCACGACCAGTCCCACTATCTCAATCGGTGCCGACAACGTCGAAGTTTCTGGCTTCTATATCGAGACTGCCGCCACCGGTGGCCAAAATGCCATTACTGTCGCCGGCAACAATGTTTTAGTCCGTGACGTCTGGATTAGCAATGTTCAAGGTCATGGAATCGAGTTTAGTAGTTCTGCTCGCTGTCGAGTTCTAACTAGTGTCATAGAGAACTGTGTCGGCGATAGTCTCCACGTGGGCAACTCTACCACCCAATCCCTTTTCTCCAAATGTATCCTAGACAATAGTACCAATGGCCTTTTGCTTTCTGGCACTGGCATCAGTGACAATGTCGTCGAAAATTGTCTAATCTACAAAAATAGTAGCTATGGGGTCACGATCGGCTCTGGTGTGTTGCGCAGCACCTTCCGCTCTGGCAACACCATCACCAACAATACTACCGCCAACACCCTGGACCTCGGCACCGAAACCTATATGGAATCCCCCAGTGGCGGCGCCAGCACCACCGACATCGCCGATGCTGTCTGGAACGAAGTCATCGCCGACCACACCGCTTCAGGCTCTACCGGCCGCACTCTCCTCGACGCCAAAAAGAAAGCTACTCTAGCGTCAATCAAATAATAGCTTGAATCAAAGCAATTAATTTTAAGCACGGAGCGTCACATCTGATACGTCAGATTGCTGTGAGTACTGCAAAATTGTTTGCGAAGATGAAAACGCCGACAGTTTTCCAACACGTCTGCTAAACTTATATCCATGGAAAAAGAAGTTAAAACCGAAGAGCTCTCTCCCCTCGACGCCGCTATCCTCAAATACACCCCCTACCTCCAAGAATTGCAGACCAAATTATTTACGGTTTTTTGCGTCTTCCTTGGCGGAGGAGTACTCGGCTTCATTTACTACCAGCAGATCCTCAGCTTCATCATGCGTCTATTCAAGATGGAGGGTATCAACCTGGTCCTCACCTCGCCCTACCAGTTCATTGATCTCGCGGTCAACACCGGTCTCCTGGTAGGACTGGTTATCGCCCTCCCCCTGCTCGGTTATTACTTCCTCACTTTCGTCCGCCCAGCCCTCGCCCCGCGTGAATACGGCCTACTCGTCCGCCTATACCCCCTGGCCGTCATTCTGTTCATCGTCGGCTTTTGTTTTGGCGGCTGGATCATCCAGCTCATCATCAATCTCTATAGCCAAACTACCCTGGAGTTCTCGGTCAACAACCTCTGGGATGTCTCCCACTTTTTCAACCAAATCCTCATGACCGGCATCTCCTTGGCTCTCATTTTTGAGTTGCCCATCGTCCTCACCGCCCTACTCAAACTCAAAGTCCTCAAACTTGATGGTCTTAAAAAATCCCGCAAATTTATCTATACCGCCATTCTCATTTTTGTCGCCTTTTTACCCCCCAACGACATTATTTCACTCGCGCTGCTCTCTGTCCCCCCTTTACTTCTCTTCGAGATCACGCTACTATTGAATAGAAAGGTATAACTTTTATGTTCAAAAATCT
>CAYGFS010000013.1:0-23484 GCA_964349305.1 uncultured Pseudomonadales bacterium
GTATCTGGTTTTGGGGTTGGGGGTGTGGGGCGAGCCTTTGTCTGAGCGACCTGGCAGGGGAACCGAGCCTGCGAGGACAGTCCTCGCAGGGACAATACCCATGTGGATCTTGCCGATTTTACCCGCCAGCGTGGGACTGGGATACCTACGCCGAGCGTCGGTGGGGCTGGAGCGGCACTTAAAGGGGATGGCTTACGGAATGTATGCGTTATCGCTCGCGGAGATACTGGATCTGAGGCGGCTGTTTGTGAGTTCAAGGGATATTCGGATATATGAAGTAGTGCGCGACTTTGGGTCGGTTTGGATGATCCAGCTGGCATTTTTGCTGTTTGGATTTTTGCTGGTGTCCAAGTGGGTCTTTAGCTACCTCCTGCGTAGATTTGAGACGCAAATTACCCTGTTTATGGCGATGCTGGTCGTGTCAGTGTTTGCCCTCGCCACGATGGTATTTACCTATGTGATGGCCACACGGCTCCAGGTAGGAGCGCAGAGAGAGGTGGAATCGGGAGTGGCCATGACACTAAACAACTGGGGGCGAGAGGGAGATAGTCTATTAAAGAGTGCCAGCGAACTGGCATTAATCGATAGCTCAGATAAAGAAAGTTTAACTAAAGTGCTAAAAGTTGGGCAGCGGATCTTAGACGCAGAATATCGAGATGTGCTGACTGGTGAGAAAGTCGAGGGTGTCAGGGATGGAGTGGGATACGCAATAGTAGGGATCGGGAGTGCCAGGCGAGTGGTGATGAGAGGGGTGGTCAAAAAAGCTGGGGGATACGTCCTCGTAGAGCAAGAGATGACCAGCCAAGACCTGGATAAATCGGCGAGCGAGGTGGGAATGGCCGTGCGGATTTATGATGACAAGACGGTCGTGTCTAGCTCGAGCGTGCCGGGCTACCCCGCAATCGCCTCACCACTTGGTCTGACGATCGCCAGCAGTGGGCGACTGGGGGGAGTGGCATACACCAGTGCATTTTTGCCGCTCAAGTCCAGCGAAGGGGTCGAGGTGGCAAAAGTTGAGGCAGCCGAGCCCCTCACTACACTCTGGGAGAGCGTCAGCCTAGCGTTGTTTTGGACTTACCTAGCAGGAGTGATAGTGCTACTAGTGATGGAGCTGCCGGCGGTCTTGATGGCCCACTATTTGACTAGACAGTTGCGGTGATACTAGTCGGCGTCGAGCGTTATTTTCGCGATACGGATAATATCGTCGGGCTCTGATTCTTCCACAAAATTTTGATAGGTGAGACGAGAGTTGGTTTTGGAAAAATAACTCAAAATATCGTCTCCGTTGATCCAAGTCTGAGTAAAAAGATGAAGGTAGTTGGGGTAGGAAGAGTATTTGTAGGCACCAAGCCTACGAGGATCATCCTTGAAGGTTGGGAGTGCGAGTGGGTTGCGGTGGATATATTTGGTGAGGTATGTAAATTGGGATTCATCAGTTACGCGCACGGCTTTGTAGCGGCCCTGGAAAAGGGGACCGATGCGTTTGTAGCGAGTATTAAAGTAGCGCACATATTTGGTAATTACGGAACTCATAAAATGACTGATACCATAATCTGAGTTTTGTTTGACCATGAGATGAAAGTGGTTGGGCATAAGGCAATAGGCAAGGAGTTCAATTTCCCCAGCGTAGTTTTTTAGTTGATGGGAAGGTCGAATCGGGAACCGATCTGTCGAGGACAGTCCTCGCAGGTCGGGTGGTGGGGAAAGGTAAAATTGGAGATATGAGAGAAAAGTGGAGTAGTCTTTGGGATCTTTGAAGATGAGACGCTTGTTGACTCCGCGATTGTAGAGGTGGTAATAGCCACCGGCCTCGTATTCTTTGAGTGCATTTTTGCTGGGCATTCGTTTAAGTATACTATTTTTGCAATGGTTGCGCTGATGATGGGGGAACCGAGCCTGCGAGGACAGTCCTCGCAGGCTGCGGGGCGTGGAGCAGATCGTGGATGGAGGCGGTACCCATGGCAAAGAGGAAGCCGGAGATAGCGTAAATGGCGTCGACTACGTTGCCATTCCAGTAAGTCTCGAGCGTGGTTTGGTAGGCAAAGAGACTGTCGCTAAAGGCGAGGGCGATAAAAGAGAAGACAAAGTAGAGCAAAAGAGGTTGGAGGTGACCCATTTGGCTCCTAATGGCGGTGAGCGTAAAGGCGATGAGGAGTGAGTCAAAGAAAGGGTAACTTAAGTTGAGGACGCGGATAAGGAGGGGGAGACCTTCTTGGGGACTGCTGGATAGGATAAAAGAATAGGTGATAAAAAAGATGGCAGAGAAAGTTAGGGTTGTTTGCAAAATGACACCCCAGGTCAGACGGATGTGGATGGCGCGCATGACCAGCAAGCTAGCAGCGGAAATAAAGAAGTAGAACAGGGTCCAAAATAGGTCGGCGGGGCTGGGGTAGGGGACCTCGGCACGGAGCACGAGATTGTAATACATCCAAATGAGCTGGGCCAAGAAAAAGGAGAGAGCACCCAAGCCCCCGGTAATGTGGATCGCGCGGTGGAGAGTGCAAGTTTTGAAGTAGGAGAAACTGACCCAGGCGGCCAGCAGGTAGTTGAGTCCGTAGCCTAAGTTGTAGAGATAATTGAGGAAAGTAGTGTGGGTGGGCTCGAAGTGGAGAAAGACGGACCAGGAGAGATTGAGAACCAAGAGAAGCACGAGGGTAGTTTTGATATTCATAGGATAGAGTGTACCATAGAGTCATGCGTAAACATTTGGATTTGGTGGTTTTGCTACTGTGTTTGGGGCTGACAGTCGGGGTGTGGCAGTGGGGGATACATAATGACCGCTCTGCCCACGAGGTACTGGGGCAAGAGCAAGTAGAGGTCGCCAAAAAACTAGAAGATTACCTGGAACATATGCTGGACTACGGAGCGGCGGTCACTGGGTTGTACGTCGCAAGCGACCAGGTGACCGACAGCGAGCTGGGCGAGTTTGTACGTACGATGATGGGAGGGGATGACTACCCCGCCGTCTTACGCTTTAGCGTGGTGAGTGTGGTGACGGCTCCTGAGCAGGAGACCCAGTATATTGTGAAACAAGTGGTAGATCAACGAGGGAAAATATATATGGCATCGGGACAAGACCTAAAGAAAGAGACTAAGCGGCGCAAACTGATTGAGCAAGTCGAGGAAACTGGGAAAGGGGTCATTGGCTGGGTGGACCGGGTGACTAATATCGAGGAGTACCAGGGAGCGGGATTTGTGGCCAGTAGCCCAGTGTACCGCGAGGGCAAAATAGTCGGGCTGGTTAATTTGGTTTTGTCCAAAGAGGCTATTGAAGAAGAAATTGGGAGTTGGATTGGGGAAGAAGTCGAGTGGCAATGGTGGATCAAGGACCAGGGAGTGGTGGGGGAGGGAGAGACGAAAATTGTAGGGAAGCGACTGACGAGTGAAGCACGAGTGGAGGTTGTGGGGGAGAGCGTGTGGGGGGTGGACTTGGCGGTATCAAATTTGCCAAGCCAAACCTGGAATATGGTGTTGGGATTGGGGGCCCTGCTGAGCTTTTTGTTGTATGCCATCGTCTATGCCTTGTCTTCGGCCAGTGCGCGGGCGGAGTCGATGGCGGCAGCAATGACGGCCGACTTGTCGGCCAAAAACCAGTTTATCCAAACGATTTTGTCGAGTTTGACCGTGGGGATCGCGGTGAACCAGGTAACGAGTGGCAAGGTCACGTATATGAACGCGGCCTTTGAGCAAATCTATGGTTGGAAACGGGAGCAACTGCAGAGTGTCGAAGAGTTTTTTGCCCATGTTTACCCAGATATGGTACAGAGGGAGGAGATCAAAAAACGCATCTTGGCCGATATAGAGAGTGGCGAGGTGGGGCGGATGGCGTGGAGTGACATCGAGATTACCACCAGTACCGGGGAGAAGCGGTATGTGGACGCCCGCAATATCCCTTTGATCGACCAAAATCTAATGGTCTCGACAGTGATCGACGTGACCGAGCGCAAGAAAGTGACGGATGAACACAATAAACACTTGGATGAGATCGAGCGGATGAATAAGCTGATGGTCGGAAGAGAGTTAAAAATGGGAGAGATGAAGAAGGTTTTGGAGCAATCCCTGAAAAAGGAAACTTTGGTGAAGCAGGCTGATAAGTTTGAGGTAAAAATGCCGATGGTGCAAAATGAGGTAGTGACTAAGATGGATATTAAAGCGAACGTGTTGCTGGACGCCCTCCAAATGGTGGCGATTGTCTCAGTAACGGATGAGAGAGGGACCATTACATACGTAAATGATAAATTTGTGGAGATATCACAATTTTCGAGAAGTGAGTTGATAGGTAAGAATCATAGGATGGTTAAATCGGGCTACCATGACGAGGAGTTTTATAAAAACATGTGGCAGACGATCACAGGCGGGAAAATTTGGCATGGGGAGATAAAAAACAAAGCCAAGGACGGGACTTATTACTGGGTTGATTCATCGATTAGCCCTAATTTTGACGATACAGGGAAAATAGTGGGATATATCGCGATTCGATTCCCCATTACAAAAATAAAGAATACCGAAGAGGAGTTGGAAATGCGTAATCAAGATCTTGAGAAAATAAACCAATCATCAGTTGGACGGGAACTAAAAATGGTAGAGTTGAAGAAAGAATTAGCAAAATTGAAAAAGGAGTAAAAATGAAAAAAATATTAATGTTGGTAGTCTTGGTATTGATAGTGGGTGGGGTTTATCTGAAATATGGACAGAGTAGCGAGCCCAAGAAATATAGGGGGCCGGTGGAAGAGGTCAATCTCAAACTCAAGTGGCTCCACCAGGCGCAGTTTGCCGGGAATTATGTGGCGGCAGAAAAAGGATTTTACTTAGATGAGGGACTAAAAGTTAATATGCTTCCGTTTTCGTTCGACGATCCCACAATTACCTCGGTAGCTGAGGGAAGAGATACTTTTGGGATCACGGGGGCAGATGAGGTGGTACTAGCGCGAGCCAAAGGAGTACCCATTAAAGCCTTTGCGGTGATTTATAAAATTAACCCGGTGACGGCCTATGCGCTCAAGAGTAGTGGGATCACCAAGCCGCAGGACTTTGTGGGCAAAACGGTCGGTTTAGAGAAAGGGATTAACATCGAGTACCTCTATGCGGCGATGATGGGTAAGCTGGGGATTGATAGGAACAAGGTAAAAGAAGTAACGATAGGATATGACGCCACAGAACTGCTGGCGGGTAAGACCGATGTATCTACAGGTTACATTACCAATGAACCTCAGCAAGTGATTGAGGCGGGCAAAGAGGTCAACACGATCCTGATGGCTGATTACGGGGTCAATATGTATGCCGACGTTTTATTTGCGACCGAGGAGACAATTAACAACAGACCGGAGCTAGTTTCCCGATTCTTGCGAGCGAGTCTCAAGGGTTGGCAGTACGCCATCGAGCACGAAGAAGAGGCGGTCGAGACCACTCTCAAGTATACCCCCAAGAGTACCAAGGCACATGAAGCCTATATGCTTAAATCATCGATCCCCTTGATCCATACGGGGACGACACCACTAGGGATGATGGAGGCTAAGGCATGGGAGTCGGTGCAGAATATATTGATAGAGCAAAAGATCCTGGCTAAACCAATCAAAATCGAAGAGGTCTATACACTGAAGTTTTTGGATCAGATCTATAAAAAGTGATGATTTATGAAACTTAGTCTTGCCCAAAAATTGGTATTGGTGATAGAGGTAGTGGTAGTAGTATTTACTGTATTTGGAGGGATAGCGACATACCTGGTCTTGCAGAAATCTTTGGTAGATCGCGCGAGGAATCAGCTAGCGAGCATTGCTGTTTTAAAAGAGAATGCGATTAAGAAAAAAATTGAACATGCCAAGACTGAGATTCAATATTTTGTGGAGACATCACATAGACAAGCAAAATTGCAACAAGTGCTTTTGGAAGGAAGCGGGGAGACAGGCTATATTTTGGAGACATTCCAGGAGCTGATACAGGATGGAAATACTTACAGAGATTTATTGCTACTCGACGCGCAAGGGGTAGTTGTGGTTTCAAGCAATCCAAGCGATGAGGGGAAAATAAAATCGACAGAGTCGTATTTTGTCCAGGCTCAAGAAGAGATATATGTCGAGAGTTTTTATTATGACGTGACTTTGGGGGAGACGGCGATGGCGATAGGGATGCCAGTAAAAATAGAGGGTAAGACGATAGGAGTAATGGTGGGGAGGCTGGGGATAGAGGAAATTAGCAACCTCATGTTTGAGAGATCGGGACTGGGGGAGACGGGGGAGACATTTATCGTAAATTCATCTAATGTGGTGGTGACTGAGTTACGTAAAGAGCCTGGACTGATGCTCAAGAAAACCCTGTTTTTGCCTCAGGTTGACAAGTGTCTCTCCGGAGAATCGAATTTTGATGGAGGGGTAGATTATCACGGTGACCAAGTTTTTGGATATTGGCAGTGGTTTCCAGAGATCAAATCGTGCTTGGTGACGAAAATGAATATAGCAGAAGCCTTGGCGCCGATCGCGCAAGCGACGGTTATCCTGATGGGAGTGGTGATATTGATCGGCGTGAGCGTAGGTGTATTTGGATACATGATGGGTAAACTCATGATGAGACCACTGGCTAAATTGCGGGAAGAAGCGCAGAAGATTCGTGAAGGAAACTTTGAGGTGTCAATGATAATGGAAACCAAGGATGAGATTGGTGAAGTAGCTTTGGCGTTTAATGAAATGGGGGGGGAATTAAAGGAAATATATGCTGGTCTTGAAGATAAAGTGAAGGAGAAAACGCTTGAATTGTCGAAGAAGTTGGTGGAGATGAATACCCTCAATACGACTTTGTCGGAGAATAAATCGGCGATGGTGAATTTGCTGGAGGATGCCAAAAGCCTAGAAGAGCAGCTTAAGACAGAGAAGGAGGGGGTGGAGAAAAAAGTAGAGGATAGGACCCGACAGTTGTCGGAGGAGAGGGCAGAACTACTGGCGGTGATTAATGCGATTGCCAGGGGACTCATGGTGGTGGATAAAAACTGGAAAGTGATCCTGGAGAATGAGACGCTCGGTAAAATAATGGGCAAGAATGGGGCGTGCGGACAGCTGACCGATTTGGTTGAGTATCTATCTAGCGCATTTGATTTGAACAAAATAGTCGCCGAGACTTTTTCCAAGCAGAATGACGTGATGGCAGGACCTGAGCTGATAGGCAACCGATATCTACACCTTCATGTCGTGCCGGTGATGCACGCTGAGGTGGTGGGAGCGGTCGCCATCTTCGTCAAAGATGTGACCGAGGCGACGGTGATGCAGCGGTCACGCGACGAGTTTTTCTCGATCGCCAGCCACGAGCTACGTACCCCCCTCACGGCAATACGGGGCAACGCCGAGATGATCCTAGACAACTACAAGGACAAGATCCCCGACAAGGACGTGACCGAGATGCTAGGCGATATCCATGAGGGCTCGATCCGGCTGATTGCGATCGTGAACGACTTCTTGAACGTTTCCCGGCTGGAGATGGGCAAGATGGAGTTTAAACTGGTGGCGACTGATCTCAAGGTCGTGGCCCAAGAGGTGATCAAGGAGTTTGAGGTGACGGGGTCGCAGCAGAAAGTAAAAATCGAGCTGCTGGAGCGAGCGGAACAAGTGCCACCAGCCAAGGCAGACAGCGACCGGGTCAAGCAGGTCATGATCAACTTGATAGGCAACGGGCTCAAGTTTACGACTGCGGGCACGATAACTTTGGACGTAGTGAATGATGGAGATATGGTCAAAGTAAGCGTGAGTGATAGTGGATCAGGGATCCCCAAAGAGCAGCAAGGGCTGCTATTCCACAAGTTCCAGCAGGCAGGATCCTCGCTGTATACGCGTGACACGAGCAAGGGCACGGGACTGGGGCTGTATATCTCTAAACTGATGATCGAGGGGATGGAGGGCAAGATCTGGCTGGACAAGAGCGAGGTGGGGAAGGGGACGACTTTTGCGTTCTCGCTACCGATCTTTGATGCACAACAGGTAAGTATCGACAAAAACGCTTAGTTCCGGCGACAATACTATGTGACTAATAATGAATTTGTACCAGATTCGATTGTGGGATGGCCTCGTAAGTTGGGATATACACAGCGCGATGGTGAGGTGATCCTAAAGCAACACCAATGTGTGGCGAGGAAGTTGGGAGTTAACGACCCTTATTTTGGTTTAGGGGGATTCGGGGAAGAGACGCTAATGTTGCTTCCGACAGGTCGAATGGGTGAGCGAGTGAAGGTGGGTACGGTAAGTGCCTATGAGCCATGGCAGGTGGCGATCTGGCTAAATGAACAGGTCAACGCCTATGTTGCACAAGGCACTATGGGTATAAATTTTCGAGGAGACGAAAGAGCAAAAAACGACGAGTTGACGGCAGGAATGATCGGGGGTTATACCGGTCAACGCCTACTAGTGACGATGGAAAAAAAGCGGGGGAAGCGTTATATACCTTATGCAGGGGTCCAAGCTTACCCTGGTCTGGGGGAGGGATCGGTGAAGACGGCTTTTCAAACTAACCGGACCGACTCACTGAGTACTTTGACGGCGCTTGCGGTTACGGGGGAGGCTAATGATTCGATCGCGTACCGTGAGTTTTTGAGTAAACATGGTTCTAAGTCGGAGCGACAGGTGGTAGAGTTGTCGCGACTGTGGCGACGGGAGCCGAAAGTGTTGGAAGTAATGGGAGTTGCGGAGCGTGAACTGGGGTGGGTGATGATGGCATATTTGGGGATAGCGATTGAGCGAGCGGTGTTGACTGGACTATACCCAGAGCACTCAATTCTGCTCTATGACACCACCAGAAAGATTCAAACTGGACTAGTGGAGAAGTTTGAGGCGAGAGAGATAGTACACCATAACTGCCTCACTCCTACCGAAGCTATCATGAGTACGATATTGGCTTATCACTACGGCGACAAAGAGGAGTGGGGGGGATACGAAAAGGAGTTGATCGTGGGTACAATGAGTATCGGAACGTATGCGCTATCGGCTAAAATGTATTTACAAGGAAAGGGGTTACCGTATGAGTGATGAGTTGTTTCGGGAGTTAGATGGTCTATATGTCGGAGTGGACAATCGCCGACCAATCTCCTGGGAAAGGATCGATCATCATACAGATCCTGGGCGACTTAATGAATTGGTAGCAAGTGGTGTGCAGGTTTTGAAGTTACCTTACATACAAGCAGTGGATGAGTTGACTGGATTAGCAAATGGGCTAAAAAATATACCAGTCGAAGTGGGTGAACTGATTGAACAAAGCGCGGAGGCGGTGGCTGGATTAACTAGGCATGCCTTTGATGCTAAAATCATTGCGGAACTGATGAGTGGGATGGATACCTATAGTGAAGTGGTAGGTTATGCACAACGGGTGCGAGAGGGTGCTGGTAGTGTGGATCAAATTGAGGCAAACTCTCTATGGTTTTTTGATGAGGGGATGAATGTTCTTTTTAAGTACATAGACCCTCTTGCACACGCTTTACTTGAAAGATCGCGCAGTACTGGCGTGATCCCGGAAAGTGCCCAAGAGAAGGTAAGCAAGGCAAAGATTAGAGTGATGGGGGCGAGTGCCGACTCTCCCGCGGCAGACCAATTGGTGTCGTTGGGGGCTAGTAATATGACGATTTATGATGCAGGTGTGATAGACCCAACCAATATGCCCAGATTCTTGGGTGCGATGGGGAGCGTTCTCGCGGTTGGGTTGAGCAAATCGCTCACGCTCGTAGACATGCTGAGATTGCGCAACCCCCATGGTACATATCATGGGTATAAAGGAAGGGTACTTGCACCAGAAGATCAAGACTTTAAACCTGGAGATATAGAATATTCGGAATTTTTTGATGGTGCGGATATCATACTTGAAGGTATTGATGGACTCCAGGGTAAAGGTCAGGTCGAGGAGTGGGCTCGGGAAAATGCAAAAGGGAAGCTGATGGGATTTTTTGCGGATTTGGGATCACTGGACCCGGTGGTAGTCCTTTCTATAATCGGTGATGGAGACCATTTCGGTCAAAATCTCACGAAAGAGCAAATTCACCAGATTGCGGAGCCACCATCACCTGTGGAGGTTCCACCGATTCACCATTTATTTACGATGTTGGGAGAGACTTTGACTCATGCTCACGCTCTGCAGCTATTGCTGTATGGGACTGGTCAAATGAATTTTTGGGCACAGTCTCCACTTGCCTCGCGTGGGACAGCTGCACTACTAGGACAGGTGCTGTTGGCTCACTATGCAGGGAAAGATGTGCTAGGTAAGCCATACACGCTAGAAACAGTGCCGAAAAATTTGATGAATGATCTAACTGATGAACAACAAAAATTATTGCGAAGGATTATATTGGCAATTTAGTTGCTTATACTATTGTGTATAGCTAACTATTAGACTAGAGTTATCTTATGTTGACACTTGTTGTAGTAGGACTGACGATCATTGCAAATTTGGCGATTGTAGTCATGGTACTCAAGCGCAACCCCAACTCGGCGACTCATCGCCTCATTGCCGCTTTGTCAGTTGTAACTGCCCTGTGGACACTGTTTAACTATCTGGCACTAGTTCCAGGTATTCCCGAGACAGATCGCTTGTTTTGGGTGAGGACGGTCATGTTCTTCACTGCACCGTACGGCACGATTATTATGTTCCTAGCTAACGCTTTCCCAGGCAGCAAGCTGGCTTACAGCAAAAAATTTGTGTGGAGCATCGTGGTGTATGACTTGCTAACTATGGTACTTGCGGTCTCGCCATTTATGTTTACTAAGATCTCCAATACTTCGGAGACGAATTTTAGTCTCCAGCCAGGTCCGGCGATCGCGATCTATGCGATTGGGTTTATGGGTTTTATGGGAGTAGGGTTTGCCACTTTGATCAAAAAACTAAAATCAAGCGGCGGATTGCTCAAATCACAGCTTAAATTGTTTCTCTCCGGACTGATTGTCTCTTTCACGCTATTAACTTTGACCAACTTTGTCGCCGTGGTTGTGTTTGGATCCATCCAGTTGACCTCACTAGGACCACCTTTTACCCTTATTTTCTTTGCCTGCATAGTGTACGCCATTGTCAGGCATGGGTTCTTGGATATTACGGCGCTGGTTGGGCGCGGCGTAGGCTACACGCTCTTACTCTTGAGCATTGTAGGGATCGAGGCGGGGGCGGTCGTATTGGGGACGAAGTATTTACCAGCTGGAGTCAATGAGACCTGGGTCGCGATGGCTGGGGCAGTACTCATCGTGCTGGGGTATGATACCTTGCGGGGAGTGATTACCCGCCTGACAGAGCGGATATTTTTTCAGGGGAGATATGACACAGAAAAACTATTGTCGCAACTGACTAAAGTGATGGCGAGCGAAATAGAGCTTGGAATTTTGAGTGACAAATTGATCACGATAATGAAAAAGGAGATGCGAATTGCGGAAGTATTGCTAATGAGTCGAAAAGTGGCAGAGGAGCAGTGGAGTGAGTGGGTGGGAGAGGAGAAGTTGTGGGTGTTTGACGAGATGGAAGAGGGAGTGCGAAAAGAGCAGTTGCGCGCACGCGGCATACTGATAGTGGCACCCTTATTTGTCCGGAATGAGATGGTAGGACTACTGGCGATGGGTTCCAAGGCCTCGGGGGAGATTTATGGAGAACAAGACATTGAAGTACTCACGATTTTGGTTCCAGAGCTGGCGGTGGCGATCAAAAACGCTCAGAGCTACAGCGAGATCCAGGATTTTAATAGGACTCTGGAACAAAGAGTGGCTGAGCGGACCGAGGAGCTGAAAAGCTCACAGGAAAGAGAACTGCAAAAAGCTAGTGAGCTCCTCAAACTCAAAAACCAATTTGTGTTTATGGCGTCGCATGATCTAGCTACACCGGTGGCGGCGATCTCGGGGTATATGTCGCTCATTGGGGCGAGCAAGGAAGAGCGATCGAAGGAACTGATGAGCTATTTGGCGGCGATGTCTGAGTCGACCGAGCGGCTGAAGAAACTGGTCAGCGACTTACTACAAGTGGCTAGGGGAGAGTCGGGGACCATCCAAGTCAAACTGGCGAATGTTGATTTGAAAGGCGCGATGGAGAATGTAGAGCGAAGAGTATTTCTGCTGGCGCGCGATCGAGGGGTGAAACTAGAGCTTTTGATGGATGGTCCAGAGGCAGAGAAGGTCATGACGGATGAGGCCAAGCTGATGGAGATCATGGAAAACCTGCTGACCAACGCCATCAGATATCGGCTGAAAAAGGACGGCGGGTGGGTCAAGATCAGGGTTTATAAAAAGAATGAAGAGATAATAATCGACGTGCAAGACAATGGGTTTGGCATCATCGAGAGCGAGCAACCCAAAGTGTTTACCAAATTCTTCCGCTCGGAGAGGCGCGAAGTGAGAGAGCAGTCGGGGACGGGACTGGGACTCTTTGTCTCGCAGATGCTGGCGCAAAACATGGGAGGTAAAATTACATTTATTTCAAAAGACAACGAGGGGAGTACATTTAGTGTACACCTGCCGCTTGCGCCAAAGGGTGACTCGCGATAGACTGGAGGCTATATGACTACAATCCTGATCATTGAAGACGATCCACTGATGCAGAGGATGTACCAAAAGGCCTTTGCCTTTGACGGGTACAAGGTAGCAGTAGCGGGAGATGGGATCGAGGGACTAGAGAAAGTCCGGAACGAAAAGCCTACGATCATATTGCTCGACGTGATGATGCCCAAGATGAATGGGCTCGATACCCTGGCCAAGATCAAGGCGGATCCGGAACTTAAAGCTACGCCCGTGATCATGCTGACGAACCTGGCGGGATCGGCGGATGCTGAAAAAGCGCTCTCGATGGGCGCGGTCAAGTATATCGTCAAGAGTGAGCAGGAGCCAAAACAAGTGGTGGCGATGGTCAAAGAGATACTAGCGGGGTATACACGCGATGCCGTCCCAGGACAGTGAGCTCAGTCCAGAAGTTGCCCTCAGCCAAGCGATAGCCAGGGATAAGCGCTGGTTGGCGAGTGGAGTCTTCATGTTTATGCTGGTTTTGGGGATTGTGGGAGGAGTCGCGTACTTTAATAAAATTCAAAATTCAAAATCCCAAATTTCAAACAATAAGACTGAAATAATCGCAGAAACTCCAAAGGAGACACCAAAAATTCAAGAGGAACCGCAGTCTTATAAGATAGAGATACTGAACGCTTCGGGGGTGACGGGGATGGCCGCTGAAGCGGCCAAGAAGATAGATGCTAGAGTCCAGATTTTAGATGAGGTCAAAGTGGAAATCACAACAGGTAATGCAGCGAGTCAGACGGGGACTACGATCGCGTACAAAGTCGATAATCTGAGGCGGAGCAGCATCGGAGCAGCTTTGAGTGAGCTATATCCCTCAGCCAAAGTGAGTACGGACATTGCCCTGGTTGTGGATATAAAAATAGTGATAGGTAAATAAGTCAAGGTGTACCGCTTGCATACTAGTGTACAATCCTAGTTATGGAAGAGTTTGGATTTGGAGGACATACTTGTTTAATCTATTCGTCGAGCGAAGACCTCTGGAAAAGTGTGATCCCGTACATGAAAGAGGGACTTAAGCGAGGGGAGAAGGTAATATATGTGGCGGACGATAATAAACAAGAAGATGTAAAGAAAGCGATACTAGCGGACGACCCTGGAGTATTTGAGACGGCTTTGAGCAAGGGCGACGTGGTGATACTTAGCCGCGAGGAGACCTACCACCAAAGTGGAGTATTTGACCCGGAGGCGATGATCGCTTTGATTGGGAGCTTGGAGCAAGAAGCACTTAGCCAGGGATACAAAGGTGTCCGGGGACTCGGGGAGATGACCTGGGCGCTAGAGGATGTACCTGGCGCGGACAAGTTAGTAGAGTATGAGCGCCAGCTAAACGAGTTCGTGAAGAGGCATAAAATGGGGATAGTCTGCCTGTATAACCAACAGAGATTTGGTCCCGAGATGATCAACTTGATGCTGAGGATACATCCCCACAAGGTTTAGAAGACAGAATCAAAATAGCCGTAGACGGTCAGGGGATCGGCGCGGAGATCCCAAGCGGCGGAAAAGCCGGAAGAGCCTTTCCAGTAGCGATAGGCCCCGGTTGCATCCTCTTTGGTGATATACCATGCACCAGTTTTATGTACAAATCCATAGTAAGATGGGGTGGAAGCATCGTCGACCTGCGAGATTTCGTAGCCATCTGTCGACTGTTTTTCCGCCGGATCGATGGTTTCACCAGCAATATTTTTGACGGCCACAGTACCGGGACCGGGGACAGAGCCAAAGAAAGCGGCACTGGCGGATTTTTTACCAAGAACTGCCATAAAGAAGATGGAGAGGGAGGTAGAGCCGATTAATTTGAGGAATAAACGGCGATTGTCGTCGGAGATATTGGAACCCAAGATTTGTCCAGTCTCGGCCTCTTCGGTACCTTCAAGGACAGTCCTCGCAGGTAGGGTTAGATCGCTTTGAAAGGCAGCCGATTTGTCCAGCTTGACGTGGCGACGCGATTTGCGCTTGATTTCTTTACCCAGATAAATGAGAGAAGGGACCAGGAGGAGCGGGAGGAGATACTGGGGGAGAGTGCTGGCTGAGGTCAGGCTAGAGCCAAAAATGAAGAAAATGAGAGCAAAATTGTAGATGAGCCAGATATTAAACATAGATACTAGACTCCAGATTCTAGATGATAGGTAATGGCAGGGCTAGGGTCACTCTGCCGGGCGCGGGCGAGGGTGGTGAGGCAAAGGAGGAAAAAGAGCAGGAGGGAAAGACGAAAAGTGAAGCTGGGCTGGACTAGAAATTTTCTAAAAGAAAATTTAGATTCTAGAAGATAGATATTAGATTCTAGGAGAGTAAAGCGGGCTTTGAACTGGCGGGATTTGCGGATGAATTTGAGTGATTCGAGACAGAAATAGATGGGGATAGGAAGGACGAGGAGAAAAGAAATGAGGGAGGTCCAAGTAAAGCCGCCGGCAAAGATCGAGAGCGTGAGAATGAGAGAGACAATAGCGCTGTAGTGGGCGAGGCGGATTTTGGTACGGCGAGCCTTGTATTTGAGGATTTGTAAACGTAGGTCAGTGGCGTTCATAGTCTAGCCCCTCCGGTAGCCGCCTTCGCCATAGGCAAGCAACAGGAGGATGGCGAGGAAGAGGAGGCGAGTCAGCTGCAGGGGAAGAGATAGGGTGGGGGAGAGGAAGAGATCGACGAGGAGGGCAAGGAGGGCGACCAATAATAAGAAGCGGGCGATTTTGGTGGGGAGGTGGGTGTTTTGAGGACCCATAGGGACAGTCCCTTCGTCTGCCGACGAACCCTGCTCGAGTTGCACTCGGGCATTCCTTTCAGGGACTGTCCCTGAGGGTGCGGGCTCGGGTTCGGGGGTGGACAATTTGATGCCGAGAAATTCTTCGAGCGCGGACTCAGGGATGCGGAAACGGCCTTGGAGCGCCGAGCCGCGGGCGGCGTGGATGCGATCTTCGTCTAAATATTTGTATAGCGTATTGGTGGATACACCCACTATTTTGGCGGCTTCTTTGACGGTATATAGTTTCATAAGTTTACAAGTTTTTACTAGCTGATCTACTGTATCAATAGTACTCAGAGGTTGTCAACAGGGAGAATTTTTCGTAAATATTTTATCAATCTATTTTACATATATCGATCAAATATATTTAACTTAAATATGTAACCATTACCAGATCATCTTTACCAGTTTGTCACAATTTTGGAGTAATATTGTCTCAAAATATTTTTGCGAGAGATTTTTGTTGAACAATAAAATATGTTACAATGCTTTTACTTAGCTAGCGTCGCAACCTAACTACTTCGGTCTAAATAACCCGACTGACTCACGAGACGAGTCTCAATGAAGTAAAAGCAAAGGGTGGTACCGCCTAAATGGCCCCTTTAATAATTATCCGCCGGTTGGCGAGATGATTGTTGAAGGGGCTTTTTTGTTATTAAATAGGAGACAGCTATGACAGCGCCAATTAAACCGACAGTACAATTTGAAGATTTGGAGAAACTCGATATCCGGGTGGGGACGATTGTGCTGGTGGAAGATGTGCCTGGGAGTGACAAACTGGTGAAGCTGACCGTGGACGTGGGGGAAGAGGCTACAAGGATCATCCTCGTAGGGATGAAAAAGGAGAGGAAGGATCCCAAAGGTGAAATTGAAGGGAAACAGGCTTTATTTATCTTGAATCTCCCATACAAAACCATGATGGGGATAGAATCACAAGGGATGATTTTTGATATAGGGTATGCTGATCATATAATTCCAGTGCTCTCGATGCCAGAGAAGCTAGTCCCCAATGGGACGAGAGTAGGATAGAGCTATGCAAGCAATAAGAGACTTGGTAGATAAAGCACTAGTTGAGTTAAAGCTCGAGATAGTCGAGTTTAGTGTGACCCATCCCAAAGAGGAGAGTCATGGTGACTACAGCGCGAACGTGGCGATGATACTTTGGAATAAATTCTCCAATCAAAAATTCTCCAATTCTCAAATTAAATCACCGAGGGAGCTGGCTGAGAAAATCGTTGAACAACTTTACAAAGTTCCGAACCTTGTAAATATAGTCGATAAGATCGAGGTGGCGGGGCCGGGATTTATCAACTTTTATCTGAAACCCCAATTTTTCCTCGAGCAAGCGCAAAAAGCGACTGATCTTGGATACGGCAAGAATGATGTTTTGCATGGTCAGAAAACCATGGTGGAGTTTACCGACCCCAACCCATTCAAGGAATTCCATATTGGTCATCTGATGAGTAATACCATCGGCGAGAGTCTGACTAGGCTGTTTGAGGCCAATGGGGCAGTGGTCAAGCGGGTCAACTACCAGGGAGATATCGGACTCCATGTGGCCAAGTCGGTGTGGGGGATGCAGCAGCTGATGACTCAGCAAAAAAAGAGCTTGAGCGACCTTCAGGGCCAGGCCCTGCAGGTGAGACAGCAGTTTATGGGCCAAGCATATGCCTACGGAGCCACCAAGTATGAGGAAGATGAGCAGGCCAAGTCGGCAATGAATGCCTTAAACAAAGTAATTTATGATGCCTCAGATAAAACGGTTGATGAACTGTACCAGACTGGTAGGATGTGGAGTCTGGAGTATTTCGAAACAATCTATCAAAGATTAGGAACAAAATTCGATGAGTATTTTTTTGAAAGTGAAGCGGGGACAGTCGGTCTGACGGTAGTGGAAGAGGGGCTGCAGAAAGGAGTACTCGAGATCGGCGAGGAGGGAGCGGTAGTTTTTCGCGGCGAGAAATACGGCTTGCACACCCGGGTATTTCGCAACAAGCTAGGATTGCCGACTTACGAAGGCAAGGAACTGGGGTTGGCCAAGACCAAATACGGCCGCTGGCAGTACGACAAAGCCTACATTATTACGGCCAACGAAATAGACGAGTATTTTAAAGTGTTGATCAAAGTATTAACCCTGCTCTACCCAGATCTGGGGTCCAAGACTACTCATTTGTCACACGGCGTGATGAAGCTGACCACGGGCAAGATGAGTAGTCGGAGTGGCGTGGTGGTGACGGGAGAAGGGCTGCTAAATGATCTTAAAGCAGTCGTGCTGACCAAGATCGGAGACAGAGAGATAAAAAATAAAGAGGTGGTGGCAGATAGTATTGCCGTTGGGGCGCTGAAATACACCGTCCTCAGGCAAGCAGTGGGCGGTGACATTGTGTATGAGCCAGAAAAGATGACGAATCTAGAGGGGAATACTGGACCGTTTGTGCAGTATACTTTCGCACGATGCTCAAGCATCTTGCGCAAATTTCAAATCACAAATTCTCCAATTCTCAAATTGAAGGCGGAAGGTTTAGTAGAGCAGGAAAAGAGTATTTTGCGGTGGATTTACCGGTATCCTGACGTGGTGGCCGAAGCTGGATCTCATTTTGCACCCCATCTTGTGGCGACATATATTTATGAGCTCTCGCAGCGGTTTAATAGTTTTTATCAGGCATGTAGGGTAGAAGAAAAGGGTGAGGTAAATGAATTGAGGTATCTGCTGACCCAAGCGACGTCTAATGTGCTGAAGTCGGGACTAGGACTGCTAGGGATTGCAGCGCCAGAAGAGATGTAATTTTTTGTGCTGTCCCGCCAGCACAGCCGCGGCCTCTTCTTTTGATTCTGCGAAAAGAAGAGGGAAGAAAAGCAGACTTCGCAGGATCACTCGTATTCCAGACGCTCACCGTATATGTTGTATCCTCTTCTGGCTTACTCCTTGGCGGAGGTTGCGCCAGATAGAGGACAACATCTCTACTCGCTCTTTGAGTTCGCTTGGAAATACTTTGTGATCGGCTGCGAAGGATAAGAAGACTCGGAGGGCAAATAATTTCAAGTAAGGATCTGAGAGAGGCAGTGGATGCCGCCGCCGGACTTGTTAAATTCGTGCATTTCCATAGTGAAGGGGGTAAAACCCAGCTCAATTAGTTTTTGCTCAAAGGTCGGGTTGGGCTGACAGATGACCGTTTGGCCCACAATCGTGCTGTTGCAGGCGAATTCCTCGGCTTCGTGACTCGTGAGTGGGATCAAAATGTCAAAACATGATTTGAGATTTTTGATGCCAGCGGAGGTAAAGGCAGGTGGGTAATAAAAAGCGGTGTCTGTGGTGAGCGGGAGTAAGCAAGTGTCCAAGTGATAAAAGGCCTCGTCGACGAGCTCTAAAGCGGTGACTGGGTAGCGAGATGCGTTCTGCAAATACTCGGCCGAATTATGCGAGGTGCGGAAGCCATAACCTAGGTAAATATGATCGTGGTGAAAGAGGACGTCGCCGCCTTCCATAAAGCAAAGGGATGGGATGGCCTGAGTGGGGATTTTGTGCGAGATATACCAGGGGATGGTCACGTCCTGTTCTTTTTGGCGCTCTGGGTATCTGAATCTGGAGAGATAAAATGTATCCGCGATCCAGACCCCGTGATCGGTGGTAAAGACGAGGTCAGGGAGACCTTTGACGGGCGGGATGGTATCAACTGTGAGGCCAAGATGTTTGTAAGTGTCTTTGAGCGACTCCCACTCGCGTTTGGCGTGCTCAGGGTGGACTTTGTTATCGATATTCATCCACGGGTTGATGGAGTACTCGATGGCAAGGTGGTCGGGAGGAGACATGATAACTCGGACTGGTTTGGTCATACTCGGAGAAGTATAATATTAAGGTGTAGAATGCGGGGTATATGGCGATTGCTGGGGGAATACCTGCGTCTAATATCGCAAAATTTATTGATGTAAAACGTGATTTGATTGTGTGGCTAACACTGCGTGGAGAGGGTTGCGGTAATGCTTTGACTGGAGAATTTCATGGTATGCTCGAAAGATCCCTCGAACTTGGAGGTCAACATGGCGTGTTGTTATATGATCCAGATCGATTGTTTCAATTTTTATATGTTCTCAAGATAGTTGCGGAAGTGAACATAAATGACCCTGAGTTGGGCTCAGAGTTGGAATCCTTTATCACAAAATATGAGGGGGGACCTCGGAATTATGAAGCGATACGCTAAAGATATAGCTGGGTCTGAGACACCAATTCTTTTTGTCCACTTGGTTTAGTAAGATCAAATTTTTCGGAATCAAAGGTTAAGAGTTTTACTTCTGGCACGTTCGCGAGTGACTCGGCGTACTCTGAGAGGCGGTCGGTGATGGATTGGAGATATTCGAGGGTATAGCCTGACTCAAATGAACGACCCCTCGACTCGATCCGTTTGAGTTGAGTCTCTGGTGAGGCTGTGATGTGGACAATAATGTCGGGCTCGGGGATGGTTTTTTTGTAATCGTTGATAATATCCGTAAAAAATTCCCACTCGGAGGCGGTCATGGTCCCCAGGACCAAGTGGTTTTTGGTATAAACCTGGTGGGACATAATGAGTCCAGAGTCTACAATGAGCGAAGATTTTTTGAGAAGGCTCGCCATATTTGTGAGTTTTTTGATCCTATGGATAGTGAAGAAGAGCTCCGTAGCAAAGGACCACCGAGGCGTATCCTCGATAAAACTGGGGAGGAAAGGGTTTTCTTCAAATAGATCGGCGTCGAGGAGGGGGAGGACAAGCTGCTCGGACAAAACCTGGCTGGCGGTGGTTTTGCCGCTGCCGATGGGGCCGATGACCGTGACTTGGTGATGGATGCCTGCCATATCTCAGCCTACCACAAAATTCTGTGGAATTATGGGAGGTTCGACAAGATGGGGACGACTTCATTTTCCCAGAAGGGGAGGACTATCCTTTCCCATGAGGGGGCGATTTCGTTTATCCAAAGATTCATGATTAGCAGGGTTGCAGTCACAATGGCAAAACTCTCAATGAATACTTCACCCGGGCTCAAGTGTTCTTTGGTGAAGGATTTGATCCCATTCTCCATGAATTAGTTATAGCACTTTTGGCAAGTACAACTACTTATTGTCGCGTTGTCCAGCTGGGTACTGATTTTTTGGGTGTGGCGCGCTCAATGGCGATATCTAGGAGACTGATTATATATTCACAATTTGCGATTTTCCCCGCGCTAAATCCAGGCTCAGGTTGGTGATCCAGGTGGCTCAGCATGTTTTGCCTGAGATCGCTTAAATACTGTGCGTCTTTACCCTCGTAAATGGTCAAAGCTGCTTCTATCTCTTCTGAGAGTCTCATGGGTGAATTATGACAGGTTGGTCAAGGTGCTTGGCGCGTCCCGCCGCCCCATGGCGGCTCACTCTTTTGGGCGTGCGAAAAGAGTGAGATAGAAAAGCACGCCTCCCAGGCTCGTTAAATCATTCCTCAGCCCATCTAATGTGCTGTATTCCAATCTGGTTTTCTCCTTGACGGAGATACACCAGAATTGGGACAGCACCACTCTCGTGTTTAGAGAATTCGCTGGGATATGATTTATCTCCCGGCTGGGAGGGAATAGGGAACTCTGAGGACGATAGAGTGATGTGTGGTACAGCTTACTGAGGCGAGGCACCTTCGAGCTTGGAAACTTCCCAGGTTTTGCCATTTTCATCTGCGACGACCCACCACTTGGTGGTTGAGTTTGAATTGACAACGTAAAGGGCAGTTCCTTGAGGGATGTTATCACCGCTCTTGGAAGTTATTTCCTCAATGGTGTGGAACCAGCGTCCATCGGCTAACTTGCAAATTTGTACGTTCTGGGGGGCTGAAATTGCAGGGACGGTATAAGTGACTGTGGTCATTTCGATTTTTTCCTTGTTGGGTTTGTTGGAAGTGTTGGCTGGCAAAAATGCTCGCTTTGAACGGATACAATTTTATTATCTTTTATTTCTTTTCAAATATTCTCCTTAAAAATGGGGTTAGCTCTGGGCGCGAACATTTGCTCATGCGCAAGGCCAAACCTACTTTCCCGCAAGCTGTATTTAAAAGTGCAAAATAGAAAAACTGGTTTTTGGCGCGGTTGCCAGAAACGCAGGAGTCCTATAGTGGGGGAGTATACACTAAACTTTTTATGTGTGTATCTATTGCGTATTACACTGTTATAGGTTATATTATGCGATAGCTGGCACAGCTTTACTTCTCTAGAGGCAGAGAATGCATAAAAGCTAAAACCAAGACCCGTCGCGCATTATACATGGAGAGCTATCATGAAAAATGGCGATACACACGTTTCAGGCGTGAGTGATAATGTACGTATTTTCATTCACGTTCACGACGGCACGTTGAAAATGAATTTTTGCAAACGCATCATTGGCAATCCCAACGATGAATGGGAAAAGAAGGGTGAAACTTTCAAGTCCAAAGCGTTACCTTGGTCAAATGTGAAAGGACAAGTTAGTCAGTGGTTGAGCAGCTTTGGCTCAGACTTTGGTAACTTGCTTGACGCAATTGGTCAGGAATACAGCAGATTTGCATAACTGATTAGCGACGGGTCGCTAGCGAAATTTGTACGATTGGTGCTACTTGGGCCTCATGGAGAGATAAAACCAGCGATGGTTTCATCGACCCACACCCCCAACCAAGTAGCACCAAAGATTTTCTTTAACGAATTGGCGGAAGGGTGGAACGTAAACGACCTAGATCGAGGCGCCAGCTTTCATTGACATCGGCGATCTGATCGATTAAGAAATCAATATTAATTGTCGGCGGTAGGTGCGACATGACCTCCAAGATTCCCGCTTGATCCATTTGTTCAACATCTGCTGGATTGATCCCTAAATCATTGAATTGTGGGTGAGTAATTATCCAGTCTATATAGGCGGTGCGTGACGTATCTGGTGTACTTGCTGCTCTAGACATGTATTTGATTCTATCATGCCGTGTCTAGAGAACTATGATTAAATGGAGTGATGAAGCAATTCAGAGCAGTCTTGGCACGAGTGGCGAGTAGAGTACTAGATCCGGTGTGGGAGATACCGCTGGCGATCCTACTAGCTATCGCGTTTGCGGTGCGAGAGGGGCTGCGGTGGCGATTCCTCGGCCTCATCCTGTTTATCGATGCGGTTGTGCCCATGGTATTCTTCCTGACCATGCTGTACCACAAGCAGCTCTCCAATTGGGACATGGACAAGAGGCGGCAGAGGCTGCCGATCTACCTATTCACCCTGGTCTGTCATCTAGGAGGTCTCTGGCTAGCTCACGAACTGGGTAGGGTAGAACTGGTACGGATACTGAGTGTATTTTACGGCGTAGCGATCACCTTTTTTCTCGTGACCCTCAAATGGAAAATCTCCCTGCATGCTGGGGTGAATGCTGGACTCATTACCACCATAAATATGTTTTATGGTTGGCACCTGTGGTGGTTATACGGTTTGTTATATCTGGTGATGTGGGCGCGTGTGTACCAAAAACATCACACGTGGGAGCAGGTATTGGCAGGAGCTGTGATTGGGGGAGGAGTAGTAGGGGTGGGGTTAGGGCTACTTTGACTGGCCAAATTCTTTTTCTATACGATCATGCAAAATGGTCTTGATGAGTGACTGGTATGGTACGTCACGCTTGTTGGCCATGAGTTTAATGCTATAGAGCATACTGTCTGGGAGGCGGAAGGTGACGCGGCTAGTACTGGGCTTGAGCTTGGAAAAGTCCATCTCGACTTGCTTGAACTGATCTGGGAAATCCAGGACACTGTGAGTGTCCCAGAAGTTCTGTTCTTCATTAATAGTTTTGAACTTTGGAACTTTATTTAGCTTCTTTGGCATAAACACTCCTTTCTTTTTTGTTGAGGTCTCTAGCAGAGATTACTCTCACTTGAGAGCTCCTCATTGTATATGTAATTGATAATTGTCTTTTGTCGTCCGACTGTCCAAATAAGGTATAGCGTACTTCATCTTGGGAATGTTTGACATCTTTAAAGATGAGAATTGGTTTGTTGATAAAGGCTTGCTCGCATTCTTTGTAATGTACATTGTGTTTGTTCCAGTTTTTCTCGATATTATGTAGATCCCAGTTGAATTCGAGAGGCTGAGCGATTACTAGTTTTGACATTATGTACATAATAGTACTGTACAAATTGGATGTCAAGTTTGGTGGTAAAATATGGAAGGTTACTCTGGGGCCATTCGCTTATTTGGTAGAGCACCGCATTCGCATTGCGGAGAGAGCGGTTCGAATCCGCTATGGTCCACAA
>CAYGFS010000014.1:0-23216 GCA_964349305.1 uncultured Pseudomonadales bacterium
TCTGACGATATAATATTACCGCCAACAGCACCATCCCTAGCGTCCCCAGTAATGTCAACACCGTCATGACATTATCGCCAAAGGTAGAATTAGTTATTTCATACTTTACTGTGTTGGGATCAACCTCATATTGCTCAAGTAGTTCTGTAAAGCTTTGTCCTACTTCTTTGGTAGAAAGTCGATATTTACTATCGCTGTACTCCAAAATCAAACTATCTTTGATTACTCGAACATTTTTTACCTCACCTGATCGAATATCCTGCATCGCGTCAGTAATCGTGATAGTCAGGTCTTCGACCCCGCCATTCATCCAAGTAAATATTGCCGGGACAAACAAGAACAAAACCAGGCTCCACACCAGCATTTTTTTCAGATCAAACTTAAAGCTCCACATCTTCACTGGCTTCATCTCTGGAGTCATATTATTTTTGGCCTGCCCCTGCGTAGCCGCAGGCGTAGTGGGGTTCTTTGCATTAGCTTTTACCATATCAGCCATTCTACCAGAAAAATGTTTGAAAGTAGCTGGTGAGCAGATTGGGTGCAGGAGTATTTTGCAATCAAAAAAGTTTACGCAAGCGCTCGGCGCGAGTTCGAGGCGGCTCCGCACCAGCGGAGAACGCCGTCTTTTTTGCGCAAAGTACTCCGAACCCAAAAGCTGCGAACAGTCTAATGAAACTCACTCCCCACTTCCACTTCATCCCCTATTCTCACAATAAATGGCTTACCATCTTTGTCGTTCGTGCAAAACAACATCCCCTGCGACTCGCCAAACGGCGTCCTCTTGGGTGCCAAGTTCACCACCCACATGGTTTTTACTCCCACTAACTCTTCGGGATTGTACCATTCTTTAATCCCACTAAATATCGTCTTCTGCCCGATTTCACCGCCAAAATCTACCTTAAACTGAATTAGTTTATTCGATCCCTCCGGCACCACTGCTTCTATTATCTTCCCCACCCTCACCTCGATCTTAATGTACTCATCAAAATTTATTATTGGTTTCATATTATCCAAGCCCCATTTTTTGTTTCACTTCTGCAACAGTCACGCTCGCAACTGCTCTTGCCCGCTCTGCCCCATCTTTTATTACTTTATCAACATAATCTGGCTTCGCCTCCAACTCTTTCCTTTTCTCCCTGATAGGCTCGAGTTCTTTATCAATCGCCTCGGCCAGCTCGGCCTTCAAGTCACCATATCTCACACCGCTCCCTATATATTGCTTCTCATAATCTTGTCGTTTCTCAATTCCCTCAAACAGCTCCACAAATTTCAGTAAATTCGCCACTCCCCCCTCACTTGGCACTTTATCACCCTTCCCACTATCAGTCGGCGCCCCAGATAATCTCTTTTTTATCGTCGCCAAATCATCGGTTAAATTGATAAATGAGCCTTTTACACTTTTGCTCATCTTCCCCTCACCAGCTAGAGAAGGAATCGACTGCGTCTCAGTAATAAATCGTTGTACCTCAGGAAAATCCATTCCATAAAGTTGATTCATTTTCCTCGCCACTTCTCTCGTAATCTCCAAGTGTGGTTCTTGGTCTAACCCACAAGGTACCAAGCTTGCTTTGTAGATCAATATATCAGCTGCCATTAGCATCGGATAATTAAGCAGAGCCATAGTCACACTCTGTGGATGTTGTCGTACTTTATCCTTAAAAGTTGGCAAATCCTGCATTCTTGCGACATTCATCACCGATGAAAACAAAAATGCTAATTCTGTGTGTTCTGGTACCAGCGACTGTTTGGTAATAATCGCCTTTTCTGGATCAAGTCCTGCTGCCAAATAGTCCATAATAATGTCGCGGGTCGCGATTTGAAGAGTTTTGTGATTAAACGGGGTAGTAATCGTATGGGTATCAACCGCCATATACACACATTCGTAGCTTGGATCATTTTGTAGGGCAATGTATCCTTTCACTGCCCCAAGGTAGTTACCCAGGTGTAGTCGACCCGTTGCTCTAGTTCCCGAAAATACGCGATTAATACCAAATCCAGTCTCGTACTCCGTAAAATTCCCCATGATTGGTTTACTAATCTTAAACAACTCTCGCGGATCACTTTTCAGTCCATAAGCATTGTCGGCCGCTCCGTAATAGATCTCATCTATCTCTAACATTTTCTTATCCGCATAAAACGGCATATCGAGCCCGACGGGTGGCACCAAACCCGCTTGCAGTCCCATCTTCGCGAGATCTTCCGGTGTAGCTAAACTCAGCCGCTTAATCCCCAAAAACTCTCGCAGCTTTTTACTACTGACTTTGGTGTCACCTCTCCTCTGCACTGCCACAAACGCCTTTTCGGTCGAGTAGATCATGGTCGCAAAGGCATATTTCATCGATCTGCCATGGAACTTCATATGGTCAGCTACATCGAGCGAAATACCCTCTGGCAACTTGATCAGCTCGTACTTAACATGAGCCTCATCGAGCAACTTCAGTACTTTTTCTTTTGTAATATTTGTCATATGACTCCTCTCGTAGATTGTACCCTAATAATAAATCCGCCTCCATAAGGATAAGTTTTTGTCATGGGCGTAATAAACTCAGCAAGTCGAGTAGGATCGTGGAGCAAATCTACTCTAGCTATATACGCTTCAATAATCTTCATTAAAAAACTATGAGATACACATATTGTGTCTATTGATTTAGATTGCCTCAAATATGCCATCAAAATCTTCACTCTATCAATAATTTCCTTCCGTGGTTCCATTAGCTTATCTTGAATAAATGCCTGTACAAATCGATCTCGAACTAAAGAAGATCCGTATTTTATATATTCTCCAGGAGTTACAAGCTTAGCTAAATCAAATCTAACCTCTCTTAACTCACCCTTAACTACCACATCACTGCTCAAATATTTTGCAGAGGATATCGCCCTCCTCAACGGGGAACTGTAAATCGATTGATATTGACCCAGATGATATTGAGATACATAACTAATCGGCAACTCAACATCTGGATCTGCTTGTTGAGTACTCGACCTACAATAATATTGATACTTTTGATCAACTGAAATTTTAGTTCCATATTTAGCAACCTTAATAAATCGTATTTTCATGAGTAGACCCTCCGATTCATCGCAAATATCGGAATTGTAGTTTGAACACCTCTCGAATTATCTGTAGGTAGCAGCACCTTATTACGATCATTGAACATTCCGATATTCAAAGTGGGGTGACAGATAATCGAAGCTAGATTGCCTTGCTGTGCAATCAAGCGACCAAGAGTTAAGTATTGTGCCATCGTTCTCTCTGTTCTTCGAACCAAAAAATCTTCTCTCTCACCATGTGACATTCTTGGAAGCACGGTGTCATACATATCCCTATACATATTCATTCGTGCATAAGTATCTCTATATATTCTTGAGCGCAAAGAGCCGCCACTTTCATAATTCATATGCAACACATCTTGATACATTCGTTCCGTTTCCATGAAAGTATCGTATCCAAATTCTTCAAAAAAACTACTTGATCGAACCTTTCCGTATTCTAACTCTCCAAAGTTTGTCGCAATAAAATCTGCAGTTGATGTGATAGAAGACCTACATAAGTCCAAAAACTTTACTTGGTTTCCACTCGTAAACTTGTCGCAAAAAACCTGATCTGTGCCCTCAACGTCTGCGACCATCACCACATATTCGTATGGAATTTTTTTCTCCTCCAATCTCTCAAACAAATGCTTCGCAGCCGCTAGATGTTTGATGGTTAAAAGCGGGACATCTCCACCAATACCTTGATGTGTGTAGTATTGTCCATCGTGTGAATAGTCAGGACAACTACCCACATAAAATACCAGAGGGGTGTTCACACCTACTTCTTTCAAATAACCAGTAAATATTCCTCGCTCGCTTTTATTGACAGGCAATGTTAAATCTAAGCTTTCGAGCGAGCCAAACTAACCTCTGACGCTCAACTATGTCAGAGGCTCCTTTCTCGTAATTTTGATCTGCTTTTAACATATATCTCCTATTTACTTAATAATTAATAACCAAAAAAAGCCCTTGCACACCCACCACAACAATCTGTGATAGATATACAAGGGCCTCCTCGGCGGTACCACCTTGATACTTTTTCTTACAAAAAACCCACCTCGTCGGTGGGATAATCGCAAGAAAACTCTTTCTCTGCGAGCTTTATCCTTTCGGCAACACTCGTTGCTGTCTTTTTACGGTTTCGCCTCCGTATAGCACATCTCTTGGAGAGTAGCGCTATCAGCCCGCCTCGTCTTTCGACGGGCTCAGAGATTCCCAATCAAATCTCCTCATCGCCTTTATTCAATTAGCCACAATATACCAAACTAGATCACACATGTCAAATCATGCCTTGAGCTGTATCCGAATCGCCTCCCCTACCCCTACAAAAAACAGCCAATCTTCCGCCACCGAAGTCACATTGGTTTGACTGTATACCATATATAGTACGACCGTCAGTCCCAACATTTTCGCCGCTCTTGACTTGTCTACAAGTAATACTTTGGCGGTAGTCAGCGCGATATAGGCATACAACACCAGTGCTGGTAACCCCCCAGCCGCGCCGTATTCAGTCAAACTCGCATGGGTGCGATCAACATGCGCATCAGCAAAGTAATGAACTGGCCAATCAATCTGTTTAAATGCTCTGCCAAATTGTGCCCACCCCCATCCAGCAATCGGCTTATGTCCTATTGCTATCACTGCTTTCCTCCATATTCTCTCTCTGCCCTCCGCCACCACCAATCCTTGTGGATTCTGTTTAAGTTGATCCGTTGTATATAACCACCCAAACCCGATACAAACTAGGATGATTGTTATCACCATCACTTTTATATTTTTCCTCAGCAAGCCCACGATCATAAACAATAACCCCGCCAGTACCCCACCCCAAGACTTAAGTAGTATTATCGCCACCAGCTGCGGCACCACCCAAAACACTCCTAACCCAGCCGTCATCGGCAACGTCACAGCGAGGTACCCTGCCAAAAAATTGGGATTACCCATCCGCAGCGCCGTCTCACCGCCATACCATATAGTCAAAAGCGACATAGCTATACTCCCCCATCCAATCCACCGCCACAACAAAAAGTCCGGTTTAAAGCACAGTCCAATCACTATCATTGCCGTCAAAGTTAGGAGTCCATCGGCTCGGTAATAGTTACCTGCCCAGCTCTGCCAAAAATTACCATTGACTAGAGACGAAAATATTAGTAATCCCCACAGCACCACCAAAGCAACCAAAATACGTGACCTACCTGTCTCCGGTAATTTCAATCTCTGCTGATATATGTAATAGCCAACGCTGAACAATGCCACCAGACCTATCACCCATGTTTTGGGTATTTCAAATGGTGAAAATGAGTACTTAGAGTATACAAATGGCAACAAAATAAGCAGTAATACGATTGACTTTTGCATCCCATTTATTCTACACTGGATAACAATGCTGAAAAAAAGAGTAATTGATTCTCTCAGTGCTATCTTTGCTCGTATCTCCGCTTACAGCCCGCTCACCAAAGCTATCTTTATTATCATTTTTGTCAGCATCGCAATCAGCGTAGGATATGGAATCCAAACCCTCACACACAGGGGGCAGATCGCAGAAATTACCGATGTCCCAGCCACCCCTCCGATTATCCCTCCCTTGATTAACTGGCAAACCCCTTCTGTCACACTTGTCGCAGACAAGATCGAGATCACTACAAATACTCAGGGAGAGGGTTATCTTGATAAAGTGTTCCTAGCTGACCCGGCTGTGATTACCAACTTTACTCTCCACTCTGATCCACCCGATGGTGATGGCAATCACACAACCCTCGAAGCTACCTGGACAGAAAACAGCGTAGAGATGCGGCTCTATATGTATTTTGAAGCTTATCTAGAGGGGTCTGTACGCATCTGGCGTCTGACTAGAGTCAACACGTATAACGGGAACAATCCAGGTGACTGGGTAGACTCTTATAGTGGCGGAACAGAGCTATTCACCCCCACCCTCATGGGCTCAAGTCTAAACATTCCCTATGTAGAGCTCTCAACAAGTGGTGGTGGATATTTCCATGTTAAATTTACCAACCTCCGCCTCCAGGCATTCCTCTCAGAAACAACTCCCCTTTGCGAGCGTAGAACACCTTCTATTTCTTTATCTCTGGGTAATCAAAACGGCCTACCGGGACAGATTTTGACCTACGAAGTCGCAATTACCAATACCGACAGCGAAACATGCGGCCCATCTAATTTTGGCTTCGGCACCATGACCGATTATCCCTTCACCGCAGATCCCAGTATCTTCAGTAATTACATCCCTGCTGGGGGGACATTCCACACCTCATTTATTGCTGTCTCTCCAGCCACCAACCCATGGAACGAACAGCGCTCAGTCCCTGTATCATTTGCCGCCACTAATTTTGCATCTGGGCTCAATTCTAGTATTACTGGTTATTACACACTCCTCATGCCTTCCCCCCAAACTTTTGATATGTACTTCAAACTAGCTGGGGTCACTGGCGGTGGTGCCGACGGCACAAAGGTTAATGTTAAATTTTACTTAAAAGACGGCACCGTTCGCGCTTTATCTGAGCCTTTAACCCTTTCCTACGGCAGTGATGGCGTCTACCACACCTCAGTCACCATCAGTAATCCCTTCTCCGCTGGTACCCAGTTCCGCCTCAAAGTCAAAGGAGAAAAGCACATCGCCATCGAATTCTGCAAAGCCTCCGGCCAAACTGGACCCTGTGGCGACAACGACTATATCGTGATCCCAGCAAATCAACAAAGTAGCTACATGCTTTCTCTCGTCGGCATCCCTCTCCCCCCAGGGGATCTCTCTCCCCAAGACGGTAGGGCCAATATCGAAGACCTCAACAAACTCAAGCCTTTGATGGGCAAACTTCAATCTGCCCTCACCGATGCTGACCTGTTGATCGGCGACGTCAACTACGACAATTTCATCAATATCTATGACGTCTTCCTTATCCTCAAAACCGTGGAGACTAGGTATGACGACTAAGTTGTTGACCAAACTCTCCCTTACTTTACTCACTCTCGTAACTCTCGGTTTTACCGCCCCCAAAACTGTCCTCGCTGCCCCGCGCCTCTATCTCGATCCCACTAGTATCACCATCCAAAAAGATCACGAATTTTCCATTGCCCTCAAAATAGACGCCGAATCCAGCCAAGTCATTGGGAGCGACTCTACCCTCAATTTTGCCGGCGACGATCAAGAGTTGATTGGCGTCGACAATGGTGGTTATTTCCCCGAGTTTACCTGGGCTCCCAGTGCCGTCGGCAAACTCGAAATCCATGCCTACACCACCTCGATCTACCAAACCAAAACGGGCAACGGCACCGTGGCCGTCATCAAATTTAAAGCCAAAAAAGATTCTGGCAGCAGTACTGCGACTTTTGGCTGTACCGGTTCTGGCAACGATACCAACATCGTCAGCAACAGCGGCCAAAATATCCTGACTTGCAGCAATCTTAACCAGGCTAGTATCACCTACACTGGGGCTCCTGCCGTCTCTCCATCTCCCTCTCCTAGCCCTACACCCTCCAGTGGCCCAGCCAATGTTTCTCCAGTCTGTGAGAGTCTTACCCTAAATCCCACCTCCGCCACCGGGATCCCCAAGTCGATTTCCTTTAGTTGTAAAGGTAAAGATAGCGACAATCAAATCACAGGAGCGGAATTTATATTTGGTGACGGCAGCACCCCACTCCTCGTTTCCAATACTATTGGTAGTACAGGATCCATCAACATCACTCATTCTTACACCAAAACTGGCACTATGAACGTCGAGTGTCGCCTGCGCGATACCAACTCTGCCTTTTCCAACAGCTGTAAACAGACTCTCATTATCAAGTCCCAACCCGCCTCCTCTCCTACCCCCAAACCTAAAGCTAGTCCTACTCCAAAAGGGAAGGTTCTGGCCCTTGTCGACGACTCCCCTACTCCTACCCCCACTCCCAGGTCATTCGCCACCCCTCCTCCGACCGAGGATGTAGAAGACTCTAAACCCAGCTCCAAGGCTCTCTTATGGATTATCCCCATCATCATGGGTCTTGGCTTGATTTATCTCCTCTACCGCTACTACAAGTCCACCCCTCCACCCATCAAGTACTAAGCACCCCTGTGATATAATCAGCCTGTTCTTTAAAACAACGCGCGGGGTAGTGTACGGTGCACGTGAGGCTCATAATCTCACAGGCTGGGTTCAACTCCTAGCCCCGCAACCAATTAAAAACCCACCCAAGAGGTGGGTTTTTTGTTTAGAGTAGCAGGGGCGGGGCACGATCCCGCGACCTTAGCCTTATGAAGACTCTGCTCTACCAACTGAGCTACCCTGCCAACTTGCCTATTCTACCATGAAGATCACCAACTTCCCTCAAGCAATCAATGCTTCCCATCACGCGATAACTCAGATCAGTGCTTTTCTGGACATGCACAGCTAAAACTCCATAATATGTTTTTCGGTTCTCATATAACTTAGTCCACTTACTGTGAATAGTTGTTGTCTTGGTAAACTGAGTCAAAGGCAAACCAACGACGTCTGACCAATATTTTTCTATTACTTCCCTTCTATCATTATGCAATTCGTTGATGGTAACCCTACAAGTTATTTGATCTGACTTAATTCCATAGCACTCCATTAACCATCGAACATACAAACGGATCATGTGAGGGTCAGAATTAGTTAGCAAAACTCTACCATCATTCTTAGACCCCTCGGACCAATAAATTGCTAATCCTAGTAAAAAAAGATCATTAGCATTAGATACCCCAACTTCCTTGTATCCAATTTCGTGAAGCTGCTTAAAGCGCTGTCTCTTTTCTTCTCGATGCCATTCCCAAGCCTTCATTCTCCCTTCAGCGCTCCCAACACGCTCTCTTTCCAGCAACTTCTCAACCTGAGATTTACTTAAGACTATATCTCTACACCACAAGCTAGCACTGCCTTTCGAAACGCGTAGTTGCTTCGCGATCTCCCCGATACTCTCACCCTTTCTTCTCAACTCCCTTGCCAACAACCTCTCGCGACCCTTTGCCATACTTATATTTACCCAAATACTACCCGAACTGTCAAGTTACAACGCCAACAAGCCCAATAGTCCTAGGATCAAGAGTATCAATCCTACCGAGATCGTCCCCACCGTTACTTCAAACACACCCGTCACCGGCGTCCCTTCACTGGTATCTGGCATCGTGACACGAGGAGATGGTGTTGGAGTAGAGCTCGCAGCTACACTAGCACTCGGACTCGGTGAAGGAGAACGACTGGGTGAAGGTGAGGGAGATGGAGAGGTAGCACCAGCACTAGTGGTACCGGAGCTTGCAGAGGGTGAGGGTGAAGCGGCCGCACTGCCAGATGGACTCGGAGACACTGATGTTGTTGAACCAGGTACATAGCTCCAGACCATATACAAATCATTAAATTCTCCGGGAATATCATCATCTTCCCAGCACTGATAATCAAAAATTGTCTCACCCGCCAACAACGTTTTAATGTAGGCAATTTCTATTTCATTGTTAGCTATCTGTGCTCCTGGTGCGCCACACTCTTTCATGTTGTTAGAATCTTGGGGAGGTATCCACCCTCTCAGTTTAGGGCCGCTCGTACTATTTAAATATGCCACCAGAGTAGCGGTTGTCCCAGCCGCTACTTCAAAAGTCGAATCACCATAGTTGGCTGGAACTGTCGTAGAAATGGGCTTGGCTGGCAATGTAATGGTTTTCTTCACTCCATTTGTAGTCAGCTCCAAAACCATCTGGATATTGTTGAGGGTGTGATACACCCGCAGCTTACCTTTTTTCGGGAACGTTATGTTATTGGCAACTGGCTGAACCACGCTAACACCTGGGGTCACGGCTGTAGGAACTGGCGTGGGAGTAACCACCGTTGTGGTTGTCGGTCGTGGAGTCGGACTCGGCTTGACTGCTGGTTTGAGTGATTGCTGGTAGACTACTACTCCAAGCCCTACTCCAACCACCACACACCCCAGCACTATCCACAAAAACTTTGATTTTTTTGGCGGCCGCACCGTGCTGTCAGCTGTAGCCGACATCATTTGATTTATATCTTGTGCGTCTTGATCTGCCATAAACTATTCCCGTCGTCGCGGGACCCCTATCTACATAATGGCAGACTTGCATGCGTAGGTCAATCTTTTATTAGCGACAACAGGTCGCGATACTTGAGGCGATCATCGTTTAAGACAAACTTGGGTAAATACGCATCCATCACAATTTCCTCATCTCTCATTTGTCGTAACTGCCTCACCAATATTTTCAGTTGCTGTGGTCGCACTATGTACGCACGAGCCCGTACATCAAATCCAATTATTTGCAGAATCACAATCACCGGCACTACCCATATCCACTTACCAAACTTTACCTTGCGAAATATTCGTACGGCTAAAAGTAATAGCAGCGCCAACCCGATATAGCTATACCTCTCAGCCCTCATGATCCCTATCCCAAATTGTGCCCTCCCCACCGCCACCACCATATTATAAAAAAATATTTGGACAACCAGTAGTCTGGACCACTGATCTCGCCAAACTGCAATTAGTTGGCTTCTCCATCTCCACAAACCCCACAACAACAGGGCTGTCACAATTCCTATCCGCATGAGTTCAAATTGATCAAACGGGATAATTAGCCTGCCAATCACGGTATTTACTACCATCAGCCCGGCCACCACAACCACCCTTGAAAGCCAAGTTACGCTAGATGGCAGACTAGTCCCATCTCCTCCCCAAAATAAGTATATTAAACCGACAAGCATTAATATTACGATCGCCTTCCATCGTAAACGCTTATCCACTACCACAGTTGCTCCCAATAATCCTAAAGATAATGCTGAGGTCCAGCTGGCCAAAAACAACATCAATCCCTGGCTCTTATTATTCCAGATTGCTAGCATCGCCAACAGTACAAATATCGCCGTAATCGAAATTGTTTGGCCAGATATCCATAGCACTGTTTCATTCCAGTTGGTATTTATGCTAAATAGCACCGCTGCTATCGCCGCCAAATCTCGTCTCCCACTGCTAGCCCTGGCTACCAGATAAATCAACCAGATCACAATCCCATGCATCACAACCGATACGAGTAGGTATGGTGCAAAGTTAAATCCAAACCAATTCCACTCTATGTTAATTAGGAGTCTAAAAAGATAATTGACATGATCTCCAATGGGGTACACAAGTACCTCGCCTAGTGGTCTATTGGCTAGTAAAAACCAATCCAAATCGTCCTGGTGAAAATACGCATTTTGTACTCCCCACCAGAACAATCCTACCAGGATCAACCCTACGGTCAGTACCGACCACCGCACTATTATTTTCTCCATAGAAAATGTATTGGCCCTATTGTAAACATCTTTCTAAATCCCAATTTCTCATAAAACCCGACCGTACACACCTCTGTATAGACGTATAGCCTCTGTCCCAATTTTCCTATCAACTCTCTTCCTATTCCTTTGTGCTGCCACTGAGGATCCACAACGAGCGTCAAAATCCATCTGCCTATACCCGATACTACCCCAACCATTTCTCCATCGCGATTTACAGTTTTTACATACCCTATCCTCGCCACGATACCATACAGCCTTGCCACAAAGCCGACTCCCCTGCGCGAACTTGGAGTGTGTGGGAGTGCTCGAATATGTAAGTCCGCGACTTTATCGTAATTCACAACTTCTCTCCCATCAGTACTTGGTGCCGCTCCCCTCCGCTCGTATCAATCTCAGCTAATACTATCCTAAATCCAGCCGCTTCCATCATCTGCCTATTTTTCACTGTCCCATGCTGACTTGACCACAATGTTTGTCCATAGAGCATGTGTTGACCTTCAAACTCTCTATCACCCATTGTCACCATGATTAGACCCCCTTTGGGTAGATAGCTCGCGATCGTTTTAAACCACTTTTGTTGCATCTGCCGTGGGATATGAAATATTGCGTAAAAAGAAACAATTGCCGCCACTTTGTACTCAGTCTTTTTCAAATCTTGAATATCTCGGGCTACAAATTCTCCCCCTGGACAATTTTCCCTGGCAAGCTTTATTTGTTCACCCGATATATCTATTCCTATGACCGAGTGGCCGGCTTTTAGTAGTAGGTCATCTACTGGCACCCCCGCCCCACATCCCAAATCCAAAATTGTCGAGTTTTTTGGCAGAAGCTTGAGTAATTGTTGGATGTATTTTCCGCTTTTGAGGTTTGCCCTGCCCGCCAAGTATTCGCTGGCTATTTTGTCGTATCCCTGTCTTACCAAGTCGGTTTGCATACCGCTATTTTAGCTTAATCAATAAAGGTCAGCGCGACACCAGCCTTATCCGCCCTACCTGTCCGACCGATGCGGTGGATGTAGTCGTCGTAGGTCTCCGGCAGCTCCCAGTTAATGACGTGGGACACGCTATCAATGTCTAGTCCGCGTGAAGCCACATCAGTTGCCAGGAGGATCTGCACTTGATTGCTCTTAAAAGCTTGCAGTGCTCGCTGTCTTTGCGATTGCGACTTGTTGCCGTGGATCGAGGTCGCGGCAAACCCACGCTTCTCGAGCTCCGTCGTTAGTTTTTCCATTCCGTGTTTGGTCCGACCAAACAGCAGAACTTTTTCAAACTCTGGACGGATCAACATCTCATGCAGCACTTCAACCTTGTTACGGCCATTGAGTTTCACGATATCTTGGTCCACATTTTCCGAGGCGCGCTGGGTAGCTACTTCGATTGTGATCGGATCTTGCAAGAATTCGCGGGCAATAATCCGCGCCTTATCTGACATGGTGGCAGAGAAGAAAAGTGAGTGTCTTTCTCGTGGTAGCTGCGCTACCAAATCTCTCATCTCGTTCACAAAACCCATGTCGAGCATCCGGTCCACCTCGTCGAGCACAATGGTGCGGTACTCGTGGAGTTTGAGCTCTCTCCGCTCGGAGAGGTCTTTCAGCCGTCCGGGGGTCCCGACCACAAACTGAGGGTTACGGCGCAGTTCCCGTACCTGTCTCCCGATATCCACCCCGCCTATACAAATAGTGAAGAACGTTCTGGTTCCAAATGAGAAGGCTCTGCCCTCTTCCATTATTTGCACCGCGAGTTCGCGGGTTGGGGTGACTATCAGGACTTTTTGTCCGGGATGCTTCATGATTTTGTCGATCAGTGGCAACAGGAAGGCGGCCGTTTTACCGGTACCCGTGGAGGCCAGTCCAATCACGTCGCGCCCTTCCAGGATGCTGGGGATAATTTGATCTTGGATCGGGGTCGGATTGACATAGCCTTTGTGGGCAATGTTCTTCTGGATTTGTGGATCTAGGGGGAAATCGACAAACTTGTTTTTTGGCGTGTAAATCCGAGTTTCCAATGCGGTTGCTTTCTTTACTAGCATCGCCGGACTCACCGACATGTATTTGATTTTATTACCCCCTGCACGGCCTCGACCTGCACTCCGGTAATTCGGTTTGGCTCCACCAAACCAGCTTCGCTGCTGCGACATATTTTTCTCTTTCGACACTTCTAAAAAAATTAGGAAAGACCCCGAACCTGATTATTACCTCTAGTCCAAAATCTCGCGCCTACAGTATAGATGCGTCATGTAAAATTAACTAAAGGAAGTATAGCACACGGTTTCCACATTAGCAAATTATAGGACTTACCAGGCATCCCAAAATATGTCATAATATTTTGCATGACCAATACAGATCCGCAATATCTCGACGAATCTTTTCAGAAAGTTTGTGACGAACTCCTCACCACTTTCATCCAAAAACATAAGGATTATGGCAAAGGCAATATTCTCAGCATCAAAGAGCTCGGAGTTGCTTTCCGTTTGGCAGAAAAAATCGAACGCCTCAAAAACCTCCTACTGAACCCTGGCCAGTCGCCTGTCAACGAAAGCATTGCCGACAATATCAAAGACATTGCAGTCTACGCCGTCATTATGGAAATGTTTAGGCGGGGTGAGTTCCAAAAGCTCGAACTGAAAAAATAATCTCCTATGAAAATTGCCTTAGTTTACAACGAACGTCCTAGTGGTTATGACCGCAGTGACCCACGTCTTGAAAAGCACATCGAGGGAGATGAGTGGAAGACCATCGAATCTGTGGGTAAAGCCATCGAGGAAAATGGTCACACAGTTTCATACTTCAAAGTCGATGAAGATATATACGAGCGACTTAGATCCGCCAAGCCAAACCTCGATCTCGTTTTCAACTTAGCGGAAGGTATCAGTGCGGGCGCCGATCGCGAGGCCCAGCTCCCCATGATCTGTGAAATACTTGGTATCCCTCACACAGGACCCGCCCCCCTGTCTGCCGCCTTAATTCTAAACAAGGCGCGTGCGAAAGAGATATGGAAAGCTACTGGAGTCAAAACTGCAGACTCTCAATTGTTTATAAGTCCCACCACGCCGCTTAAAAAGTCGCTTTACTACCCGCTCATTGTCAAACCCAGTAATGAAGGGTCTGGTATCGGCATCAAATCCAACTCAATTGTAAAAAACGAACAAGAACTCCGTGCCGCCGTAAAATTGATTATCCAGGATTATCGCCAACCGGCCCTAGTTGAGACCTACCTAAGCGGTCGTGAGTTCACGGTAGCTTTAATCGGCAATGGTGAGGACGTTAAAACACTCCCTATTGTCGAGATCAACTTTGCCGGCCTCCCAGAAGGTGCACCCGCCATCGATTCCTATGAAGCCAAGTTTGTCTACGGCGCCACGGGAGTTGTCGATATGCACGCGACCGAGTTTTGTCCTGCTGTAGTTACCCCCAAACTCGGCAAGTCTATCAACGATCTAGCCATTCGTGCCTACCAATCGATCGGCTGTCTCGATTTTGGCCGTGTCGATATCCGACTCGATGACAAAGGCACCCCCTTTGTCTTAGAGATCAACCACCCCCCTGGGTTAATGTCCGACCCCTTTGAATCATCTTTCTTTGTCATTGCCGGTCGCGCCGCAGGGTTAACTTTCCCGGTATTAATCGGCCAAATCTTAGACTCCGCCAGCACTCGCCTTGGATTCAAATGATCTCCTAGTCACCCCGGGTGTGTCAGCCTTGTAGTTTCGACCACTCTCGAACTCGCATCGTTATACGCGAAAATTTTTGCTCCCCCGGTAGGGCTCGAACCTACGACATCCTCCTTACAGTTACTCCACAAGTTTCCTTGTGGCCTGGACTATCTCATTCTCCATTGCGGGAGATCGGGTATATAGTCTCTACACGTTTATCCGACTTGCGTCGAAATTTAGCTCGGGATTCCCCTACTCTGCTTACGCAAAGTGGCGGGGTTCCCCGAATTAGCCCAATTTTCCAAAAAGCATTACTGCTAATCGCTGCCTTAGTCGACAGGGAGGCGCTCTACCGACTGAGCTACAGGGGATCGGTTATTCACTTGTTAACTTCGCAATTATATCACCCCACACTGGAAATCAGAGTGGGATATTCAGATGACCTTTTGCTATACTTCCCTTGATGCCAGACAGTATAAAGATCAATATTCTACGTGCTTTTGTCGATGAGCAAGGAAAATACGGTAACCCTACCGGGATTGTCCTTGATCCAGAGCAAAAACTAACTTCAAGAGACAGGCAGATTATCGCCACCAGTCTACACTTCACGGACACTGTCTTTATCAACAGTCTCGACCCCATCAACGTAAGCTTCTTTAACCCGCAGCAAGAGACCAAATTTGCCGGTGATTCCCTCATCAGTACCGCCTATTATATCCAACATGTCCTGGGGCAAAATATTGAGTCGATAGTATGCAAGGGTGGCCAAATCAAAACTTGGGAAGACGGTGATCTAACTTGGATCGAGGCCAGTCTCAGTGGCACACCCGGATGGCAACATCAGCAACTGGACAGTGCAGAGGCTATCGACAATATTACTTCCGAAGCAGCCTCACGCTATGAGCACACTATGGTTTGGGCCTGGATCGACGAGGGAAAAGGACTGATCAGATCTCGCACTTTCCTGCCCGATTGGGGGACGCTCGAGGATCAGGGGAACGGCTCAGGCGCTATGCAATTAGCGGTGAAGGTGGGTAAGAAAATCGAGATTCATCAGGGCAAAGGTTCAGTTATTTACGCTGAGCCATCAGGTAAAAATTTTGCCAAAATCGGAGGCAGAGTGCGAGTATATCCTGCTGTGCTAATATAAAGATATATCTGTCTAAAGGAGGTGTTTATGACGTACTGGAACAACATGATGGACTACAATCGCCCCGGATTCTGGGATGGGATCGGCGTACTCGCCGTCTGGACTCTCATTTGGAAAGGTTTGGCACTGTGGAAATCCGCCCGCAACGACGAGCGATATTGGTTTGTCTTCCTCCTTCTCCCTATCAACACTGCCGGCATCCTGGAAATGCTCTATCTCTTCGTCTTTGCCAAAAACAAACTCGTGCTAGTCAGTGAGCCCCCCAAATCCAAGCGATCTAGCAAAAAGTAATCGTGGCCGATCTACTTTCCAAATTTGCACGGCGTTCAGATCTCCACCAGTCTCCCATGTACGCCAGTCTTATGCGCCTCATCGGCTGGCAGGTCGAGGGTAAGCCAGGCTCACGTATTTTCTACCGCCCTCTCGGCCCAATATGTGTTGCCAAAATCCAGCGACCAAAAAAAATAGATCTCGCCTGGCTCAAGGAGTTTCGCCACTCTCATCACACTCTCACCACCCATATTGAGCCAGGGTTATCCAATCCCTTATCAAATACCAAGTTGGGAATCACCGTAGAGCCATTTGCTCATTCCTCTACCTCACTGGTTGACCTATCACCGAGTCAAACCACAATCCTCGCCAGTTTTTCTCAAAAAACTCGCTATAACATCGTACGCACCCTTAAAAAAAACGAACTCAGTATCACTACTACCCAGCTGGGGAAATTGTCGGCTAAACAACTATTGGATTTCTCACTACTTCAAACCGAATGGGCCAAACAAACCAAAGTGATCGGTCATCCCGCCTACCTCCTAGATGCTGTCTTTGCGTCGTTTGCCCAGTCGGGAGATCTCCATCTCTGTTACCTGGGCAAGGATCTCGTGGGCTCTCTCCTCGCGCTCTATCACAAATCTGTGGCCACCTATTACGCCGCCGCGGCCAGTGACAGGGGCTACCACGCTTATGCCCCCACCCTGCTCACATGGGCTGCCATCCAGCAGGCTCAAAAGATTGGCTGCGACATTTTTGATTTTGGGGGTATTTACGATCCTCGCTACCCAAAGCTCTACAAAAACTGGGTCGGCTTTACCAAATTCAAATCCGGCTTTAATCCTACTGTTGTCTCCTACCCCCCCACCTCTCTACAGTTATTCTGGTAAGAAATACACATAAAAATTTCTCTAAAAAGTGCAGGAGTGTTTCAACAATTCGCAAAATTTACGCAGGCCGGGTAGGCCGAGTTCGAGGTCGCTGATTCACCAGAATCAGATAGACCGTTTTTGCACTTGGGGAAATACTCCGAACTTTAAGAAATTTTAGTCAAGGTAGTCTTGCAGCATCCTGCGCTTACTCGGATGTTTCAGTTTCCTCAGCGCCTTGGCCTCGATCTGGCGGATGCGCTCTCTTGTGACTCCAAACTCCCGCCCCACTTCTTCCAGTGTCATGGGCTTAGCTCCGCGCAGTCCAAATCTCATCTCCAGCACTTTCGATTCGCGGTCAGACAATCCCGACAACACTTCTTCAATATTCTCTCGCAGTAATCGTTGAGTGGTCAGCTCATAAGGTGAAGCTTGCTTGGTATCCTCGATAAAGTCACCCAGGTACGAATCCTCGTCCTCCCCAATAGGAGTCTCCAGTGAGGTGGTCTTTTGTGAAATTTTGAGGATTTCCCTGACTTTGTCTGGAGAGATCTCCATCACTTCCGCCACTTCTTCTGGCAGTGGCTCACGTCCAAGGGTCTGCATCAGTTTACGCGAAATACGAATTAGTTTATTGATGGTCTCGACCATGTGGACGGGGATCCGGATCGTGCGAGCCTGATCGGCGATCGCCCGGGTAATCGCTTGACGGATCCACCAGGTAGCGTAGGTCGAGAATTTGAAACCCTTTTTCCAGTTGTATTTTTCCACCGCCCGGATTAGTCCTTTATTCCCCTCTTGGATCAAGTCCAAGAACGACATGCCGCGTCCTATATATTTCTTGGCAATTGAGACCACGAGACGCAGGTTAGACGAGGTTAGCTTCTCTTTAGCCGCCATATCGCCAGCTTCGGTTTTTTGCGCTAAATCAATCTCTTGGTCGCGTGTCAGCAGGGGGATCCGTCCAATCTCTCGCAAATACATGCGCACTGGATCGCTAATCGCCCGGGAGTCCAGACTGGACAACATTTCCAGTTCTTTCTCTAAATCAGTGGTTTCGCGCTCGACTTTTTCTTCGCCGCTATCGGCGACACTTTCATACAAATCTATTTCTTTGAGCAGCAGTTCTTCGTAGAGATCATCCAGCATGGTCACGTGCTCTTCTGCATCGGGGAACAGATCCATGATCTCATCTTGGGTCACATAACCGCGAGACAAACCATGGAGGATCAGCTCGCGGACTTTTTTCTTGCGTCCATCACTCATTTCTTGGGGACCGGTCAGCTTTTTGGCATCCGCTGCCACCTCAGCTTTATTCTTCACAATTGCAGGAGAAGCTAGCTTTTTTTCTTTACTCACTTTTGGAGCTGGTTTCTTGAGTTTTTTGACTGTTTTTGCTGGCATGCTTACATTATACCAGACAAACCCTTTGAGAGACCGACAAACCTCGTCTGCAGCTCTTCTGTTACTTCGCCCTTTTTCTCGGCCTCGGCGATCTCTCCAGCCAGTTTTTTCAGCTCGGCTTTGACATACATTTCCTTAATTTCTGCCATGCTACGCTCCCACTCTTTGAGCGGGTTCTCTACCCTACTCAAATCGCGCAAATACGTCTTGTCCAGCAGTGGTTGGAGCTCTGGGGGTAATCCGGCTGCCAAATCTTGGATTTTAAACTCTTTTTTGGGATCTCTGGTCATTAGCTTGTCCAAAATTTTCCTGACCCCCATCGTACTCACCCACTCTAGCTCAAATTTCGCCAGTTCCTCTTTAATTTGAGCGTAATATTGCAGGGATAGCGACAATAAATATTCTTCTACCTCTTCCCTCCGACTCACTTTACCGCTTTCGATATTGGACACCGTCTGCTTGAGGACATTTAGCTCTTTTTTCTTGTTGGCACGCTCGATTTCACTATAAATACTCTCCTCTGGTACTCCCAGTTTTTTAGCTAGAATTGACACGTAGTGAGCCCGCATCACCGAATTGGTAATTTGTGCCAGTGCGGGGACTATTTCTTGCGAGATATTCCTCGCCCCCTCTCCCGATTTTGGGTCATGACGCGATAGGGCGCTACTAATCAAAAAGTCCCAGTACAGTACGGCGCTAGCTATCATATCCCTCCATCCTTTGGCCGATCCCGAAGCAATATCACCCGGATCTTTCCCTCCCACAATTTGTACAACTCGTATACTCAAATCCATACTTTCTGCCACAATCACCGCTCTTTTTATCGCCTCCTGTCCGGCCAAATCCGCGTCCAGCGACATGACAACATTCTTGGTAAACCGGGCAATCAGCTGCGCCTGCTCATTGGTAAAAGCACTTCCTTTGATTGCCGCCACGTTCTTGGCGCCAGCTTGCCACGATGGGATCATATCCAGCTCTCCTTCTACTAGGACTATCGAATCGGCTTTGCGGATATACTCCCTGTTTTCCCATAACCCGTAGAGTAGCTTACTTTTGCTATAGAGCATGGTCTCCGGCGAGTTTATGTATTTAGCCTCCTTTTCGTCTTGTAATAGTGTCCTACCCGAGAACCCCACCACTACCCCCTTGTGGTCTTTGAGGGGAAACATGACTCGGCCACGAAACCGGTCATAAAAACCATTGGCGTCTTTGCGGATCACCAAACCTACGGCTTCCAAATCCTCTGGAGCATATTGTTTTTTGGTCACCAAAAAATCTGAGACACTCCGCCACTGATTAGGTGCATATCCGAGGTAAAATTGGTTGATTGCCTCGCTCCCTATCCCCCTAGCTTTAAGATATTCTCTGGCTTCTTCCCCACTTTTATGTTTAGTGAGCAAAAAGTGGTAATACTCGCTCGAGAGCGACATGATCTCCAGCAGCTTCTTTTTGTACGCATCCTGCGAGGTAGGTCTGTACGAGGTCAGAGTGATCCCCACGCGCTTCGCCAGCATCTCTAGGGCTTCGAGGAACGACATCCCGTCATACTTTTGGAGGAAACTAATCACGTCTCCCCCTTCTTGGCAGCCAAAACACTTAAAGCTTTGGCGCTCCGCCGAAACGATAAAACTAGGGGATTTCTCAGAGTGGAAAGGACACAGACCCTTAAAATGTCTCCCGGCTTTTTTGAGCTGAACTTTCTCCCCAATTATCTCGACAATATCGACTTTAGACTTTATCTGCTCTACCTGATCATTCATAGCCATATTCTACCAGTAGCCACCTAATCCCTTTTTCCCATCCCCTTTGCCACAAACGGGCGGAATTCATCCAACTTTACCTGTTCTTTGTTAAACACAAAAAGTAATTTGTTCATCCAGTTGTGCAAGTCTTCGGCAAAATGGATATTTTCAATTTTAAAATTTTTGATATTCCCTGCGCTTGATCTAGCCACAAATGTGCCCAGCCCAAAGATGGATTGGAGGTAGCCCTTGCTATATGCCGCCGAGTCCACAACTTTATCGAGCCCAAGTGACATTTGGTAGCGGGTCCACGGAGTCGTATGGATAAATTTGGTCAGCCGCCTGGTAGTAATAATAAAAACAGTCTTGGTGTGCACCCGGTAAATCCACCACATGCCGCCAAACATCACGATAGCCCCTAGCAGCACAATGGTCAGCACTGCCCAGGTAGCGTCAAATCCCATGGATTTACCGGTAAAACTAAGTAGGATGGCTCCAATGACCATCGCCATGGCCGCTACCAAACTAAATACCACTAGTCGAAATCCCAGAATCATCGCCGCTTCCCTGGTCACATACAGGATTTTCTCATCTTCTGCTTTGCCAGGAAAAACTAAATCGGTATATGGTGCTTGGAAATCGGCCACTTCTAAAATATTTTGCATTATTCATTGCTCCTTGGCTCAACATCAAACAATACCTCCCCAAGCTCTTCTATCAACTCCGCAATTTCTTGAAAAATAGAGGCAAAACGAGTATCTATCATCTGTTGCGACTCTCCACTTTTTGTATTTTTGATGCATTCTAGCTCTAGGCGAATATTATCGAGTGACTTCTTGGCCTCAACATCATCTACTCCTCTGCAAAAATCCAAAAAACTCTCGATTAAATGTACGCTAGTCTTATCTATTTTCTTTTGATCAGAGCCCGGAGACAATTTCATCTCCCTCGCAGTTTTAATTAAGTTATCTAAGGCTTTATCAGAAACATTTTTTGTCTTTAGTTTTAGTTTCACATAAGAAAATAACTCATAGAAAGAATTGGCTATATGATAATTTGCAACATCTAGACTTTTGCCGCTTTTAAGAGCCGCTGCAGATTGTTGAAAAAAGGATAATGATTTTGTGTAATATTTCTGCGCCGCCTCAGCCTGTCCAGTCAACATAGCATCGTTAATATCATATTTTAGAGCACCTAAAAATATCTTTAAACTAATTCGCGTAACTACAATAGCGGCTAATACGCCTGACATAAAGCTGATTGCTGGTATGTCCCCATAACGACCCACAAACTCAAAGAAAAATGGGTTAACGGCAACAATCGCAATCATCAACAATAAAAGCAGCGAAATAACAAAGCTTTCAAATAGATCTACTGTAAGTTCAGTCCCAAAAGTCTCAAATTTCTTTTTCATATTCGCAAGAGATACAGCAAACCAAGCAGTACCAGATACCATTGTTACCGGGGTAAGCACCGCAACGATAATCCCCATGTCAAAAAAAAGTATTGCCGGCAAACAAAGCAAGGTAAAAATCAATGAATTTCTGATTGCAGGGACGTACTTAAAATCCACTGATTCGATCGCAATTTGCCTTTCTTTGCTAGATAAAGGTATGGCAAAGAATGTACCCAAAACTTTACGAAGGATAATATTCTTTATCATACAGATCAATTATAAACTACTAACAATTTCCCATAAACCTGGCGGAGAAGGTGGGACTCGAACCCACGAGTGCTTTCGCACACATCTTTTCCAAAGATGCGCTGTAGCCACTGAGCCACTTCTCCAGACAAAAGAATTATATCACTTGACAATACAACTAGATAGATATATAAAACATATATATGCAAACACAACTTGTTACTTTCACTTCTCCACTTACTCTTCTCAAATCTTTCGATCTGAAGATTAAAAAATACGCCAAAAATCGCAGCGACTTTTACCGGGAAGCTATGGAAAAATTCATTAGAGAAGAAGAGCTTTTCGACAAAGTTTTCTCCTCCGGTCAAAAACAAGCCAAAAAACTAGGTATTGTTGAAAACGACGTCGATCGCCTAGTCCACGAGGTGAGAGAAGGTAAATAGTGATCACAGCTGTTTTTGATACCAACATATATATTTCTGCCATAGGCTTCGATAAAAACCCAGAAAAACTCCTCCGTCTCGCGCATCATAAAGAATTTACTCTCTATATTTCTCCAGATATCAAAGCTGAAATCTCCTCCACCCTAACTCGCAAATTTCACCACACCGCATCACAAACCAAAGACGATCTCCTCATGGTCGAACTTTCAACAGAGGTTGTTTTCCCAAAAGAACATGTCCAAATTATCACAATTGATCCAACCGACAACAAAATCCTTGAATGTTGCCTCGAGTCTGATGCTGATTATCTGGTTACTGGAGATATAAAACATATCCTGCCACTTAAAAAATTCCGCAACACCAAAATCGTTAACGTTTCAGAATTTATCGCTATAATCAGAAAATGACGCTCTGGAAACTCCCACCCATCATCAAGGTTTATGAAGCCCTCGGTTGCATTGCCGACCAGCGCCTCCATGTCGAGGGCGATACCGCCAAAGTCTACTCCAGTAGCGGCAACAAGTTTTATACGGTCACTTACGACCCCAAAGCCAACGCCATTATGTGCAACGACAACGGGAGTTTTTGGCAGGGCTACCTCGGCTACCCCGCCATCGCTTTCCTCCTCCAAGCTGGCATCATCCCCTACTCTCCTGCCTTAGCAGAATTACTCAAAGATATCGTCTGGAAAGACGTGAACACCAAGTTTAACAACGATTGGGAT
>CAYGFS010000015.1:0-21723 GCA_964349305.1 uncultured Pseudomonadales bacterium
TTCATACGCCGGATCACCATTTTTGCCAGCGATCAGTTCATACTGTGATTCTTCGCCACCCTCGGTACTCTCAATAACTCCGTTGGCAACCAAGCGCTCAAGCGCCTTGTCGGGTAGAGCGATTTCTTTGGTTTTACCATTGGGCAAGGTTACCGAAATTTCGTTTTTCTCGCCGACTTGGAGGTTGAGTTCTGACCTGGTTTTGATGCGATTTTTGACCATTTCTAACCGACCATCCTGGCGAGCGTCAATTTCGACTGTTTCACCATCTTCCTGCTCGATATGGAGTGATTCACCATCTTTGATTTCGATTTCACGTTTCTGGATCAACTTGCCATTTGCGTCTCTAATTTCTTGCTTGAGTTTAGATTTACCGTCTTCGACTCGAATCTCTGTTTGAGATTTTTGACCGGACTTCTCTTGTTTTTTTAGGCGAATCTCGGTTTGTTTTTTGAGAAGTTCGCGAGATTTTTCTTGTTGTTGCTTTAGTTCCTCGCGGCGAGATTCATTTTCGCGCTGCATAGACTCGTTTTTAGAGTCATCATTATCGTCTTCCAGCTCATTTTCTACTTCGTTTTCGTTTTCTACTTCGTCTACACTGTCATCATCTCCTAGAATTGAACCGTCGATTTGGACTATGGTTCCCGAACGATCGAGAAGCCAGTCGGCCTGCACTTGCGCAGGAGATAGAAGCGAGAAGATAGGAGATAGGAAAAGGGCGGTTAAAAGAACGACGAATGTTTTATTCATACAAAAATCTCCCATATTTAATTAATAAAGTATAAAGGTTTTTGTTTGCTCATTGATATTGCCACGCGCATCGGTAGCACGAAGGCCGTAAGTATGTGTGGATCCAGAAGTGCCAGTGAAGCAATATTGTGGATCAGTATAAACAACCCAAGCATTACCATCAACCTTGTGTTCAACTTTGAGATCAATGACAGGGGTAACGTTATCGGAGAGATATTGAGGAGAGACGAAACAAGTGCGGCCTGCTCCCTCGTTTGTAGGACCAACCAAAGTGAAGTTGGGGGCGATTTTGTCCGGTAAGTTTTCCCAGTCGACGCGGCCCAGACTGTTGACATAGTTGGATTCTTTGAGCGATTTGTCGGGGTTTAAAGTGAGGCGAGCGACGTGTTTGCCGATACCGGTCGTGACATCGTGGCACCAATCATAGAGACGCCCGGCTTCGAGTTTGTCATAGCCACCCAAATTGTCTTCGACCTCGACCTTGTCATCGACGCTCAGGCTAAATTTGACGTTTTTGCCCGCCACCTCCTCGTTGCTGACGATGTGGTAGCACACGGTGACACGGGGAGACCAAGCCGAGGCGACTTCGTCAAATTGACCGGCTTGGATACTGGTGTATTCACGGTTGATCACTCGCCCATCACCCTGGCCTTCATCGATAGTTTGCTTGATGTTGGCGCTCGGGTTGCCAAAGCGGATATCAAGGGTTGTTTGAGGGACGGGAGTAGGAGTCGGGGCAACGCTCGGTTTGGGAGTAGCGGAAGCGACTGGCATGGCGGAGGGTTTGAGGGAAGATTTGGGACTGGCTGATGGAGTAGCGGATGGCTCGATAGAGGGCTCGGGGGTAGGAGTAGCGGTAACGGTAGGACTGGGAGAGGGAGCGGGGCTGGCGGTGAGCTTGGTTTTGTAGTAGGCAATCCCCATGGCGGCCGCAATGGTAATGACGATCAAGAAACCAAAAAGGAGAGGGAGAATGGGAGCTTTGCGTTTGGGGATATAACTGGGCATTACGGGTGGCGCAGGAGTGACGAGCTCGGGAGGCACGGGAGACGGAGTGGGAGGGGTAGGACTAGTAGCAAAATCGGTCATGTAACCTATGATAGTTCATTTTGGAGCTGTTGTACAAGCTCCTTGCCGCGACGCGATAATTTCTCGGGTAGCATCACTTTCAATTTGATATAAAAATCTCCTCGCCCGCTGTCGCGCAAGTGTTTCATCCCCTTCCCCGAGAGTCTCACTGTCGTGCTGGGCTGGGTACCGGGACGGATTTTGATGAGCAAGTCACCATCGAGCGTGGGGATGGTGGTTTCGCCACCCAGAATAGCCATGGCCAGGGGGATTTCGTGGTAAATAAAAATGTCACTGCCTTCCCGGCGGAAAATCTTGTGAGGAGCGACATTCAAGGAGACGTCAAACTCCGAGTAGCGCATACGGGTGCCGTCGTCTGCCCCAGGGGGGATTTTGACGGTATACTGCTTGCCCTGATGGACAAAAGTTTTTTCGGCTCCATTTACCGCTTCCATAAAATCGATGTTCATCGAGTAGTGAGGCTTTTGCTGAAATCCGCTGCCAAAGGGGTTTTGTCCGCCAAAAAAGGACTCAAAAATGTTGAAGGGGTCGTTAAAACCCTGGCCCTGACCACCGCCAAACATGTCCTCAAATCCCCCTCCTGTGGAGTAGGTATAGGTAAAGGGACCCTGGCGGTAGGACTGGCCGCCCTGCCCGCCGCCGAAGCCGGCCGAGGGATCAAAAGCCGCGTGACCAAACTGGTCGTATTTGGCTTTTTTGCCTGAGTCGCTCAAGACCTCATAAGCTTCGTTGATTTCTTTGAATTTGGCTTCGGCTCCTGGTTCTTTGTTTTTGTCGGGATGCCACTTGAGTGCGAGTTTGCGATAGGCAGACTTGAGATCAGTTGAGCTAGCTGACTTAGTCACACCGAGAATATCGTAGTAGTCGCGCTTGGTAGTCATGACCCATTATTATAAAGCGGAAATAAGCAGCTAACAAGGGTGAGTGCTAAATAGTGCCAAACTGGCGATCGCCGGCGTCGCCCAGACCAGGGACTATGTATTTTTGATCGTTTAAGTGGTCGTCGACCGCAGCGACGGTGATCTGGACATCTGGGTAAGCTCGGTTTAAGACTCTAATCCCCTCGGGCGCGGCAATCATGGCGATCATTTTGATTTGACCGCGAGGATAGATCGCTTTGATCCTCCGGACGGTCTCGACCGCTGAGCCACCTGTCGCCAGCATGGGATCGAGAATGAGGAAGACTACTCCATTGCCATGGTCTAAATGTTCGAGCTGTTTGAGGTCGTAGTACCAGTGGGGAATCGCGGTAGCTTCGTCCCGGGCCATGCCAGCAAAGATCGTGGGAGCAGTGGGGAAAATGGCTTGGGCAGGGGTGTGCATACCGATCCCTGAGCGCAAAATCGGGATCAATACCACCCGATCGCTAATCTTCGTACCAGAGATTTTGGCGAGAGGCGTGGCGATGTCTACACTGATTTCTCGCAAATCACTGGTCGCGGAGTAGATGAGGTGCGGGGCTAACATATAAACAGCTGTGCGGAATTGTTCTTGTGTAGTGTTTTGGTCGCGCATGACTCGCAGTGATGCGCGGACGAGCTGGTGGTCGACAATGGTGACAACAAGCGAGGGATCTGATTGAGCGTGGGCGAGTAAGGCGAGTTCGTCGTAACTTTTAGCCATTGCGGTTATTATAGCGAAAAAGCTAGCTATGGGTAGACAAATTCTCCAGCACTATCTCCTAGCAGTGCTATCTCAGCTTGGAGTGATGTTACCATTGCTTGAGCTGACTCTCTTCTATCTGCGGGCAGGCTGTCTTGTTGAAGTTCAAATAAAGCATTGTCGAGAGCAGAAAACATATCTGCATACTCTGCTCTGGGCACAAAAACTGGTTTTGCTTTTTCCTGTGTTTGCGGCATAAAAAAATAACCCTCGCGGGTTCTCCTATATAAATAAATAATTATTGAAAATTCCCAGGTACATGTTGCCCCCTGGGATTTAATTGTAACAAAAGTGGTTAGCCGTCGTAAAGGGGCAAAACAATCAAAGCAAGCTTAATAGCTCTGGGAGCTCGGTGATACCTTCGTCTGAGGTAATATGACCTTTGCCAGCGAGTGTAATAATCTCAGGATTCAGTTTGTCTCTAAATTGCTGTTTGTTTTCTAAATATGGTACCCAGGGATCATTGTCTGAAAAAATAGCGATAAATTTGTTGGCTTTGGGCTGGATATCGGCAAAGTTGATGGGGGTTTTGAGCCATGGGTCGGCAATCCGCCACATTTCATCATTGTCGAGATTGGAAAGTGTCAGCCACGGAGCCACTAAAATGACCTTGTCGGCTTTGCCCTCGGTTTTAGCTAAATATCGCATGATCGTTTGGCAGCCGATGCTGTGACCGATAAAAATGTCGCTGGGGAGAAGATCTCCGACCAACTGAGATAAATATTCTACCCAAACTCAGATGGTAGGAGTGTCGGTATCGGGCATTTGAGGAGTGATAACTTCGTACCCCTTACCCGCTAACTGTTCTGCTGCCCAGGGAAACCAATCGCCGTGAGGTGATCCCGACCAGCCGTGAATGAGAAAAGCGTGAGGTTTTGGCATATTTTAAGGTAACATAAATGATTTAATTAATCATGGTATTTGTCGGTTCTGAGAGATGATTATAGATGTTTAGAAAGGTTGTGAGTGCTGGTTCTGGTCCATAATCCATATCCACACCAAAGAATCGATTGACAATCATATATCTCACTAAAGTTGCCGCTTGGTCAGGCGGCATAAAGCTAAACGTCAGACTTTCCTTAGCGGTAAGCGCTAATCTTTCGTCGTCCCAAACAGCCATAGTTAGAATTATACGTCTTCATGGCAAGTGTCTGATTATATTTAGAATTACCAGTATCCGTGGCCGTAATGGAACGTTTCAGTACCATTCATAATGAATTCATATTTCTCCGGAGAATTTAAAGGGATAAACATGGTACCTTTGTCGCGCACGACTTCACCCCGCACATTTTCAAACGATATTTCGCGCTCCATCATGGTAAATCCGAGTTTTTCGTAGACGCCGTAAATTTTCCTTTCGAGGTCGACGTTGAGACAAGCCAGGTCGCACTTTTCCTCTCTTAAAATAAGGAGCGCGCGTTTGAGCATACTACTGGCGATGCCATGGTGGCGATGGAGAGTAGTCACACAAACTCCGCCGATGCCGCCAAGGATGATAGTTTGACCGGCAAATACTACTTCACGCTTGAAAAGTGCGACCCGACTGATCATCTGATGGCCGATCATGGCGAATAAGTAGGCAAATGGCTCGGCGATAAAATCTTCCGTGACGGCCTGCTCTGGGACGTCGCCAAAACATTCGCGGTCGAGAGCATTAAGTCCCAATTGTTGTTCTGTCGTTAGTTCTCCGGCTTTGACTAGTTCGATGGCGAAGTTCATGGGAGTATTGTAGCAAGGAAATAGCCTAGTAGAGTTTCTCAAGGACTTGGATCGGGCGTGGATACCATAAATTTGGTTCATTTTTAATTGATTCTTTAATTTGCTTTATAGTCGCCCATTTAGAATCCGCGACTTCATCTTTGGATAGCATAATGTTGTCGCTTGGCGCTAAGGTGTATTCATATATGTAAAAGAATTCGTTGGAGGTGGGCAGCCGGACTAAGACTTCGCCCATGAATGCAAGACCCTTTTGGGACACGACAATTCCAACTTCTTCTTTCAGCTCACGAACGGCGGTATCGATATAGTTGTCGCCAAACTCCACGTGTCCACCGACGCTTAAATCCCAACAGTTTGGATACAAATCTTTCGTTGCGCTGCGCCGCTGAAGAAGAATTTTCCCATCATGATTTTTGATAATGACGTAGATCGTGCGATAAAATTTGTCTTTACTGCTGTGCGCGACTCCTCTAGCGATCGGTCCGATCACATTATTCTTACTGTCTACTTCGGTAAGTAACTCTTGTTGTGAGTCTGTCGTCATAAACATATTGTATCAATGAAAATATTCCGTTAAACCTGCCTGCGTAGGCAGGTCGATAGATCGGAATATCGAATTATTTATCTATTCTTCAAAGCAGATAAGTTTCAAAAATTATATTTTTGCGCCATAAGCGACAGTGCGTACTGTTGGCTTACTATACCAGTCAGTTTCCCATGGATTTGGTAGCCAGCTCATTTTGAATGCGAATTCGATATTTGCTCGTTTACCTTTCCGCACTATGTCATTGTAGGTTGTGGAGTAATATCTCGGACCACCAAAGAATTTGCTAGGTAAAGAATATAGAATATTTGCTTCCTCGAACACACACACAATTATCCCTCTTGGACGCAATATGCGCCCGCAATGTTCAAAAAAACTTCTTTTATCTGCGATGTGTTCGAGTGAATCTTTGATGTGGATCCCGTCAGCTGATTCACTGGGAATGTCCGCTTGTTCTAGAACTTTGTGAATTTTTTCCACCCCGGTAAGTTGCATTGACTGTGGTGACGGATCAAGAGCCCTTACTTTCGCTCCGGCGTCACATAAATATTCGCTGTAAATCCCGTTTCCGGCACCTATATCAACTAAGTCTGGAAGATTTGATTCAGAAGCCATTCTTACGGTCCTTAAGAATAAGTCTAGTATTCCAGAGTAGCTACCTACATCGGTGGGGGCTTTTTCGTAACTATGCTTATCACCAAGATCCGAGTAATATGTGAAGCGATCTGGTGTCATCGAACTATTTTACCCTAGAGGTCAAGACGTAAGACAGTTAAGTAGGAGTTAAATACTAGACATGAGTGGTATTATAGGATTATGTCAAATATAAACGAAATTGCGATTCGACCACTGCACATTCTCCATCTGGTTGACCCAGAAAAAGTTTGGACTAGAGCAGCAAAAAAATTGAATCACAAACCTCCCAAGCCTATTCTGAGAAGTGATGTTGTTGTGTTACGTCCTGATATGCCTGTGGTATTTCAAAGTAAAAATGAAAAAGACATGTTTATTTTTGCGGCCTTTGGTGTCGTCGTAGCAGATATTTACCATATTTGTTTGCTTTCTCTGATAGGAGACGAAGAGATTGAGAGTGTAACTCACGCCGCATATACAGCGGAAGAAGTAGAAGATGCGATGTCATTAGGATTAATGAAAAAGCCGTATTTGAGGGATGGCGAGAGGTCGTATGGTAGCGCTCAACTGTCGATGGCCTTACAAAACAATGAAGTGAGAAGTATCGCGTTGCCTCAGAGATAGTTTTTTCTATCCACTTCCATGATTCGAATCAGCAATACATGCCAAATACTCTAATTATTCGAATAATCGGAGTTTTTTTTACTACGATAATTCGAATTATGGTAGTGTGAGCACTCCAAGGCTGACACGCCAAGGTGAAGTGATTCATCGTCTAGAGGAATTTATACCTCAAACCCTTCTGTGAAGACTGGCGTGTTTGGACTGAAGTTGCCAGATTGTAGTAAATCCCCAAATTCACAACCGATGATATGTATGATTTTACTATCTGAGTCTCTCCCTGGAGCAGTCCATGTCGCTTCATAGACAGTACGACCATCACTTGGCGACTTGTGACTCATATATATTTCAACTACTGTAAACTTTTTTGATGATGGATCGATACAACTTCGACGTACGAATAGTTTCCGCATACCTACCCCTAGCGTTGGAAGGAGTAGTTCGTATGCATATCTAATCCTTTCCAATCTGTCGGTGTTCCCCATGTAGACACGCTCTTGAGCTTTATACCACCCCATTTCCTCTTGTTGTAAAAGTCGCTCGGTAGTTAGTGCATCAATGTGCCAGTTGGCATTGAAGTGGTTCTCTATTCGAAAAGTCATTGGCGAATTCTGACAGATTTCTATGAAAAATCAAGTTATAGGTTATTCTCTGGCTCAGTTAATCCGAGGCAGATGGGACAAATATAGTCAGGGATGGCGTGGTTGTGCATTGAGATATAGTGTACCAAAAAGCCCCCTTGCGGGGGCTTTTATGAAACAGTTCCGCTACGTAGAGATAGTCGGGAACCTGCTCTACCAGTACCGTACTTACGTACCGCACTAAATGATTTTACTATTTCTTTTTCTTCGACGCTTCTTCGACAACCTCGCCTTCTTCGGCGGGTTTTTCGCCGTCCTGAGTAGGTTCAGTCTTGGCTTGCTCGGCTTTGGCGGCATCTTCGGGAGATGGAGCAGCCTCAGCGGCGGCCTTGTAGAGACGTTCGCCGTACTTGGAGAGGGACTCAGAAGCTTTCTTATAGACCTCATCGATGGACTCTGCCGTCGCATCAGACTTGTCTTTGGCTTCTTTGAGGGCGGCCATAGAGCCCTCGATCTCTTTCTTCTCCTCAGCGGTGATTTTGTCACCGGCGTCTTTGAGCGACTTTTCGGCGGTGAAGATCAGGGTCTCGGCCTCGTTCTTTTTGTCGACGAGCTCTTTCTTTTTCTTGTCTTCGTCGGCGTATTTTTCGGCCTCTTGCTTCATGCGCTCCACTTCCTCGTCGGTCAAGTTGGTCGCATTTTGGATAGAGATCTTTTGCTCTTTGCCCGTCCCTTTGTCCTTGGCACTGACGTGCAGGATACCGGAGGCATCGATGTCAAAAGTGACCTCGATCTGGGGGACTCCACGCGGCGCGGGAGCGATACCGTCTAGGACAAAGCGACCAAGCGTTTTGTTGTCGGCGGCCATCGGACGCTCGCCCTGCAAAATGTTGATCTCGACCTGGGGCTGGTTGTCAGCCGCTGTTGAGAAAACTTGAGACTTGCTGGTGGGGACGGTGGTATTGCGGTCGATCAGCGGAGTGCGCACCGCTCCCATGGTCTCGATACCGAGCGTGAGCGGAGTCACATCGAGCAAGAGGACATCGTGGACTTCGCCACCCAGTATTCCGGCTTGGATGGCGGCACCTACGGCTACTACTTCGTCGGGATTCACGCCTTTGTGGGGCTCTTTGCCAAAGAAGTCTTTGACGGCTTTTTGGACAGCGGGCATACGAGTCTGGCCACCCACGAGGACGATCTCGTCGATTTCACTGGCTTTGACTTTAGCATCGGCCAAACATTTTTTGACCGGTTCCATGGATTTTTTGATCAGGTCGGCGGTGAGCTCTTCGAGCTTGGCGCGGCTAATCTTCATGGTCAGGTGGAGCGGACCATTGGGACCCTGGGTGATAAAGGGCTGGTTGATCTCGGCTTCCATACTGGTACTGAGCTCGATTTTGGCTTTTTCGGCTGAGTCGCGGACACGCTGGAGCGCCTGTTTGTCGGAGGCCAGATCGACGCTGTTCTCTTTTTTGAATTCAGCGACAATATATTCGATCAACTTACTATCAAAGTCGTCGCCACCCAGGAAAGTGTCCCCATTGGTAGCTTTGACCTCAAAGACTCCGTCGCCAATCTCAAGCACAGAGATATCAAAAGTACCACCACCGAGGTCGTAGACCGCGATCTTGCCAGACTGTTTTTTGTCTAGTCCATAGGCGAGGGCGGCAGCGGTGGGCTCGTTGACGATACGCTTGACCTCTAGTCCGGCGATCTTGCCGGCTTGCATAGTGGCCTGGCGCTGAGAGTCGTCAAAGTAAGCAGGGACAGTGATGACGGCAGAGTCGACTTTGGTGCCGAGGTAGGCTTCGGCGTCGGCTTTGGCTTTTTGCAAAATCTTGGCAGATATTTCTTGAGGACTGTAAACCTTGCCTTCGACTTTGACACTGGCCATGTCGTCTTTGCCGGCCACTATTTCGTAGGCCACTTTTTTCATCGTGTCTTTGACCATAGGGTCCGACATTTTGCGGCCCATGAGGCGCTTGACGCTATAGATCGTATTTTTGCTATTGAGGATCATTTGGTTTTTGGCGACGGCGCCGACCAAATTTTTGACTGGCTCGACGATACTGGGGAAAGTGTTCGTGCCTTCGTGGAGCGGGATCACTTTGGCTTTGCCACCCTCCATGACGGCGACACAACTATTGGTGGTACCGAGATCGATACCGATGGTTTTTGATGATGTAGTAGACATATACTTACTCCTATTTACTATTAATTAATTTACTTTGTAGGGCTTCACCTACAAGGACACACCTTCCGCCTTCGGCGTCCCGCCTTGGCCTTCGGCCACGTCTCCTGTTAAGGAGTGTCCTTTGGCTGCAGAGGCTCCGGAGCCTACAACAACGCGAGCCGTCCGGAGGACTCGGTCGTGCAGGCGGTAACCTGGACGAATAACTCTGATCACGTGATCTTTCTTCCCTTCGCCCATTTCCTGGCACTCCATGGAAGTCGGATCGTAGAGACCGTCAGTTTTGACTTCGACTACCCCCTCTTCGACCAAAAGTTTGTCAAAAGAGCCCAAGATCATATTGATACTTTGGTCTTTGAGCTGGAGTGAAGCCATGGCGAGGTGATCGCGGATATCTAAGAGTTTGGTAAGTAAATCGGCTTTGGCAAATTTGATCACGGCTGAGCTCTGCTCGCTAAAGCGACGCTCGAGATTGGCGTAGTCGGCGAGCGCTCTTTTGAGCGCAAAATCTAGATGCAAGACGTCAGACTCTAGTTTAGTGATTATTGGATCTGTTTTTGGCAATACTTGTTTTTTGGGCATATTTAACTCCAGCTAGCGGATATTTCGTCGATAAGTCCGCTCATGTGGCGCAGCATGGGCATGACGTAGGGATAATTGAGGCGGGCGGGTCCGATGACGCCGATGTGGCCAGTCAAACCGCCGGCAGAGTAATCGAGGTAAGCCATGGCGCAGGGGTAGAGATACTCGTTGCCAAACTCATCACCCAGGACAATGTGGAATGGTTGGACATCTTCAGTACGGGCAAAAATACCCTCCATTTGCTTATACGACTCGATCATGGAGAGAACCTGGCGGGTCACGTCGATGTCAAAAAACTCGGGTAGCGAGAGGAGGTTGGCGTAGCCGGCGGAGTAAACCCGGCCATCACTAGAGGTGGCAAAACTAATATTGCCCGTTTTTTCGGATAAGACCTTGGTGGCTTCTTGGAGCAATGTATCTAATTGTTTGCGGTGATCCCAAATGCGCTCCTTGACCGAGACCTCTTCTGTGACCGAGAGATCCTCTTCATGCATGAGTTCGGAGACGTAGAGTTTGAGGGCGATGGGGGTCGGGATGCGACCAGCGCTGGTGTGGGGCTGTTTCAAGTATCCCAGATCCTCGAGACGCACCATTTCATTGCGGATAGTGGCGGGAGAGACGCCCAGGTTGAATTTTTTGTCGAGCGTGTCGGAGCCGATCGGCTCACCGGTAGAGGTATACTCCTCGACTACGGCTTTGATGATTTGGATTTGGCGCGGGCTTAATGGTTTCATATTTCGGCAAGCTCAATACTTGTAGTTAGCAGTATCATAACGAGAGTGCTAGAAAGTGTCAAGGGCTAAATTTTGAGGATTTCGGTGAAGGCCTCCTGGGGGACGGAGACGGAGCCGAGCTGTTTCATTTTTTTCTTCCCTTTCTTTTGCTTATCGAGTAGTTTGCGGTTGCGGGTCATGTCGCCACCGTGGAGCTTGGCGGTCACGTCTTTGCGGAAAGCTTTGACAGTCGAGCGGGCAATGATTTTGCCACCGATCGCAGCCTGGATCGCGACCTCGATGAGCGAGCGCGGGATGACCTCGGCCAACTTGTCTACCAGCACCCTCGCACGTCCTTCGGAGGAATGGCGAGGCGAGACAAAAGAGAGAGCTTCGGCAGACTCACCGTTGAGCATAATGTCGACTTTGGCAGCATCGACCCCGGCGTAGCCTGCGTGGTCGTACTGGACACTGGCATAGCCGGAGGAGACTGATTTGAGGCGGTCATAAAAGTTGGTAATGAGCTCAGAGAGCGGCATCAAGTAGTTGAGGCGGACTTTGCCGGAGACGTATTGCATGTCGATGAACTCGGCACGCTTGCCCTGGCTGAGCTCCATAATGCCCCCCACATAAGGCTCAGGGGTATAGATGGTCAGCGTGACCATGGGTTCTTCGATACTCACAATCTGATCGGGACTAGGCCAGTCGGCGGGACTAGAAATCTCGATGTGCTCGAGGGAACGTAAGACCATTTTGTAGGGTACGGAGGGAGCGGTATTGACCACCTGGACCTCGAATTCGCGAGATAAGCGCTCGGTAACAATCTCGGCGTGCAGAATGCCGAGGAAGCCGACCCGGAACCCGTGGCCGAGAGCGGGGCTGGAGGCGGCGTGATAAGTGAGAGAGGCATCGTTTAAGGCTAGCTTGCCCAGGGCGTCGACGAGGTTACGGTAGTCACCGGCGTCGATCGGGTAAATATCCATAAAGACCATGGCTTGGGGGCGCTGATATCCCTCTACTGGATCTACGTTGGAGCCGAGGGTGGTGAGCGTATCTCCAATGGTGACGGCGCGGATATCTTTGTGGCCGGTAGCAATATAGCCTACCTCCCCTACCTCGATGTGGTCGGACGCGCGCATGTCGGGAGAGAAAAAGCCTATCTCCAGGGGTGAGAGTTTTTCCCTGGTGGCATAAAGCATGAGGTTGTCGCGATTACTTTTGTTTATCTCTCCGGAGATGACTTTGACGAAGGCAATCACGCCTTTGTGGGTATCAAAGGTACTATTAAAAACTAAAGCGCGAAGGGGGTCTAACACTCCCGGAGTGTGGGCGCTCTTCACTCCGGGAGTGAGGGCTACGGGGGCAGGAATTCGGACGACAATGGCTTCGAGGAGCTCGGTGACACCAATACCGGACTTGGCGGAACCAAAGAGAATATCTTCACGTTTAAAACCTAGCGTTTCCACTATTTCGTCCGCGACCCGCTCGGGCTCGGCGGCCTGCATGTCGATTTTGTTGACAAAGGGAATGATAGTTAACCCTGCCTCCTTGGCTTTGTCATAGTTGGCGATGGTTTGGGCTTGGATCCCCTTGGTGGCATCCACCACCAATACGGCCCCCTCACAGGCATGGAGGGCGCGGCTGACTTCATAAGAAAAATCGACGTGGCCCGGAGTGTCTATCAAATTTAAGATAAAAGTTTCGCCGTTTAGCAGTTTTGCAGTTTGGCTGTGGGGAGTGTAGAGCATGCGGACGGGGGCGAGTTTGATGGTAATACCCCGCTCAACCTCGATAGGATTGCTGTCCATGAGACGAACCGTGCCCCCCATGGCCACAGTTCCCGTGGCTTCGAGCAAGCGATCGGTCAGGGTAGTTTTGCCGTGATCGATGTGGGCAATGATACTGAAATTTCTGATATTCATCATAAATTTAAATTCCAAATCCCAAATTCCAATTTACAAACAAATTCTAAATTCTAATTTTTAAACGGAATCAGGGGTATTATACCGTAGGTTCGGAGGTTTCGAGAGTTTCGTCAGACTGAGAGAGGGCTTTGTGCCAGCCGCCAATCTTTTGAGCCAGTCGCATAAAGATGCCAAGTTCTTGGATATTGAAGAGATAGGAAAGGAAGACGTAGACCCCCATACCAATGACGCCAACTGTGACAGTCAGAAGAATCAAGGGGAATGTCCGAGTGGTGTCAAAAATGAGGGTATCGAGGACGCGCAACGGAACCCACAGCGCCAGCGAGGTAACAAGGGTGATGCCAAGCATCTTGGAAATAGGTAGGAGTAAATGGGTTGTGGCAAAGCCAGCCAGGCTATACAACAATCCGGTCAAAACAACCGTCTCGATAAGCGAAGCCACGGTAATGGCAAAGGCCATACCGAGAACCCCAGACTTTAAAACGAAAAGGAAATAGTAGCTGAGGCTAATATTGATAATCGTCGAGAGGAGATTGGTGAGAAACGGCGTGGTGGTGTTGTGCAGTGAATAAAAAACGCGGACCAAGACGTGGGTGAGCGATCTGGCAGCAATGGAAATGGCCAGAATTGCCACCAGTTTTCCGGTTAAGACAGTTTCTGCCCAGGGGAAAGAATCGGCACCATAGGCTAAGCGTACGAGAGGAATGCGTAAGATGAGCACGATCACGCTGGCAGGCAGTGCCAAATACAACATTTCAAGAATGGTTTTGTTGACCATACCAGCCAGGGACAAAAGATCATTTTTGGAGGTAATTTTAGTAAAAAATGGTAACGAAGCCTGGCCGATGGGGATACCGATCAAGCGAACCGGTAGATTGGCCAGCTGCTGGGCAATAGAGATAATGGTGACAGTACCGGGAGTGAGCCAACTAGAAAAAGTCACAATGGCAGTAGCTTCGATCTGGACCAGCGATAAAGTAAGTACCCGGGGCAGCATGAGTTTGGTCATCTCTTTGACGGCTTCATGTTTACGATTCCAGGCGAAGATATATTTAAACCCGAGTTTAGAGGCAAGGGGTAATTGAGCTAGGAGGTGAAGGAGTGCCCCAATCACGACGCCCATAGCCGCGCCATAGATGCCAAAAGTCCGACCAAAAACTAAAATGCCGATGATAATACCTAGGTTGTAAAGGATGGGCGAGAGCGCGGGGATAAGAAATCTTTTGTGTGACTGAATCACTCCGGTCAAAAATGAGGAGAAACCAAAAAAGAGCTGGGCTGTGGCCATAATCCGGGTGAGGTTGGCCATGAGCAGGAGCTGCGATTCGGCAAATCCACCAGCGATTAGTCGTGAGAGTGGATAGGCAAAAATAATGATCACGATCGATAACACCATCATGATAGCCATGACGACATTGATCATGGATGAGGCAATCAGATTACTTTCGTCCTTGTTCCCGAAATAGCGGCTAAAAACCGGAATGAAGGCAGAGGACAGGGCTCCGACGATGATGATTTGAAAAACCATATCGGGGAGACGAAAAGCCGCCCAGAACACATCGACGACAGCTTTGTCGGCGTAGAAAAACGAGATAAGCAGACGCGTACGGACTAATCCCAGGAGCGCGGAAGCCAGAGTAGCTCCCATAATAATGGTGGCCGCCGAGAGAATGGAGGAGCTTTCTTTTTCAAATAAATCGCGACCATTTTGGACAAAGCGCTTGAACATATGCTTAGGTTACCACAAGGCCTCTCATTTTTGGGATATTCCATTTCGTAGTACCTTGAGTTATAATCTCCGCATGCCTATTACAAAATCAGCCATCAAAAAAGAGCGAGTCGATAAGCGCCGCACACAACAAAATGTGAGTGGCAAAGGTAGACTCAAAACTACGATTAAAGAAGCACGAATTAATCCTGGCGCGGAAACTCTCAAATCCCTGTATTCGGCGATGGACCGCGCAGTCAAGCACCACTTGGTGGCCAAACGACATGCGAGCCGCCTGAAATCACGCATTTCCAAAATAGGTAAAACGAAATAAGTTTTTAAGTTGTTGTCAGTAAGTGTTAGGTGGTAGACTGGAGTCATGAAGCTGCCCGCGTTTTTTGGTCATAAAAGGTCGATTAATCTACTGCCTCGCGACCCATTTGAGAATAGTACTCTGGGGGTGATCCTCGAGTGGGCACTAGTATTTGGCAAGTGGAGTGTGATTGTGACCCAGCTGATTGTGATGGGGGCGTTTTTGTGGAGGTTTGCACTAGACCGCAATTTGACTGATCTGCGTAAAGCAATCGCTAGAGATATCGCGGTTATAAAATCTTACGAACAAGTAGAGCGAGATTATATTTTAACGCAAAAACAACTTACCCAAGCTAAGTCGGCGATGAGTTCACAGGACAGCGTAATTAAAACCATTGCAGACATTGAGAGGATTACTCCGAGTGAGGTGTGGTATGACAGAATCTCGTTCACACCGACCACGCTCAGCATGACAGCTTATGCCGCATCACTCCCGGCTTTTGGACAGTTTTTATCTCTTGTACAAACTGATCCGTTGTTTGGCGGGGTCAAAATCGGGAAGCTCGAGAGTAGCACCACCAAGGGAGCACAAATGCAATTTGATATAGCGATGGAGTTTAAAAAATGAGCACAACAACACAGCGATATTCGCAGGATTTGCGCAAGTACTATCGCCTGCCGGCAGTGCAAGTATCTTTGGCTTTAGTTTTATCATTGTTTGTGACGGCGGTGTTTATCGTGTTTGCGCTGCGGCCGACAATTACGTCGATCGTGACCCTGCAAAAAACTATTACTGATTCGGAAAAAACACTCAAGCTGCTAGACACGAAGGTAAATGCGTTACAAAAAGCAGCCAATCAGCTCGAGGTGATTAAGCCATCGTTAAGCAAGATTAACACCACTATTCCCAACGAGGGTGCCATGTATTCACCTATAACTCAAGCGATTGAGATACTGGCGCTGCAGTCGGGAGTAAAGATAGAAAGTGAATCGCTGGGTCCGACCCTGTTGTTCTCCCGCATCCTTTCGCCGTTTAAACCAGACAAAAAACAATCCGTAGTAGCTCTAGCTTTTACTGCCAGAGTGTCTGGTAACTACCTGTCGATTAATACTTTTTTGACTAAACTGCTGACAATGGAGCGAATAGTCAGCGTGGATTCGGCGACGATCACTAGAGAGGTGGGGACTAAAACAACGGGTGCCGGAGTGTCGCTGAACATTGCTGGCAATGCCTATTATTTGGCGGATGAGGCACAGCTGAATAAAGCGATGCCGGAAAAGAAAGGAAAAAAATAAATGGCTAGGAGAGATAGCGTCTTGGTAAGCCGGAGTATGTACCAAATGGGGATGGTAACGCTCGTGGCGGCAATTGTGTGGGTGGGGGTGGGAGTATATGCAGCGATCACCAAACCGGTAGCGCTAGAAATAGACCAATCTTTACTAGAACCCCTACCGCCGGCGATAGACACGGAAGTCATTAATCAGCTCTCGAGTAGATTAAAAGTGGAAGGTGAAATCAGTGAAGTGGTGAGTGAAGAGGTTCCCGTGGCAACTGAAAGCGGCAGCGTGGAAGGATTAGATGAGTTTACTAACTAAGAGAATTCCAACTATTGTGGGCATGGCTCTAATCATTGGGCTAGTGGTAGCTGGATACTACTATTTTAGCGGCCAAACACCCCAAGTCGCTGAGGAGATAAAGCCGGAAAAGGTGCGGATTACCAATGTGGCTGACAACAAATTTAGCGTGTCGTGGACTAGCACTGCCAGTACAATCGGAGAGATTGAATACGGAGTCGTAGGTGAAAAAATTACGACCAAAGCAAAGGATGACCGTGATAATGGCAGTCAAGGTGGTTACCAAACTCACCACGTGACAATAGAGGGATTACAGCCCAGCACGGCGTACGCGTTTAGGATTTTGTCCGGTGAGAAGCGAACTAGGTTTGATAACAATGGCAGCCCCTACACTGCCACAACAGGGCCAGTAATAGGTTCAACTCCTGCGTCGGTGAACTTTTATGGTAATGTCCAGCTCCCGTCAAAACAAATGGCTGCTGGGGCAATCGCGTACTTAACGTTACCCGGATCGACGACGGTCTCGACACTGGTGAATGAATCGGGCAATTATGCCATTACCCTGTCGACCATCAGAAACAGTGATCTGAGATCCTATACCGCCTACGATCCATCTGCGACGGTAGCAAGCGTCACGGTAGAAGGGGGCTCTTTACAATCCGTAGTGGCAGTGTCACTGGCCAATTCGGCGCCGGTGCCGACAATTACCCTGGGGCAAAACTCCGAGTTTTTAAATCCCGCAATAACGCCCACTGTGGCAGAGGTGGCGACAGATACGTCACCCACTCCACAGCCAGCTCAAGCCCCTAGTATCTTTAATGTTGAACCACTAGTTGCACAACCTGGTGTGAATGCAGTCAATAATACGACCGTGACATTGCTCAATCCAAAGGAAGAGGGAGAGGTACTTAAGACTCTCCGGCCGGAATTCCGCGGGACGGGACCCTCGGGGACAACTCTCTCCATTGCCCTGACTGGACAAAAATCCATTAGTGACACAGTCATAATCGCAACGGACGGAACCTGGAGCTGGGCGCCAGTGATTGATTTAAAGGCGGGCAAACAAACAATTACCCTGTCTTATGTGGGATCAAACGGAGTGGCACAGAAACTAGCCCGGGGATTTACTGCCAGTGCCAGTACGACTGGGTTAGACCCCGCGTTTGTTTCGTCGCCTTCGGCTTCGACTACCACCGCGAACTCTAGTATTTCCCCGACCCCACGAGCGGCGATGCCCGCCACCGATAGCGGGGTGCCGGTTACAGGGGTAATAGAGAATACACTATTGACGGCGGGTCTAGGAATCGTCATTATGGTAATAGGAGCAGCGCTGTTGGCGTTGTAATAAGGTTAGACTATGCCCGACCCAATCGATCAAAACAACCCACCATCTACCCCACCAGCTCCCCTGCCAGATCCGCAGGCTATGGTTGATGCGGCACTCAGTACTCCAGCTACCGCGACTACGACCACAACTACAACTGAATCCACAACTCTACCACCAACTCCACCTGTGGCACCCGCTCCCAGTATGCCAACCGTACCACCCATGCCAGAGCCGTTAGTCCCACCTACTCTCCCTCCAACTCCTACTAATGTGGCGATGGGGGATGATACCCCCCTGGCATTTGTGACCCCTCCCCCCACAACCTCCACGACAACTACGACCACGACTACTCCACCAGTTGACGGGGCAGCTCCACTACCGCCCGTACCACCAGCACCGACTGGATCTGAGCAGCCCAAGAAAAAGGGTAGTGTAATCAAGAAAGTTGTGGGTGTAGTGGCTGGAGTGTTTTTACTGGTTTTAAGTGTTGGATTTGGGGGTTATTATGCTTATTTAAACTTTGGGGGGGCAGAGATTCCCACGGTGGCCTATATTACCAAGTTTACCAGGGATGAAGATGGCAATGTTATCCGCAATCCTGCCTACGAGAAATTGTCTGGAGTAGCAAAGGAAGTTAATGATGATGAGAGAGATCAAGACCTCGGCATTGGTGATTACGCACCAGATCCGAAAATAGATGCAGCAAGTAATCAAAGTGCTTGTGGCGCGGCGGGAGGAACATGGTGTGATTATGGGTTCTGTCTGAAGTCTGATGGAACTGAGGGAGGCTGCAATAACAAAGCTATAGAACTTGGCTATGCGGTATCTTACGGCGCAAATTGGTCTTCAACACCAAAGGCTGGTTACACTAAAAGTTGTACATGTTACGGCTCTCCACGATACTTTGATAAAGACGGAGTGTGTGGGGGTGGTGATTCAAGTGATCCCTCTGGGTATACTCCAGAGACATTGAAAACTGGATTGTGTTCGATAACTGATTTGGCTCCTACCAATGACGGTATAGCAGATCGGATAAACGATGGTGCAGGATCAAATTATTGTGCTGGAATGTTTGATACTAGTGGTGGTTGCCAAAAAACTGGAGTGCCCCCGAATTCTAAATGTTTTTGTGGTACGATCCAGATTGATTCTGGCCATGGATTTGAATCTACAACGATGAAGTGCGGGTGCGATAAGGAAGAGAAAACTACAACGACAGTAGTAGAGAGTCCGCCACCAGCACCAGTTCTAGCTTGTACGGGTCTGACATATACGCCGACCACGACACCAGTGATTGGGACACAGATGACATTTAGCTGTGAGGCGGCTGATACTCCGGCAGGATCTATCAAATTCAGTTACGAATACCGCTACTCAATAAATAATGGAGCGTGGAAAACAATGGCAACTGACAGGACGCTCAAACCAAAAGGAAGTCTAACTATTGCAGCCTGTGGTACATACAAAGTGGAGTGTAGAGCGTGCGGAAGTATAAATGGGGTCAATGTATGTGATCCAGTATGGGTGGGGGCAACACAATGACGGCACAAATGAAAAAATCACTACTGATTGGGTTAGGAGTATTTCTCACGATCATCTTGGCAATCGGAGTCGTGTATTTGGTACGTAAACCCACGACACCGATTAAAATAGCTTCGACCCCCCAGCCAGTTGCTACCCCTGCACCAGTTGAGTCTCCGATTACTGCACCAATATTTGTGGTCAATCCTGGAGCGAATGTTTGTACCAAATCATTTACAGTAGCGTGTGGATCTAGCTCACCGACCCCGTCCCCATCTAGCTCGGTTCCAGCCTTAAGCCCATCACCGACCTCTTCCCCTTCGACACCTCCATCGGCAGCGCTCGACTGCAGCGCCAAGCGGATGTATATGGATGATAGCCGCAACCGCGCTGGGTTTTATTACATAGAAAACGAAATTGTCGATACCAACGTACTGCAAAACGGACAGATTATTTTGTACAATGTTGTGGTCAAAAACACGGGCGGCAACACGGTGCCTGACACCACAATTACTGACAAACTCTCGGCAAACTTGACCTACGTGGATGGAGACACCGGGTGTACTTATGATGCCACTACCCGCGTCGTGACGTGTACCGTGGGTGCGCTAGCCAGTAACAGTGAGGCACAGCGGACATTCCGCGTGAGCGTAAACGTAGCCGGAGGAACTACCTCGGTATCTAATACGGCCGAAGTATCCTCTACCAATGGTCAGCGAGACAGCTGTAGCGTCCAGATTGATGCAACCGGCAAGGTAGTAGTACAACCCTCTCCCGTACCCACGGCTCTGCCTCAAGCTGGAGTGTTTGAGGTGACTGCCGGGACACTAGGGATAGGATTACTCCTACTAGTCCTAGGTGGCCTAGGGTTATTGCTGATTTAATTACTTCCAGCTGGGAAAGACCTTGAAGACTGTGTCCCAATAGAGATGGGGGGTGGGGAAACCGTAGAGGAAGGGAGAGACAAGTAGGAGACTAGTTAAACAAATCATCAATATACCAAGGCGGGTACGAAGAGAAAGATCAGAGAGCCAAGTAGCCAAGATGAGACAGAGGAAACCGGCAGAAGGCATGTAGTGGTAGAAAAACATGATGCGCGGAGAAAATACCCACGGTAAAGTAAAGATGATGTAGAGAAGATAAAAGATTGAGGTTGGGTAGCGGAAGATTTTTCCCAGACTAAGCACAAAAGCCACGAGGCCCAACCAGAGTAGGAGTGGATTGCCAAAGGCATAAATATTGGACAGAGTATTTTGACCATAGTTGACCCAATACCAAACAGGACGGACGGAAAATAGCCATTGCCACGGAGTGGACTGGTAGCCGTGGGTAGCCACAAGGTGAGTGTGGTAATACCACATTTGGCGGTGGAGCTCCCACCACTGATCCCAAGTGTGACCGGCGAGGATAAAGGGAGCAAAGGTGAGAACGTAGACAGCGGCGGCAATCAGTAATAATCGTACAGCAAACAGTAGATGATAGACGCTAGACGCCAGATTCCAGATTTTGAGCGGGTTCTGAGAGAGATATATGGCGGCAAGTGGGACAATGCCGTAGAGCGCACTCCACTTCGAGGAGAGGGCGAGACCATAGAGAATAGCGGCGCCTTTCCAGCGCGATTTTACCGCCAAATAGAGTGACCAAATATAAAAGCAAAACATATATGCATCATTCATGGCAATCCGGGACTGGGAGAGATGGAGCCCTTCGATCGATAATAAGAAAGCGGCAAGGAGAGCCAGGTCTTGGCGCCGGGTCAGTGCGAGTGTGAGCAAGTACAATCCGTAAATGCTTACCACCCCGGCTACGGCAGATCCCACTCTCCAGCCAAAACTATTTTCGCCAAATAGGAGCATCCCGAGTACCATGCCATATTTAGCCGTGGGAGGATGGGTCCATTCGTAGGCGACGCCTTCGGGCGGCGTAGTCCACCATTCCCAAGCACCGACATTGCCAGTGAGATATTCCCTCGAGGTGAAGGCGTGATAAACTTCGTCGAAGATATATTTATCTGGATGAGAGAGGTTAACGAAGCGAAGCAGAGAGGCAAAAACCAGCAAACTAACGAGCAATTTATGCGAGCCGATTTTTTTGAAGATGGATCTGAAAAAGTCCGGCCAGTGCCAAATAGTTGCCAAGGCGAGAGCTGTCAAAACGAGTATCCATGAAATAAAGGAGATGGTCGAGAGACTAAACGGCCAAACTTGGCCTTGAAAAACCCAAACGAAGGCGCCGTAGAGATTGAGGGTAAAGCCAAGTGTGAATATCAG
>CAYGFS010000016.1:0-21567 GCA_964349305.1 uncultured Pseudomonadales bacterium
TCGAGCTTGTCTAGATATTCCATGACAGCACGGTAGTTGATGATCTCCTGGATATCGCGATCGCGGGCTATGATAGTAGTTACATAGGGGACAGTCCCTTCGTCTGCCGACGAGCCCTCCTCGACTTGCAGTCGGGGATTCCTGTTAGGGACTGTCCCCTGGGACAGGTCAGACTCTTGGGGAACAGGCTCGACATACAACTTTTTGAGCTCGTCCATTTTTTCGATAAGCTTGGCGCGAGGGTAATAGGTATTGCCCGAAGTGATTAGGGGGTGGATCTTGCCTTCGTTTTCCCAGCGCAGAATCGTGGAGGGCGAGACCCCGCAAGTTTGGGCGGCTTGGGCAATGGTTAGGAGGTCGGATTGAGCATTGATGGTGCCGTGTTTAATGGCGTCGAGGATTTGTAAATCTTCAATTGAATATCGACGCTGGTTGCCAAGGGTTCGGCTGGGAGTAAAACGACCGGCTTCTTCCCACCGGCGCAGGGTCTTGTCCGAGAGACCTAGCTTGGCAGCGACTTCGATAATTGTATAAAGCTTATCCATAACTTGTACATCCAGATACGTGTCTAAGTTTGTTGGGGATATTTTGAGTGTAGAACGCGGGAAATATATTGTCAAGTAGGGATTATTAACGCAATTAATATCTCTAGTGTGCGGTAATAATATGAACTGAGCGGTAATTAAGGTAATGGCGTGAAAACGAAGTACCAGCGAGGACTCTCCTCTCAGCTGCCGCTGCCCCTTCTTGGCTTGCAGCCACGAATTCCTTTTGAGGAGAGTCCTCAAATACATGCGTGGTAAAATCAAAAGATATGAACTTTGGGAAGAAACTAGGGATAGATCTGGGCACAGCCAATTCACTGGTATGGGTGGCGGGTGAGGGACTGGTGCTGAACGAGCCAACAGTCGTGGCAGTGACCATCTCGGATATGCGGGTAGTGGCAGTAGGAAATGAAGCCAAGACTATGTTGGGTCGTACACCTGGCAATATTATTGCCAGCCGCCCCATGAAAGACGGGGTGATCGCCGATTATGCGGTGACGGAAGCGATGCTCAAGTACTTTATTACTCGCGCGATCGGCAAAACCTGGCTGTTTAAACCAGACATTATGATTTGTGTGCCGGCTGGGTGTACCCAGGTGGAGCGAAGGGCAGCTCAAGCAGCCACAATAGCTGCTGGGGCTAGGCAAGTATATTTGATAGACGAGCCCCTGGCGGCGGCGATTGGCGCGGGGATACCCATTGCAGAGGCATCGGGCAACATGATCTTGGATATCGGGGGTGGATCGGCCGAGGCAGCTGTAATAGCTCTGGGTGGAGTGGTCGTGCACAAAAGTGTGCGGGTAGGTGGGACTAAACTGGACGAAGCTATTATGGACTTCGCCCGCCGGAATCACTCTTTGATAATAGGCGACCAAACAGCTGAGGCAGTAAAGATCAAAATTGGTTCGGCGACCAAACTAGCCAGAGAAGAAAGCATGAATGTCAAAGGTCGGGATGTGGTGACTGGGTTGCCGCGTACGGTCGTATTTACCTCCACGGATGTCCATCAGGCTATGCAGAAACCATTATCCCAAATAGTGGGAGTAGTAAAGGCTGTGCTAGAGGAAACTCCGCCCGAACTATCCAGTGATATCATCGACAAAGGGATTGTGATGAGCGGAGGGACTTCCACTCTGCGCAATCTGGATACGCTCATGACCAAAGAGGTGGGGGTACCTGCCTATATCGCCGAGGATCCGCTGTTTTGTGTGGTCAAGGGGACGGGGAAGGCAATCGAGAATATCGATACCTACAGAAAAGCGCTTGGCTGATATAGTTTGGTATGATTAAGATATGATTATTGGAATTGATGCCTCAAGAGCCTTTATTCCCGATAGAACGGGTACCGAGAACTACTCATATCACCTTATCAAAGAGATGCTGAGACTGCCAGAATCAAAAATACATACATTTGTCCTGTTTATCCGTCCAAAGACAAGTGTGGAGAGTGAATTGGATGGATATACCAATGTTATTGTTAAAGTAGTTCCGTGGCGATATTTGTGGACTCAGCTCGGATTGGCCTGGGCTACTTGGAAAGTGCAGACACTCCCGGAGTGTGGGAGCCCTTCACTCCGGGAGTGTAGGGAGCTGGACGTGCTTTGGGTACCAGCACACACGTTACCTATATTCCGTAACCCTCACATCAAAACCGTGGTGACCATTCATGGATTGGAGTACCAATGGCTCCCCGAATACAAAAATCTGCTGCAGCGGTGGTATTTGCCGCTCTCCACAATTTATGCGGCGAGATCGGCCGACCAACTGATCGCCGTGTCTCATTTTACGGCTAAACAGTTGGAAAAAGAGCTACATACTAATCGCAAGAAGATCAAAGTAGTATATGAAGGTACTGAGTTTTCCAGTAATCCAGTAATCCAGTATTCCAGTGGGACATTGCGAAAATATGGGCTACAAGATAAAAAATATATTTTGTTTGTGGGCACCATCCAACCGAGGAAGAATTTGGCGGCGCTGATTGCCGCATTTGCCAGATTGGGGACGGATTTGGCAGATTACCGATTGGTGATTGCTGGTTCGGTGGGTTGGCTCGCCAGTGAGGTGTTTGCGGCCGTCCAGAAGCACCAGGTACAAGATAGAGTTGTGTTTACCGGTCGTGTTTCACAGATAGAACTTGAGTCACTATATATGGGAGCTAAGTTGTACGTGCAACCGTCGATTACCGAAGGTTTTGGGTTACCGGTACTGGAAGCAATGAAATATGGTGTCCCGGTAATTGGCAGTGATGGCGGGGCACTGGGCGAAGTTATAGGGAAAGCGGGGATAATTGTCTCAATTACAAATCAAAAATTCTCAAATTCTCAAATTGAGAGCGGATTTGTCGATAGATTGGCGAAAGAAATGGAGAAAGTTTTACGGGAGCCAAAACTCCGCACCAAAATGGCAGTCGCGGGAAAATTGAGAGTGGGTGAGCTGACGTGGTCCAAAGCGGCGAAAGAGACGCTCAAAGTCCTCCTGAATGTTTAATATTAAAGGACTAATTTTTCATATATTTAATCATTAAACCAACATACCAATACATCAATTTTCTTGTGTCTAGGGTAGGGATATAAGAGTAATTATACCAATATATCAATATACCAATATATTATTTAATTTTAAGATATATTTTAAGATCAAATAATTTGATCAAACAAACGATTTTTCAGCTTTAATGTTTAAAATATTTTGACCTAGAGTATGTTTATTTGGGATCCCACCATTTAAAACTAGTTTCTCATAGCTCAATTTGTTATAAGTCTAGGAAAATACATTCATTTTTGACCATTTTTGCACTAAATGACCGGAGAGGGTATGATTAGACTCAGGTTTGCGAAGGAGACGCATTGAAAAAACTAAAAAAAGTGACCAAAAGAGCCCATAAAAGCAAAAATCGAGAGGCAAAAAAGCTTGATACGGCAATAGAAATTTATGGAGTGACTATTTCTGGCACTCATAGATACGAAGTGCTAAAGAAAATGTGGCTCCAGAGGAAGGAAATGCTGCACGTGGCGACGGTCAATCCGGAGTATATTATGGAGGCGCGGAGTAACACAGCGTTCAGAAATATTCTAGCACAATGCTTGTGTGTGGCCGACGGTCATGGGATTGTGTGGGCTAGTAAAATCTTAAATCACAAATTCTCAAATTCTCAAATTGAAAGAATTAGTGGAATGGATCTTGTGGAGGAGATCCTACAGCATGCGAGTCAGTATGATGAAAAGATTTTTCTCTTGGGGGCAGCGCCTGGCATCGCGGAGCGGGCGTCGACGGCCATGATCCGGAAACATCCCGGACTCCAGGTTTCGTGGTATGAGGGCGCCAAAAGTGTGGCGGTAGAACGGGATGAGGAGTCCAGCATGACTATTGCCAAGATTAACGGGGTCAGTCCAGATTACCTCCTGGTAGCATACGGTTCACCGTATCAAGATTTGTGGATCGAGGAGAACAGACCGTATCTGCGGGTACGGGTAGCGATGGGTGTTGGGGGGGCACTCGACGAGTGGGCGGGGGTGGTCGCACTATGTCCCGACTGGATCGACGCCATCGGTTTCAAATGGCTGTGGCGATTGACCCACGAACCATGGAGGTTGAAGCGAGTATTGCGTGTATTCCACTTTGGTTTATTGCTTTTGTATCACAAGTTGATAGATTGATATATTTGTGATGTTTGGATAGAATGAATTTATGAGTTTTTGGGATGATTTGTTTGCCACAAAAAAAATGATCATGGGTTTGTCGCCGATGGACGGGGTAACCGACGCGCCTATGCGGTACATGAGTGCCAAGTATGGAAGTAGGTACTCCAGTGCTCCAGTAAACCAGTATTCCAGTGATTCACAGGATAACAGGAATACAGAAAAACCGGAAAACAAATCTGGTGTTGACCTCTTGATTACCGAATTTGTCAGTGTGGACGCATTGGCGCATGCCAAGGAAGAGAAGGCAGTCGGGCGGATCATGAAAACGTTTCTTAGGGCACAAGATATTGGTGAACTAGCTGATAAGCCCTACGAGGTGGCACAAGTGTTTGGCCATACTCCTGAACTTTTTTACCAGGCAGCGGTTATGATTGCCACGCTGGGATTTGACGGGATGGATATCAATATGGGCTGTCCCATGCACAAAGTGGAGGACCAGGGTAGTGGAGCAGGGCTCATTCGCACCCCCGAGGTTGCCAAGGAGATTGTGAGGCAGTCGCGGCAGGGGATGATCGATTTTGCTGCAGGTAAAGTGAGGATAGATGATACCGAGATGAGTGAGGCTATCAAAAAATGGGTCAAGCGACACGCTAAACCTACCAAAACAGCGCAGCCACTCCCGATCTCCGTCAAAACGCGGATCGGAGTCAATGGTGACGTGGCAGAAGAGTGGATGGATCACTTGATGGAAGTAAACCCAGCCAACATCAGTCTGCACGGGCGGACATTGCGCCAACTGTATCAGGGAATGGCAGACTGGGCAGCGATCGGACGGGCGGCCGCTGTGGTCCACAAGCACGGCGGACACCTGTTGGGGAATGGAGACATACAATCGATCCAAGATTTAGGAATTAAGATTCAAGATTATGGGGTAGACGGTGGATTGATTGGGCGAGCGGCAGAGGGTAACCCAGGAATATTTTTACAAGGTTCCGTACCTTGTAAGATTTGCGGGTTACAAGGTACGGAACCTTGTATGCACACGCGACTAGCCTGGATGATCGAGCATGCCAAGATATTTGAGCAAGTGTTTGGGGTGGGAAACTTTATGCCCATGCGCAAACATCTGGCCTGGTACTGCAAGGGTTTCCCGGGAGCGGTGGAGATGCGGTCGAAGCTGATGCTGACGGGGAGTGTAGAGGAAGTGGAAAAAGTCATCCAGGATTGTGTATAGTTGGGGGATGGGTGATGAAAAACCATTTAAATTAGCATTAGCTAGAAATGTTGCGTTCAAATATAAAGATTTAGTTGAAGAGAGTGGTAAAAGTCAAATAGATACTAACCCAAAACTTCAGGATATAGCCTTAGATTTGATAGCCAGTGATTTGCGGAAGCATAGGAAAAACCGGAACGAGCCGAAAATGGCCGAGCAAGTTAGCGATTTAATTGATGTTGCAGCGAAAATTAGAGTGGACAGCTTAACTGGTTTACCAAATAAAGATGCTTTTAATGAAGAACTGCTTTTGCAATATGCTAATTTTTTGCGTAGTCCCTCTGCCCATGGTTATTCGGTAGTCATGATGGATGTAGACAACTACAAGATGGTGAACGATACATATGGACACATTGCTGGTGATGAGCTAATGGCAGAGCTCGGTAAGATATTTAAGATGTCGATGAGAAAAGAAGATTTTATATCTAGATGGGGCGGTGACGAGTTTGCGATGATATTGCCAGACGGAGTGGAGGAAAATTTTACAGTTAATTCCTTTAAGGAGAGACTCAATAAAGTTAACGAGATTATAAATAAATATATGGCGGAAAAAGGTTATGAGTGGCCTGGAGCCATGGAAGACAATTTAAATACCCATATATCTATAGGAATTTGCCACGTGGGAGATGAAACAAGGCTCTTGCCTAATCAAGCGACAAAAATGGCAGATGACAACGCTCGATTGGATAAAATTTGGAGAAAGATGGATAGAAAAAATTAATAATTAGCTTTGGTCTGGGTTGATGCCGAGGAGCCATTGGACCTGTTCTTTTTTGTAGCGGCGATCACCGCGGGAGTTGATGCGGATAGCTGGGAGTTTGCCACGTTTGCCCCAGCGTTTGAGAGTGAGAGGGGAGACACGGAGGAGATCGGCAACTTCACGGACAGTAAGTAAATCGGGGAGATTTTTCAAATCAACTTTGTCAGACATAGCTGCATATTAGCAAGTGCGGGGGTATGTGTCAATAGGATCCTATTTGATGATGTATATGATGTGTATTGATCGTAGATGATTATCAAATAATGATAAGAGAATAGATTGATGTAGTTAGATTGTGCGACCCCTCTATGCACTTACGAGCTACGCAGGGGCACGGCGATATTTTTAGTAACCACTACGGGTAGTGGGTACTGGAATGGGGGAAATGTGGAAAAAGTATTTCTATATCTTGTGCGGTTTCGCCCGCACCTCGCGAGTTCACTTTCTTATCCTCTTAAGAAAGTGAACCGAAAGAAGCGAGCTCCCAGGCTCACATAAACATATCTAAACACACATTTGTGTGATGTATTCCAATCTGGCTAGTTCCTCACAAGATTCGGAAGCTACGCCAGAATTGGGACATCACCGCTATCGCTCATTGAGTTTGTTTGAAAATGTTTATGTTCCCGGCTGGGAGTTATCGGGAAAAAGACTCGGTAACCTAAAAGCCCTCCGATGCTTGCAGATCGGAGGGCTTTGTAATCGATTTAAAGACTTAGATTTACTTTAGTTCGACAGTTGCACCAGCGTCTTCCAGCTTTTTCTTGGCTGCTTCGGCGTCTTCTTTTTTGGCGTTCTCAAGAACAGTCTTGGGAGCGGCTTCGACGAGATCCTTGGCTTCTTTGAGGCCGAGGGTCTGGTTGAGTTCGCGGACAGCTTTGATGACACCAATTTTGTTGGCTCCACCAGCAGTGAGGACGACGTCAAATGCGTCTTTCTCCTCGGCGGGTGCTGCGGCAGCAGCGCCACCAGCGGGAGCGGCCATCATGGGGGCAGCAGCGCTAACGCCAAATTTCTCTTCGAGGGCTTTGACTAGGTCAGCAACCTCAAGAACGGATAATTTTTCGATCTGCTCGACTAGAGCTTTTAGATCAGACATATTGTCTCCTTTTTTATATTTATTTATACAAATAATACGTTTTAAACGGTAGCAGCTTTCTTTTTGCTTACAGCAGAGAGTGCATAAACTAGGCTGCGCATGGGGGCAACCAAGATGCCAACCATGTTGCGGGCGGGGTTACTGAGGGTACCCAGGAGTTTCGAGATAAGCTCAGCCTTGCTGGGTAGAGCCGCGAGTTGCATAACTTTTGTCATCGATAACACATCTTTGCCTAGTATACCGACCTTTACTTTGGGTAAATTCTTTTCATTGCCTTTGGCGTATTCCACCATGGCTTTGAGCGGAGCAACGGCATCCCCTTCGGCGAGCAAAGTAAGGTTGGGGCCGGTCAGCTCGGATTCGAGGCTAGTGAGATCGTAGCCTTTGCTAGTCATGGCGATTTTGAGGAGACTGTTTTTGGCCACGGTGATGGTACCGCCCGCAGTTCTGACGAGATCGCGCAGCTCAACCTGCTCTTTGACGGTGAGTCCGGCATAGTCGGCGATAAAGACTGCTTGGACTTTATCTAGCTTTTCAACTAACTCGGCAACGCCTGCGATATTTTTTTTGTTTGGCATAAATGCTCCTATATACAATAATAGCTGTCCGCGAGACAGCTAATAACTACAACTTGTAGTAATTTGCCTTCGACAGGGCTTATTGATCGCCTGTTGTCTAGAGGATGGGTGTATTGTAGCAGAAGCTTAGTTCAGTTGCAATTTCACGCCTGGGCTCATGGTGGAAGCCAGGGTGGCTTTGGTCACGTTTTTGAGTTTGACGGCGTCCAGGAGAGCTTTGATGTTGGCGACCAGCTCGGCTTCGGCCTGATCAATCTTGCCCACGGTGACGTGCATGAGGGGGAACTTGGCTTCGGCTTTGACCACGGTTTTACCCGCGGCAAACTCCTTGGCTTTTTTCTCGGGATCGGGAGTCACGGTGCCAGCTTTGGGTGAGGGCATGAGACCCTTGGGACCCAGGAGCTTGGCATACTTGGCCAGCTTGGGCATAAAAGCGGGCGCAGTCACTAGAATATCAAACTCAATTTTGCCTTTGTCGATGTCCTTGAGGAGCTCATCACTCACGATGGCGACGCGTTTGGCTACACCAGCCATATGGGGGAAGGTCAGCTCGACCCGAGTGGGGGCGTCTTTGGTAACCAGGTTGAGATGGAGGGTGACGGTCGAGACAAATTTGGTGATATTGCCAGATTTGACTAGTTTGACGGCTTCTTCGATGGCGTATTTTTTTTGGGGATCCACTTTGGATTTGGCAGCGCGGATGGCTTTGCCATTGCGGAAGTCGTGGCGCTTGTTGGCAGGACGTGGTCCGACTACTTCGACTGATTCGGTGGATTGATCCAGAAGTTCCGAACTTTCAGAGAGTTCGGAACTCTTTTCCTCTGGTGTGACACTTAAGTCTGGGCTGTATTTAGCACGAATTTCCTCGAGACCAGTGTCGGTGATACCCTGGATAGCCGTGATGTCGCCATCGGTCATATTGGTGAGCTGCTCAGGTTTGACGCGGGCGAGGCGGAGAGCTTCGGCCACGTTGGGGGTGAGGTCGGGATAGAGCTCTTCCCAGATAGTCATGGATTTTTGTTTCTTGGGGGCAACGGTGGTGCTATCTTTTCTTTTTCCCATATTTTGTTTCTCCTTAAGCCACCGCCTCTGGCGGGGTCAAGTAATAATGAATAAAATATTTACTTTTCGACTTCGACGCCCATGGACTTGGCGGTGCCGGCGACGGAGCGCATGGCAGCCTCCAGTGAGGTGGTGTTGAGGTCAGGCAGTTTGTCGGTGGCAATCTTTTTGAGCTGAGACTGAGAGAGCTTGCCGACTTTGGTCTTGTTGGGGACGCCGCTGCCGGACTTGAGCTTGAGCTCCTGCTTGATCATCTCAGAAACAGGGGGGAGCTTGATGACAAAGGTAAAGGTGCGGTCTTCGTAGATCGTGATCTCGGCAGGGGTCTTTTGGCCCTTTTTGTCCTGGGTAGCTTTGTTGTACTGGTTCACGAACTCCATGATGTTGACGCCGTGTTGGCCGAGGGCCGGACCAATGGGAGGGGCAGGAGTGGCAGCGCCGCCCATAGGGAAGACTTTGATGACTGTTTTGATTTTTTTCTTGGCCATATTAGTTCGCTTTCGCTCACAGATTCTAGATTCTAGAAGTTAGATTCTAGTAGGTGTGTATTGTAACATTTAATTATTAAATTTTGGATACCTGGGCAAAGTCGAGCTCCACTGGAGTCTCGCGGCCAAAGATGGAAACGAGCACGGAGAGCTTGCCTTTGGTTTCGTCGATGTGGTCGACAGTACCGAGGAAGTCGGCAAAGGGACCCTCGACGATCTTGACGGCTTCGCCGGCAGAGAAGGTGCTCTTGTACTTGGGAGCTTTAACTTCCATAAACTTCATGATGGTATCGACCTCGCGCTGGGGGATGGGGGTGGGGCGCTTGCCGACCGAGCCGATAAAGGCGGTGACACCCTGGGTGGTGCGGACAGCGAGCCAGGACTGGTCATCCACGATCATTTTGATCAGGATGTAGCCGGGGAGGATTTTTTCTTTGACCGTCTTTTTTTGACCTTTTTTGACCTGGATCTTGTCTTGAGCGGGGATGACGACCTCAAAGATTTTGCCTTCGACGTTCATACTGGCGATACGGATTTTGAGCTGCTCGGCCACTTTGAGCTCGTGACCACTGTAGGTGTGGACGACGTACCATTTGGCTTTGGCTTCGAGTCCTTCGTTTTTTTCGTAGATGACGTGGTAGGGGTTGTTTTCCTTGACTTCGGAGAGGATGTCACCGTCTTTGGCGTCCTCAAGACGCTCGGTCAAACTTGTGTTGTCGGTCATAGTTGATTTTCCTATAATCTAAATAACTAATATCTTGGGGAACTTGTCAAGTATAGCACTATTTGAGGAACATGCCAAGGATAGAGGTAAAAGTATAATCGAGACCGCCGATGTAGAGACCGGTGACCAGAGAAGCAATCAAGATGACAGCGGTGAGCCGGGTGACGGCGGCACGGGTAGGCCAGGTGACTTTGGTCAGTTCGACGCGGACCTCGCGCAAGTAAGTTAAAAGATTCATACAGATATGTTACCACAAGGACTTTGTGCTAAACTACTTTTTATGAGTGATGCGATTTTGGCCAATTTGAAAGTCAGACTAGAGCAAGCCCTGGACGTCGTAAAGAAAGATTTGACCTCGGTACGCACCGGGCGAGCCAAACCATCCCTGGTAGAAGACGTCAAAGTCGAGGCCTACGGCACGATGATGACGATCAAAGAGCTGGCGACCATCTCCGCGCCCGACACCACTCTGATTGTGATTGCTCCGTGGGACAAAGGGCTGGTTTCGGCGATTTCCTCGGGCATCCAAAAATCGGGACTCAATATCCAACCAATAGTTGACGGGGATATGGTCAAGATTTCAATTCCTGCGTTGACTCAGGAGCGGCGCGAGGAACTGGTGAAACTGGTGCACCAAAAACTAGAGTCGGGCAAGGTCATGATCCGCCAGGTGAGGACCGAGATCAAGGAAGAGATTGAGGCACAAGAAGGTGAGGCAGGAGTATCGGAAGACAATATCAATTACTGGATTGTCGAGATGCAAAAATCAATTGACCATAGCATGGACCTTATTCTCGAACTCGAAAAAGAAAAAGAAAAAGAATTAATGACGCTTTAAAAGGAGACTTATGCAAAAAGTAACTAAAGCTGTAATTCCTGCTGCCGGATTTGGCACCAGATTTCTTCCCCAAACCAAGGCCATGCCCAAAGAGATGCTGCCCATTGTGGACAAGCCCGTGATCCAATATATCGTGGAAGAACTGGTAGAGGCCGGCATTACCGACATCATCATTGTGACGGGGTACCACAAGCGTACGATCGAAGACCATTTTGACAATCCCTCAACAGATTTGATCGAAAACCTCAAGATGGGTGGCGAGAAAAAGAAACCGCTCCTAGACGCGGTGATGAAAATTTCCAACATGGCCAACTTTGCTTATGTCCGCCAAAAGGGACCCTACGGTAACGGCACGCCGCTCATGAATGTGCGCCACTTGATCGGCAACGAACCCTTTATTTATACCTGGAGTGATGACTTTATCGCGGCCGAGCCATCCCGCTTTAAACAGCTCTTGGCTGCCTACAACAAATATGGCTATAGCTGTATGGCGAGCGTGCGGGCACAGACCGATGCGGATTATGATCGCTACGGATTTGCCGATGGTCCAGAGCTGGAGCCAGGGGTGATCGACGCTACAACTATTATTGAGAAGCCGGGTAAAGCTAATGCTCCATCAGATCTAGCCAACGTATCTGGATTTTTATTTACACCAGATATTTTTGATTATTTGGATATGGTGATGACTAATCTCAAGCCAGGGGATGAATTTTATTATAATGACGCGCTCAAACTGATGCTCAAGGATCAAAAGCATGTGCTGGCGGTAGAGATCATGAATGGCAAGTACTACGACACGGGTAACAAACTAGAATACATGAAGACCCAGGTAGAGTTTGCACTCAAAGACCCCACGGTCAACGGAGAATTTCGTGAGTATCTGAAGAAACTGATGGCACAGTAGTTTTTTTGTGCTGAGGATAGGATTCGAACCTATGAAGCCGTGAGGCGCTTGATTTACAGTCAAGCTCGTTTGACCACTTCGATACCTCAGCATTTTTTGATGAACTTATCAATCTGGATTATACCCGAGTTTTGCTAGTTGTTCCATCATCCATGCACGGAAATGGGTGTTATAAATCCCCACTGTCATAACTCCACTCGTACTGATTTTCTTGTAATTACCCTTGCCTTGCGAAGGGATTGGGTTGCTTGTATGCACTAAATCTGGTGCAATGCTGAGTTTTTCCGACCAATACTTTTTTGCGAGAAGAATATCATTGTCTTTAAATGTTTGCAGATGGAAATGGATTTTCCCCGGTTTAATCTGACAGATAGTAGTGAGAAACTTGTAGTAGATAAGAATCATAGTGGGATCAGAATTGGTCAGTCTAGCACTTTGATAATTGGTTTTTCCTCCTTCACCCCAATAGAGACCGAGTGCTAAGGAATATAACTTTTCTTCATCAAGTGAAAGATTTTCTTTGATCTGAAAAGGATCCCCATCTGGGTTGTATTTCACATAGTTGGCGTCACTTTGATTCCTACGATCAATCTCATATTTTCTGAGCCAATACTCAACTTTATGGATAGAGCAGTTTAGTATCTGGGCAATGTCATGCATTGACCTCTTCTCGACTAGATACAACTGTTGTAATTCTGTTTTAGGAGCGGGCATACCTCTAGTAAACCCGAAATTAATACGAATGTCAATAATTGGAGCCGATGCTCGGAATCGGACCGAGGACCCTCTCCTTACCATGGAGATGCTCTGCCAACTGAGCTACATCGGCGATAACTTAGCTATTATCTATCAAGAGGCGGGGATTAGCAATAAAAGCCCCACAGGTTGGGGCTAACGAAGAAGCTTTCCCCGGATTTAACCAGGTGGGTGAGTTGATCTGAAATCCAATGGAGATCAGATACGGACTCTCCCGTAAAAGCTACCATATGGAGGAAAAAATTCCTCGCAGTGTCCCAATGACTGTAGGGCAACCTAAACATAGCATATAATCGGGGCATGAACAAGAGCGATTGGCAGGAAGATTTAGTGTTTACGAGTCAGAGGCAGCGCAAAGGATTTGGCTTTACATCCAAGCCCGTTAAATCTCTGGATGTCCGTGTGCGAGTACGGGCCATGTGGGGAGTATTTATTGTGGGGATATCGCTGATTGCGGCCAAAATCCTCTACCTCCAGATCGTTGAGCGGGGACAACACCAGCTGACGTCGTACTCTAATCATATTGAGCTCCTCCGCGAAAATGCACCTCGGGGAGTGGTATACGACCGCAATGGGATAGCCCTGACAATCAACCGGGAAGTAGAGGGTAAATATGTCCGCGAGTATCCACTAAAAGAAGCTATCGCTCCAGTCCTAGGATACTTGTCTGAGGTACAAAGCGGGGAGCTGGGATGCAGCGAAGGACTATGCTACCAAATGGGGATGAGTGTAGGGAGAACGGGCATTGAAAAAATCATGGAATCCAGGTTACGCGGACGTGATGGGGGGAGACTGGTCGAGGTCGATTCGGCTGCGCAAGAAATCCGCGAGCTGGGGAATAATAAACCCGAGGCAGGGGATGATATCCATTTATCCATTGACTCGCGGCTAGAAAAAATAATGTACGACGCCTTGGGGGGCAAAAAGGGATCGGCGGTAGCCATAGACATGCAAGGAAAAGTATTGGGTCTCGTGTCTTCGCCCGCCTATGACCCGAGTCAGATAGAGGATTATTTGAGTGACAAAGATAAGTTGTATTTCTTAAACCGGGCGATTGCGGCGACGTATCCCCCCGGGAGTGTGTTTAAACTGGTGACGGGGATTGCGGGGCTATCTGAGGACAAAATAGATCGCGACACCCAGTTTGAAGATACGGGAGAAATCAAAGTCGGGATTTATCGCTACGGTAACTGGTACTTTGACCAGTATGGCCGGACTGAAGGAAGTATTGGCTTGACGCGAGCACTAGCTCGGTCCAATGATATTTATTTTTATAATGTGGGTGAAGAAGTCGGGGTAGACAAGATTGTATACTGGGCGCGGAAATTTGGGCTGGGTCAAAAAACCGGGATTGAGCTGCCAGGAGAAGCGGCGGGACTCGTCCCCGATCGGCTCTGGAAAGAGCGCGCTACGGGAGAGAAATGGTTTCTGGGTAATACTTACCATCTCGCTATCGGACAAGGAGATTTACTGGCTACCCCGGTCCAGGTTGCACGGATGACTTTGGCGGCGATTTCGGGGAGAGTATGCCAAGTATCGTTGTTTAAAGATTCGGCTATCAAGTGTCCGGATCTAGGGATATCAAGCGAGCATTTGGAGCTGATACGGGAGGGAATGAAGGGGGCGTGTGCAGCAGGGGGGACCGCGTTTCCCTTTTTTGAGTTTGCACCGTGGGTACTGTGTAAAACGGGGACAGCCCAACACTCGGGGCAAAATGCCAACGATCCCAAGGATATTGCCGGGAATGTGTTGCCTCATGCGTGGATCACGATGGCGTATCCAGGAGAAAACCCGGAGATGGTGCTAACGGTAATGCTCGAGTCAGCGGGCGAGGGCTCGGCCGAGGCGGGGCCAGTGGCTAAAGCGATTTTGGAGCAGTGGCGGGGGTTTGGGAAGTGACTTTGAGGGAGACTCCCTTAAAGTCACTCGAGTGTTAACTGTGATGTGTCGACAATTTCTGAAGGTGATCCCTCGACAAATGATTGATATGTATTTACAGGATTTGTTCGAGAAAAATAGGTGAGGACATTTTCGGTATGTACCCAAGGTTGGTTAATGATACCAAGATAATTGCGATAACTTGAGTATGGGTATTCACGGAGTAGCTTCGGATTATTTACCGATAGCTCGAGTGGATTGCGATGGATATATTTGGTGAGATACAAAAATTGCTGTTCGTCGCTGACGAGGACTGCTTTATACGTTCCTTGAAATAGTTTACCGACACGTTCATATTTCTTGTTGAAATACATTGAGTATTTCGTGGCGAGAGACCGCATAAAATAACTCATGGACATCTTGTCTGTTTGGCGAATACAGAGGTGAAAGTGATTAGGCATGAGACAGTAGGCGACGAGATCAATCTTGCCGGTATGATTTTTCGGTTGTTGAGATGGGAAATAGATGTAATTTTTATCATCTTTGAATACTTTGAGGGAGACTCCCTTAAAGTGCTTGGGAATCGGCGAGAGATAGAATTTAAGATCGGCTAAGAAGGCGACATAATCTTCGTGCTCATGGAAAATTGTACATTTTGCTACGCCGCGGTTGTAGATGTGATAGTAACTATCGTCGACATACACTTTGAGACTATTTTTTGGGGGCATAAGTTAAATATATCATTTTGAGAATACTTTAAGGGAGTCTCCCTTAAAGTACATTTCGGAGCCACCTCAGGGGATCGAACCCAGGACCTACGCTTTACAAAAGCGCCGCTCTACCAACTGAGCTAAGGTGGCAACTAATAAGTGATTATACCAAGAGAATTAGGCTTGTGGTGGAGCAGGAGGCATTGCGGGAGCAGTAGCGGGTGTAGCGGCAGCGCTTGTGATATCGGCGGCGGCTTCGGTTTTGAGAGAGTCGAGCTCTTTTTGGATCTCAGCGAGCGCATCTTCATCCGAACTACCGGCGGTCACTGGAGCACCAAGTGGTTGGAGCGGAGCCAGGCTATCATCCCGCTCTGCGGGACCAGCCTGGTTTGTCTGGGTGGGGAGAGGAGGGAGATCGAGGGGAGGAACGGATAGGGGTGGTGCGACAGGAGGCGTTGGCCCCACTTCGCTCTGTGGAGCTACGCTAGGGGCAGGAAGCGGAGGTAAATCTAGAGGAGGTGGAGCCAGGCTATCATTCGCCTGCGGCGAACCAGCCTGGTTTGGGGGAGTGGTGGAATCTGTGGGAGTAGAAGCACCGCTAAGTTTGGCGATGGTTTCGTCGGCGAGTTTCATGCGCCGCTCGGTGGCCTTTTGAAAAATCTCTAGTTCTTTGGTGATAGTGGAGTAGACTTTGGGTAGATCGGGTTCGCTCGTGTTGTTGACGATGTCGATGAGATTGATCTTGATTGGCTCGCGCAGCGGCGAGTCAATAAGCAAGTTGATAATCGACTGTTTATTTAGTGTATCGGGCATTACATCCATTAAGCAATAGATCTACTTGTATGTCAATAGGTTAGTTGGTAGAATACCCGCATGGCAAAAGCAAAAAAAGGACCACGTCAACAATTTGGACTCCGCTGCAGCGTGTGTAAGAGTTTTAACTACATCACATCCCGCAACAAGCTGAACACTGTCGAGAAACTGGTACTGTCAAAGTATTGCTCAACTTGCATGAAGCATACAGAGCACAAAGAAGCTAGGAAGCTAAAGTAAATGACCGTATCTTTTGAGACTCCGCGTACTTTGATAATCGAAATTGTTAAGGGTAATAATCCAATCGAAGTTAGAGTTACCGATATATTATCTCCAGGGTTGTTGAATTTAGTTTTGTACGAACTAGTAGACCAAGAACAAAACCGATGGTCAATTGTTGCGACGATGGAAGGATTATCAAGGGCGGATAGAAGCGGAGTTAGTTTAAGAATACACAAACTTAATAACGAACTTGAAAACTTGGATGTTGAAGCAGGGGATGTTGGGCGGTCTACTTTTTTCCCCGGAATTCAGATAAAGGGTCACTAATTTTTATAATTTCCGGTGAAGTTTTAAGATATTGAATGCCCCCTGGGAGAATGATTTGGCGTGATGGCGTGACCTCTCTAGCGCTACCTCTACCCAGGGCTTATTTTTAGATACAGGCATGGTAGTAATGGCTTTGATTTGAGCGGTGATATTGTCGATATCGGCGCGGAGAGAAACGCCCATGCTTTCGGTGACGGCGCGGATATTCTCTTCCCACTCGCCCCAAGGATGGAGCGTGAGGAGGAAACAGCCCGCGGCAATCGCTTCGTAGGCCATGTCTCCGGATGGTTTGGAGATAAAGCCGTCGGCCCAGGGGAAGACATAGTCGAGCAGGAGGTCGTTGGCGTCAACAATGTCGTTGCCGTGAAATACGCGGAAAGAGGACTGGATATCGTGCATCTCGCCTACTTTGATGCGGTGGGTACGGGCAAAAGTGGTAAACATGGTCTGGAAATCTTCGTGTACACCGGAATAGGCGGCAATGTGAACCTCGCCTTTTTTGATGGCAGGGGCGAGATGGGTGAGCAAGTCAGTAATCTCGTCTTTGTTGGTTCCTAGTCCACCGGTTGTGATGGCGAGACGTAGTGGGCGGTACTTGTATCCGCGAATAGCTGTATTTTTGTCTTTAGTGAGGATACGGGGGTCGACGGGGCAGCCAGTCACGTGGACACGAGACTCTTCGATGTGGTGACCGAGGATGTAACCTAGCTCAATCAAGCGAGCTTTGGTGCGTTCGTCAAATACTGCCCAAGTGAGTTTGGGATTGTCGGCGTGGGTTAAGTACTGCGGTCGGACGTGGGGATCGGTCACAACCTGGAGGACGGTTTTGCCGTTTTCGAGCAAGATATTGCCGGCTTCGTAGTGGAGGGAAATAATGGGGCGATTGACCCGCCCCATAACGTAGGTGAGGGGAGCGCGGATGGCTCCTGTGAGTGGTAGTTGGTTGCGCAACCTGGTATCCATGAGATCCTTGAGCTCTTTAAGGAGGGGATTCCTGGCAATCAGGCGACCCATCCTCTGTGTAAACATGATTTTGGGCCAGTCTTTGGCAGAGACGTAGTTGGTGGGATCGATCATCCAAAAAGTCTTTTTGTTGTGGGTGGCGGCCACGACTAGGGCATTGGCCATGGAGTAGTGGGCACGGGAAAAGGTGACGTCGGGGGTAACTTCCACCGGGTTCTCCCCAAATTCTTTGGTGAGCTCTTCTTTAAACGTAGCCGAGACGGTGACGATGGGGATCTCGACTGTCTCTAGGAGGTGGCGCTCCTCGTGGGCGGTACGGCGGAATTCTAAATCCTCGGGGATGGGGATGTGTGTGATGGGCATGAGTAGATATTAACTTATCGTGCTTGGTTAATCCATAGATGTGGATCTTGTCCTGGTTCGTGATCGAGAGCCCATTCTATCTCTATTTTTCCAGATACCCTTTGAACTTTATTGGTTGCGTTCATAATCGCAATAATCCAATCGATGTTTAGTTCTGGAGGGAAATGGTGTTTCAATTGCTCTGGAGAAGTAAGTAAAATTGATTCTTGATCTGCATAATCTACTATTAAAGAGGTAATTTGCATGGTTTGTCGGTCAGCTTTGGCGGTTAAGACGGGTCGATTTGCCTTAACGCCATCTACGACTCCACCAATACCAAGTTGTGCGGTCACCGTGAGTACGTCTGTGTCCCCAGTATCTGGATCTTGTGCAGTTGAGACGCCAGAAACGACTGCCTCAATTTGTTTATCGATTTTAACGGGCATAGCCCAGTTAACCAGCGCTTGCTTCCGCTCTGGAGTAAGCATTCCAGCCAATTCCCTTGCAAGTTCAGGCGTAAACATCGATGCGATGACTGCGAGGATACCCTCGGCTAAAGTACTTGGTTTGTCTGTTAATACGCTGACACTCGAAGTTTCTGGAGAAAGTGAAAGTGAGTTGAATGTTTCAAACGCTCCGGCGTATTGTTTGAAACCACCGATATCTTCTTTGGTGCTATTTGATCTGGCGAGGAGGCGACATTCATCACAATTGTTAATTTGTCTATTGAGTATTCTAGTAGCTTGATCCCAAATTTCTGGTGGAATGGATTTGAGGCTCGAAGAAATAGTAGCGAAATTCGCTTCAATGGGAGCATGACCGTTGCCATTGAGTAAATTGTCGTACTCAGGTTTAACACCGTTATATTCGAGTATGCGTAAAAATCCTTTACGAGTGATGACGATATATGGTGGACTAGGTAATTTGTTGCGGGAGACGACCTCTCGATGGTTGAATGCTTTATTACCGATTTCATCAGTATCATCAGTCATGGGCCAATGTTCGGGTGAAGTTACAAACCCTCCGTCACCAGATAAATTATTGTTTCTAATCCAGATAGTACCTGGGTGCCGCCCTGCCATGGGAATGAGGATATCGCCGAGCTCTGGTGATGGAAGCTCCTCGGTGATGTAGTGTTTAAACTCGGTCAGATGGAGCAGTGGGTTGAGGTGATGTGATTGTCTGGTGCCTGAGGCTAGGATGAGAGCATTTCGCCAGTAAGACTTGGCAGTTTCTGTACCAGCCTCTAGGGCTTTTTGTTTGAGCGTATTGACTACCAATTCTAGAACATTGCCTATGGCGCCACTATTTTTGAGTTGGCTTCCAAGAACTATGGCTGGAGGTAAATCAATTTGATTTGCGTCCATTTGAGCTAGCGATTTCACATCTTCGAGACTATTGATGACTGGAAGTGCAAAATATTGCGATTCAAAAGAACTAAGTAGTTCTTTTTTGGGTGGCTCATAGTGGGCAAGAGAGTTGATTTCGGCTATACCATCAGCATTGAGACTTGCTTCAACTTTGACATCGTAACCATATTTTTTCGCAGCAACAGCAGCCACTAGAGCAGTGCGAATAATATTGGCTTCGTCAATACTTACTGGTCTGTTGAGTAGATAAGTCGGGAGATGGATGGTTTGGATGAGTTCTCCGTTTCGATCTTGCACGATTGTTTCACGGGCACCATATTCTGGGGATTTGCTGCGTTCGAGAGTTTTTTTACCAGAACCAGTCAAGTCTGCAAAAGTAAAATAATGAGTATCACAAATACCAGGTATTTCTTGTATGCCGAGGTTATCACCATCGCCTACATCGACTTGTATTATTTGACCATTCTGACTGGTACTAACAACGATCCCAATTGGGGGTTGACCTGAGGAAAGCGTTTCAACCCCATTAGTCATTGTTGTTTTGAACTCAGGCGGATCGGCGTGAGGATATATTCCTACACAAACTTCTACGTCGTGACCTTTATCTTGCCATCTCAAGGCATCATTGGCGAAGTGTCGATATTGAGTTTCGATTTTCTCTATCGCTTCAGCGGCAGTAGGTACTCCTGGATATGAATGAACGCCAACATTTTTGTTGTTGCCATCATCATCGAGATGGCGTACCACAACCGCGCCGTCAATTTGGTTGATCAAGTCCGTAAGAGCAAGATTCGTCTCTTTGTCAAATTTTTGACCGTTGGCTAACCACTTTTCCCATAGCTTGTGTGTGAGTGGGATGACTGATGGCATGGGGGCTTGGACACGATATTCTTGTTCTACTTGGCTTGTTACTTCTGCAATATGTATAAACATTTTGGCTTTTTCTGACCATCCGTGCTGAGAATATTCTTCTAGTGGGACGGCGAATTGATTCTTGAGTAGGTATTCAGGGATAGTAATCAGATGTTCAGGAGGTTGTGACGAGGGTTCCCTCTGATAAGGAGCCAATAATTCTAATAACGGGTGGATGAACGGTGAAACAAATGGATGATTGACTAATTTTTCAAGCCAAGGATGATCGCTCTCGGGCTGGACGGTACTTGATGTCATAGTGATTTAATGTATTTTGTATAAACGAACTCATCGAATTATACTCTACTATGCAAGTTATGGGTCTAGTTTTGGAAAATATATCTGGAAAAGGGTGAGTTTAGGGTTGTGATAGCAAAACTGCCAATTGACAACCAGGGGAGAAAAGAACAGAGTGGGGCTTGCAAGAATAGTTTTAGAGTAAATAATTATGGGTCGGCAAATACCAGAGGGTGGGTACCATCAATTTGACGTAGCAGAAGTTAATCCTCTAGTGATTGTACCTGGGCGGTTAAACCCAGCTGAGGCATTTAGTATCGACATGAAGACAATGGCCGAGCTACTCGTTGGGACTGAAACGGTTGGGACAGGTGAGCTGCATGAGCTATTGACCGCTGCGAGTTATAAACTAGATATTCTCCAGGCAATGGGGCTCGTGAATGCGATGCACATATTTGGTCTGCTCGAATTACGAGAAGGGAGTAGTCGCGAGATTGCAAGATCTCCTTTTTGGGTAAGGCACGGTGCCAGGACGTTTGATTAGGAGTGGGTTTTACTTATTGTGCAAGACGTAGTTTTGGAGCAGAACGGAGTACATGAGGTATAGCTCGGCTTGCTCTAGAGTGGGGAGTGTGGAGGGTAGAGCACTGATTTCTCGGGCTATATTGAGGATATAGGGAGGAAGGTCGGCGTTTTGGAGCGGGGTGGCCCATCTCACTGATTCGGCTAGGAAACGTCTGGCAGCGGGGGATCCGTTGTGGGTAAAGGTGGCGAGGCGGAGGAGATCGTTGGAGAGCGAGCCGATGAGGAGATGGGTGTCGCTCATAAAATGGCCTGGAAAAAGTATTGGGTAAGTTTTTTGTAGGCAGCTTTGATTTTTTCGCTTTGGATTTCGTTTTTGGGGTTGTTGTCGTTGGGGCGGATGTTGATAAAAGAGTTGAAGTCGATCTCTCCCGTGACGAGATCGAGGCCGCCACCCCAAACGTTGGATTGTTTAGATCCCTGGCTGAGGAGGATAGTTTGACCCTCGACATGGCGATCCATGCCAGCCACACAGATTTTTTGATCGATATCGATGACGGTTTTGATGTAGACTTCGAATTGCTGTTTCAGTTCCTCAATTTC
>CAYGFS010000017.1:0-18853 GCA_964349305.1 uncultured Pseudomonadales bacterium
AGTATCTGCGGCTGGGGGTCGTAGGGCCTCGGGGCAGTACCGAGCACCCCGACAACTATAGGATATACATAAAAAGTGGTAAAGTAGTTATATGAGCAATACGCCGTACTTTCTCTGGGAGTATGACACATCCGAAGCAGATGTCCACCGTATCTTGCTGGATGGAAATCCGGTGGAAAAACAGTGGCTCATTGCTCGTATTCTCACTAGTGCAAAGTATGAAGACGTCTGGAAATACTTAAAGCTAAAAGACGTAGTAGAGCACTTTCCGAGCCTCAAGATGAGGCCACAAACCAAAGCCAATTGGCAGCGGGCGCTGAATGTGTGGGGTTATGCAGTATAACTTGGTCAACAATCCTATTTTGACACCTTATCAGGTTGAGATTCTCAAATTATTCTTCGCCACTGACTTTGCCAAGACCTTTTTCCTCACAGGAGGCACGGCTCTCGCTGCTTTTTACCTAGCTCATCGAGATAGTAAAGACTTGGACTTATTTAGTATCGAACCATTTGACACTCAGCGACTTGAGTTAACGATCGCCGATATCGCCCAAAAATTACATTGTGACGTTGTCACAAAAGTTAAATCTGAGACTTACAACGAAATATATCTGGAGAATAAACAAGAAGGCTGGACCCAGAGGATCGATATTGTCAAAGAACAGCCTAAACGATTTGGAGACGTCAGTGTGATTGACGACGTGAGAGTCGATAGCCTAGAAAACATTGGTTCCAATAAGATCTGCGCAATTTTCGGTCGCCTCGAAATCAAAGACTATGTCGATTTATATATCATCCTTACTAAAACAGACTTTACTTTTGACCAGTTGTTTACGCTTGCCCAGCAAAAAGATCTAGGACTCAACGAATTTACTTTTGCGAGTACAATTGCCGACGTGGAGCAAATCTCTCTATGGCCAAAAATTTTAATCGACTTAGACAAATCAGCCATGTTTGCTTATTACAAAAATCTCGTCACAAAATTACTCAAGCGAGTCAAGCCAGAGTGAATTAACTATGGGTATTTTTAAACTTTTCCATCCCCGCGCCAAGCCTGATACCTATCTCCGCAACTTCATTTTTGGGGTCGAAGACTCGCTCGTTAGTACCGTCGGTCTCTTGGCTGGAGTTGCCGCTGCCGACATCTCTCCCCGCGCCATCCTCACGACCGGCCTCGTGCTCATCGTAGTCGAAGGGTTTTCCATGGGAGTCGGTAGTTTTTTGACCGAAGAAACCACTGAGGAAATGGCCGGGGAAATACCCCGCACTCTCGAATCCATCAAGGGTGCCTCCACCATGCTCGTGTCGTACTGTTTTGCAGGGCTTTTACCTTTAGCCCCCTATGTCTTTTTGACTGGTCAGACTGCCGTGACTACCTCTATCGTTTTGTCGCTCCTAGGGCTCTTTGGCCTCGGTTATGGCACTTCCATTTATTTTGGCCGGCCGAGTCCAGTCAAGCGCGCTATCAAAATGATGCTCCTGGGTGGCATCGCCGTCGCGGTAGGCATGCTTATTGGCAAACTGTTCCACCTCTAGTAGAATAAGTGGATGTTCAATTGGCTCAAAAATCATAAAGTTATCGTGATCGCCGTCGTCCTCCTCGTAGGCTTTGGAGTGTACCGCTATTTCTCGACCAGTCGAGCTACCTATACACAATACTCAGTTTCTAAAGCCGATCTCCAGGAGACTTTTGAGCTCTCCGGTAAAGTGGATGCCGGGAGTTCTGCGACTCTCCGCTTTAGTGCCGGCGGACTCATCACCTATCTCGGTGCAAAGGAAGGGGATACCATTAAAAAATGGCAGACCTTGGCTAGTATCGATACCCGCCAGCTCCAAAAAACCCTGGAACAAAAACTCAATCTCTACAGTGTTCAGCGAGGTACTTTTGACCAAACGATAGATGACAACGACAATTCAATTCCGGATGGTGACCTGGGTCGTACTCTCAAACGTCTGCTCGAAAAAAACCAATATCAACTCGACAACACAGTTAAAGATGTCGAGTACCTCGACCTCTCCGTCAAATTGTCTCGGCTCACCAGTCCCGTCTCTGGCATCTTGATCCACTCCCCAGTTGACGTGAGCAATGTCCAGGTTACTCCCACCGACACCTGGGTGGTGGTAGATCCAGACACCCTTTATTTCTCTGCCGATCTCGACGAAACTGATCTCAAGCGAGTCAGTGTCGGTCAAAAAGTGATCATTACTCTCGACGCCTATCCCGACAAGCAAATAGAGTCTAGTATTCAAAGTATCTCATACTCACCCAAAGAAACCACGGCTGGTACCACCTACGAAGTGACGCTCAATATCCCTCGTAGTCAGCTCAGCGACTTGCGCCTCGGCCTCAATGGTACTGCCGCCATCATCCTCACCGAAAAATCTGGCGTACTCACTCTCCCCTCCAGCGCCCTTAGCGGCAGCGGTAGTAATACTGTCGTACTCGTCAAATCCGGCAACAAATACAGCGAAAAAGTAATTGAAACTGGTATCGAAAATGGCGGAGTGGTAGAAATCCTGAGTGGGTTAGGGGAGTCTGATCATGTCTACACGAAGAACTAAACCAGCTAAAACCGTCATTAGTCTCCAAAATGTGTCCAAAATATATGAGCTCGGCGATGAACAGCTCAAAGTACTGCAAGACATCTCCCTGACCATTACCGAAGGCGAGTTGGTCGCTATTGTGGGACCATCTGGATCTGGCAAATCTACCCTCATGCACATCATGGGACTACTCGACAAGCAAACTGTGGGTAGGGTCGAGCTGGCCGGCCATGACGTCTCTGACTTAAATGAAGTGGAATCGGCCAAACTGCGCAATCAGTACATTGGCTTTATTTTCCAGCAATTTAATCTCTTATCACGTACTAGTGCACTCGAAAATGTCTTACTCCCTACAGTCTATAGCGAGTCACTCACTGATAAAACCAGTTATGCCAAACAACTGTTGATTGACCTAGGGCTCGGTGAGCGACTCAAAAACTACCCCAACCAGCTCTCAGGCGGACAACAGCAACGGGTCGCCATCGCCCGGGCACTGGTCAATGATCCAGCTGTCATTTTTGCCGACGAACCCACCGGGAACCTCGATAGTAAGAGTGGTCACGAAGTGGTCGAGATTTTACAAAAATTGAATAAGGATGGCCGCACCATCGTCATCGTTACCCACGATGCCGAGCTAGCCAAAATGGCTCACCGCACCATCAAAATCTTTGACGGACGAATTGTTTCCGATACCGGGGATCACACACCCGGTGTGAAGGGAGCCCACACACCGGGTGTGTCGGGGAAATCCAAGAAATCATGAAATTTAGTATTCTCGCCCGCTCAGCCATTATCTCGATCTCGCGCAACAAGCTCCGCTCATTCCTGACCACGCTCGGCGTAGTGATCGGTGTCATGTCGGTCATTTTACTCACTTCTATTGGCAATGGCCTCACGGTCTTTGTGGAAAAACAATTTGAAACCTTGGGATCCAATCTTTTAATAGTCGCCCCAGGTGAGATCGTGAGTGAAGAAGGAGGATTTAACCAGGAGTCTGCCGCTCTCTCCCTTTCTACCTCCAAGCTCTCCCTGTCCGATGTTACGGCGATCGAGCGGGTCGGCTACCCCCTCGGCGAAGTCGCCCCAGTTATTGAGGGGAGTGTCGATATCCGGACTGACCAAGGCAAGCGCAAGGGGATCTCAGTGGCCAGTACGCCAGAATACAGCGATTTGCGCAGCACCAAAACCACGAAAGGGAGATTTTTTAATGAATCCGACGTCAGTAGTAGTCGCAAAGTGGCGGTCATTGGCAGTAAAATCGCCGAAAAATTGTATGTGGGAGTCAACCCGGTGGGACTTACCGTGACAGTCAATCGCATCAAATTCGAGGTCATCGGCGTGGCCGAGTCCAAAGGTAGTGGGAGTTTTGGCGGTCCCGACATCGATAGCTCGGTCTATATCCCCATCACCACTGCCCGCAGTACTCTAGGTCAAGAAAAAATTTCTTATATCCTCGTCCAAGCTGCCGACAAAAAAGAAATTGAAAGGGCCAAATCCAAAGTCAAAGACGTGATGAGCAAGCGGCTCAACGAGGAAGATTTCTCGGTTATCGATCAGGCAGAAATTCTTAAAACGATCCAAACTATTTTGGGCACTCTCACAGTCGGGCTCGCCGGGATCGCCGCCATTTCGCTGGTAGTGGGTGGGATCGGGATCATGAACATCATGCTGGTTGCGGTCTCGGAGCGTACGCGCGAGATCGGGCTACGCAAAGCACTCGGCGCCACCCCAAACAATATTATGGTGCAATTTTTAATTGAATCGGCGATTCTTTCGACCCTCGGCGGAGTGGTCGGAATATTACTTGGTATCCTGGGTGCTGCCGCCATCCGTGCTTTCTTCCCTGCGACCCCAGCACTCAATTCCATTCTCCTGGCTTTTGGGGTCTCACTTGCCACCGGTATCGTCTTTGGCGTCTATCCTGCCAGGAAAGCTGCCCAGCTCAGCCCCATCGAAGCCCTCAGGTACGAGTAATAACTCCCATAGTTTCGTCATTTTCTCAAAAGATATTTATTATGATAGAGTTTAATTATGGCGGTAATTAGGCTACAAAATAGGAGAACTCTTTTGGGCGATCATGCCAAACGAAAACCACTTTTCTTGTTGGCCTTGGCTATTTGCGGCGTAATCCTGTCAATCTTTTTCCGTCGTTCAATAGTAAACGCTCTCAGTCTCGGCTTTGTCCAAACTGATTGGTCAGGTGGGGCCGATACCATCAGCACTATCAACTCGAGCAATATTTCTGGCTGGACCAAATACTACTCAAAAACCGAAGGGGTAACTACTAGTACCGTTGGCGAAGCCAAATTATCCATCACCATTACTCAACCATGAAGAAATTATTCTTCGCAGTGGTGATATCTTTATTTAGTTTTATCCTTCCAAGTAGAGTCATTGCCGCTGCAGTCTCCTGGGACGGTGGAGCCAGTACCGCCAACTGGTCAGACGCTAACAACTGGAGTGGCGATGCTCTCCCCACTGCCGATGACGACGTCACCATCAATTTGAGCACCACTGTTAATATTGCTGCCACGACCACCATCAATTCGCTCACTCTTGGACAAAATGGCGGTGGCACCACTCCCACGCTCAATTTTACCTACAACGCTATCACGGATGGAGCCCTGACAATCGACGCTGGAGATCTGATTGTCTATTCGGGTGCCACAGCCACCCACAGTACCAGCACTTCTTCTACAGTTGTCGGTTCCATAAAAATTGTGGTTGTGATGGGTGATGCCACCATTGCTGGCTCAGTTAATTTGAATGGAAAAGGATTTATTTACAATCAAGGACCAGGGAAAGGTCAGGGCGCAACTAACGCAGGTACTGGTGCAGACCACGGAGGGCAAGGTGGGGATGGACAAAATATGGCAGGAACAAATGATACATATGACAGTATCATCGAGCCTGTTCTCCCTGGCTCAGGCGGATTATCCTCAGCCGGTGGGGCTGGGGGTGGCGTATTTTACCTGACTGTCGCCGGGGATCTTAATTTGACTGGGAGTATTACTGCAAACGGAAATAACATTTCTAGTAATTACGGATCTGGAGGAGCGGGTGGCAGTATATATCTCTCTGTCAGCGGTATTACTGGTGCTGGCACAATCACCGCCAATGGCGGTAATGGAGACGCCTGGGGTGGCGGCGGGGGAGGAGGAAGAATTGCGATATATACAACTGGAGCCTCTATTCCCATGACTCCTACCGCTTACGGCAGTCCAACGGGAGTCAAGTATGGAGGCGCGGGAACAATTCTCATCAGAGTCAATGGTCAAACTTATGGGGATCTCACCATCAGCAACAACAACACATTCACAACTTATAACCATTCAAATAGTCGTAATTACGGTACAACTCCAATTGCCGCCACAGTTAGCATCGATTCCTTGATTATTAAAAATTATGGTCAGCTAAAACTAGAAAGTGGAGCCAATATTACTTATAGTTCAATTGACTGGGGTACGAAAGGAGTCATTATTGATCGTGGCGGGACGTTGTCGCTCATCAGTGGTGGTGGAAATCTTACTGTTCCTGCAACTGCCTATTATTTTGCCGATACCGCCAGAACTTTTGAAAGTATTACTCTCAGTGGGATTATTACTCATTCTTTCAATACTACCGAAGCTGCAGGAGAGCTCTATAAAGTAAATTTGACTACCACTTCATCGCTTCTTATCAATTCTGGAGGTTCCATCAATGTAACTGGTGTCGGATATATTGGTGGGGAAGGGCCCGGGAACGGTCTGGGTAGTAGTCGCGGCGGCGGCGGTGGCTATGGCGGAGCTGGTGGTAGCGGTAGCCAAGCCGCTGGGGGAGGGACTTATGGGTCGCTCACAACGCCGACCAACCTCGGATCCGGAGGTTCATCTACTGGTGGTAACGGCGGCGGTGTCGTTATTTTGAATATCGGTGGAATTTTTACCGTTAGTTCTGGTGCATCAATTATCGCAAAAGGTCAAGACTATCCAACTGAAGGCGGTGGTTCAGGTGGGTCAGTATATGTGATATCTGATTCTTTTGAGGGATCTGGGACCATCTCCGCCAACGGAGGACTTGGGAATACTGGGTCATATGGCGGCGGCGGAGGTGGAGGTCGTATTGCCCTTTACTTCAACAGCAAAACATTTTCTGGAACAGTCCAAGCTCTGGGAGCCTTTGGGCAAAATTATGGCCAAAATGGGACTACAATCCAAAAATTTCTGTTTGGCGAACTAGTTTCTACTCCCTTCGATACCAGCGATCCAGCGACATTGATATACGATTTACTTTGGACTGAAAATCTTACAGCCGGTACAGACGGTAAACTCCAAATATCTACCGCGCCAGACAATGGATCCGGTGCACCAGGTACTTGGTCTGACTGGTATGGCCCAGGAGGATCGGGTACTTATTACACCGATCCATCAGGTGGAGAAGCGATCTATTCAGGCCACTCTGACGCCGCTAACGATCAGTGGTTTAAATATAAAATCATTTTCTCGGCTGCCGTAAATGATGCGAATATTCCCACGATCTCAGATGTCACACTCACCTATATTGTCAATACACCACCCACCATCACCATCACCAATGCTCCACTCGAATCCGCAACAGGTACTGTCGCCGTCAGCTATACAGTTTCTGATCCTGAGGAGTCGACCGTTGATGCCTACCTCACCGCCGACATTGGACTCACCATCGGCTCAGACTATGTCTCTGGTTCTACCTCCAATCTCGCGCTCTCTAGTGCCAGCAATCTTCCCAGCACGGGCACCATCCTCATCGACAGTGAGATGATCACCTACACTAGTAAGTCTAGCGATACACTTACCGGCATCACTAGGGGAGTAAATGGCACAACTACAACCACCCATATATCAGGGTCATCGGCTTGGTTTGTGGCGTCCACGTCTTCCCTCTCTGGGGACTATGGAAGCATCTCTACTTTTGGTACCAAAAATGTCACCTGGACACCAGCCAATAATCTCACTGCTCTTGAAACCGCCACTGCCAAAATCAAAATCATAGCCAATGATGGTAATCTCGCCAATCAAGTTGGGAGTGATTTTGAAAGCTCCATCGCGCTCGATACTAAACCGCCCATTAGCAACGATATTTATCTCAACAAATATTTAGGGCGCATTGTTTTATCAGCAACCGATAGTAATGGTATCTACTACAAAGCCAGCAACAATAGTGATCTAACCTCAGACGGCATCAATGCCTCATCAGGTAATTGGACTGCCTATTCCACTCCCGCTACCTGGACTTTTACCGGAGATCCTTCGACAGTCTATGTTCGCTACAAAGATGCCTATGGCAATGAAACAAGCACGGTCTCAACCGTCAGTCCCACCCGTCTTTCCAGTCTCATGATCCAGGATGCCTCAAATCCAGATACTTCTGAATGGCGCCTCTTTATTTCTTGGGTCACGGCAACTACTCCAACCAATGGTTTCAACTACTACCAAGTCTATCGCTCTACCGATGGCAATACCTTTGCACCACTCACTCAAGTCAACGCTCAAGCCCAAAATTATTTTCTCGATACCGGACTCGACAGTGCCACCACCTACTACTACCGGACCACCATCGTGGATGATCATGGCAACGAGTCCGACGCCAACTATCCCATCCAAACTTCAGGGTCATCCTCCCGTTCGGGAGTGGGTCTGACCCCAGATGGTTCGGGCGGTGGAGACTTTACTGCCCCCAACATCACAAACATTGTTGTGAGCAACACCACCACCACCGCGGCCACCTTCACTTGGACAACCGACGAACTTTCCGACTCCACGCTAGGCTATTCGACAAATACCAGCTACTCAAACGAGGTAGGCTCGATCTCTATGGGTACCTCGCACACGATCAATCTCACCAATCTAACCCCCAATACTTCCTATTATTATCGCGTGATCTCTGCCGATGCTCTAAACAACAAATCAACCGTCGAAGATTCTTCTACCCAGTCATTTACAACTCTCGCAGATACAACTGGTCCAGTGATTTCAGATATCAAAGCAGTAGTAGGGGAGACGCAAGCAGGGATCTCATGGTCTACCACAGAGGAGAGTACCTCCCGAGTCGAGTATTCGGTGGATACTAGCTATAGTGAAGCCACTAGTTCTGCTAGTCTAGATTTTGGTCACGCTCTCACATTATCAGGGCTAGTCATTGATACTACCTACAACTACAGAGTGATTTCTGTAGATAGCAGTGACAATTCTTCAACCTCTCCCAGTTATACCTTCACCACCTCTGCCATCACCGTAGCCGATCTAGATGCAACTGCCCCCTCAATCAGCAATATCTCTGTCAGTGATGTGACCGCTATCTCTGCCAAGATTTCTTGGTCAACTAGTGAGGGTGCCAATGGCAACGTCGAGTATGGGGAGTCAACTAGCTATGAGCGAGGTATTGCCGAAGGGAACCATGAATACAAGACTAGCAAATCTGTAACCGTGATCGGCCTCTCTCCAGAAACCACCTATCACTACCGCATCACCGCCGTTGATGCCGCCGGAAACGTTGGCCTATCTGGGGACGCTACCTTCGCCACCTCAGTCCAAACCAACGTTGATCTACTAACTGGCGCCGCCATATCATCCGGTGCCAATGCTCCGTCAATCACCACGGCTGGAGCATCAGTCTCAGATATCACGGGTACAACCGCAACTCTCAGTTGGACCACTACCAAAAAATCTACCAGTGAAGTCTATTACAAAATTAAAAATAGTTTAGATGCCCCCATCAATACCGGTAGTACAACCTACCTTGTAGATCATGCTGTAACCTTGGTAGGTCTGAGTCCCGCTACTGCCTATGAATACCAAGTCAAATCAACCGACGTCAATGGCAACTTTGTTAGTTCTACTAAAGCCGAGTTTACCACCACTCTACCCGGAGTCACGGCTGTAAAAGTTGTCAGCAAAAGCGCCATTGAAGCCAGTATTTCATGGTTTACCGCCATCCCCACGACCACTGTCGTAGAGTATATAAATACTACAACCAAAGAATCTAGGAAATATAGCAACTCTAGTTTAGTGACCTCACACGTCGCCGATCTTTCTAATCTTTACCCGGGTACAGTCTATAGCTTTACTGTGCTTATTGCTGATGAGGCCGGAAATCTTGCTCGTTCCGATCAATACTCTTTTACCACCGGCGAAGATACGGTTGGACCATCAATCACTGGAGTCAACAATCGCAGCACTATTATTGCAGGTCAAAACAAAGTTCAAACCGTCGTCACTTGGACTACCAACGAACCCACGACCAGTTTGGTTGAATATTCCCTCGGCACCGGCACTGGCAATTACGATCAAAAAACCAGAGAAAATGAAGATTTTGTGCAAAATCACATTATGGTCATCTCTGGACTTAAGCCGGGGAGTGTTTACCGCTATAGAGTCAACTCTAAAGATCGTGCCGACAATGAAGGTCAGTCAGAAGCCTACGTTCTCCTTACTCCGCTAAAGGAGGTCTCAGCACTTGACTTAATTATCAAAAATCTCCAAAGCTCATTCGGATGGTTAAATAAATTATGACAAAAATAACTATTCAAACTCAAAATTTAGTCAAAAATTTTGGTTCAGGCGAGAGTTTGACCAAAGTATTACGAGGGTTAGATATCAAAATCTATGCCGGTGAATTTGTGATTATTTTTGGCCCCTCAGGCTCTGGCAAATCTACTCTCCTCAACATCATCAATGGGCTAGAAACTCCGACTTCCGGCAATATTATTATTGACGGAGAAAATATAGGTCATCTCAGTGATGCAGAAAGGGCTATCTTTCATCAGCAAAAAATAGGCATGGTTTTCCAAGCCTACAACCTCATCCCATCACTCTCTGTCATCCAAAATATTACCCTCCCGTTAGTATTTGCCAAAGTTCCCAAAGTCGAGCGCGATGTAAGAGCCAAGAAGATTCTAGCTGATTTCGAGTTATCTAATCTCGCACTCCGTCTTCCCAGCGAAATATCTGGTGGTCAGCAACAAAGGATTGGCGTCATGCGCGCGCTTATCAGCAATCCACCCATTGTCATCGCCGACGAGCCAACCGGCAATCTAGATAGTATCGCCACCCACAATGTCATGAGACTTCTGCTAGGTTTAAACCGTAAATACAACAACACTACCTTGATTGTTACCCACGATCTCTCACTCTCAAAATATGCTGATCGTATCGTCCATATCGTGGATGGTTCGGTCATCAAGGAAAGTATCAAACAAAAACCCGATTTGTCACTCGCAAAGTCAGACCATCCGTCACCATTTGCTATCGCTCTCAAAAATACCAAAGACTCACTTTCTCGCAAGATTCTCCACGTTCTCCATGCTCTTTTGTCGTCTGACCAACTAGATTCGCTAGAAGCTAAAGAGCTATCACAGACTCTGAAATTTCTTGCCGCCAGAAAGTTGGGACATATCGATCAGCACGAACTTTTCACTTGCCTAGATAAATCACTCTCAGATGGCGGCGCCGGACTTTACCGCTCAACCGCGCATCATCTAGCCGACAATTTTGAAAGTATGTTGGAGCTATTATCATGAAAAAAATCTCACTCAGCTCAGATATCTTTATTAACGACATCATCACCCTCACTATCCAACGTTTGCGTGCCAAAAAGTATCGTACTTTTTTAACAATTCTGGGTGTGGGTATTGGCATTGCTGTCGTTTATGTTCTCGTCTCACTTACCTTTGGTTTGCAAAAACTAGTAATCGGCAATATCACATCTAGCGAGTCATTACTCAGTCTCGATGTCATTCCCAACACCGAGATTAAAGATGTGGTCAAATTGTCCGAAGAACACCTCACAGAGATCAAGGAGCTAGATGGAGTAGTCGAAGTTAGCGCCTCAAAATCAATTCCAGCCGAGATAGTCTACAACGATATCAAAAGTCAAACTTTGGTTTATGGGGCAGAGCCAAGATTTTTTAAATTATCCAACATTCAAGCTGACATCGGAGAATTGTATACAGATGGTGAAAGCAAAATTGTAGTCTCGTCTGCAATTTTATCGTTATTTGGGATCGACGAAAAAGATGCTATTGGTGCCAAATTGCGTCTCTCCTTCCTCAAACCAAGTATTTTTCTGGGGGACACTCAGTCTGGCGATGAAGTAGCCACCACCTCAGCCACTCTGCTAGATTCGGCCATGATTCAGATCCCAGAACAACTCACCATCGTCGGGATTGTCAACGACGACAGCAACTATGTTTATTTACCGCTCAAATATTTTGACCTCGTCGATTTGAACGAATATCGCACCGCCAAAGTCAAGGTTGAGAATCAAACCAAAATTGACAGTACTCGCGATGAGATCTTGGGCAAAGGTTTTATGGTTTCTGCGATGACCGATACCTTGACCCAAATCAACAATATTTTTAGAGTTACCCAAATTACATTTACTGTCATTGGGGTCATTGCTCTCGTTATTGCCTCAATCGGCATGATCAATACCATGACCGTCTCGCTCCTAGAGCGCACGCGTGAAATTGGGATTATGCGAACCATTGGCGCCACATCCAAAGGCATCCAACTCATGTTCCTCACAGAATCTATTATTATGGGAGTTGGTGGTGGACTTGGAGGTTTATTGCTAGGTTTCGTCGTGACAAACATATTAAATATCGCGGTCAAGCTATTCGCCATGACCATGGGCGGTGAAGCAGTCAGTGTTTTTTATACTCCCCCCTGGTTCTTTATCCTTGTCTTAGTCTTCTCCCTCATGATTGGGCTTATTACCGGGATCTTCCCGGCCAAACGAGCTGCAACTCTCAATCCTATTGATGCACTTCGTTACGAATAATTTATGACCTGATATGATTACCTCATGAAACGTTTACTCGGTCTTTTGCTCCTAGCCGGTGTGATCTACGGCGGCTATCTTTATTATCGCCAGTCCACCGCTGCGCCGACCTTCCAATCTGAGACTCCAGCCACAGGCGGCAATCTGATCTTGTCCGACACCACCGCCAAAATCGACAATTTTGCCTCTGTGCTGGGTGCCAGCATTAGCAACACTTTTGAAAATGGCAAAGAGATCTTAAACAATGCCACGAGCGGCAAAAGCGAGCCCATCATCAACCAACTAGTCACCAAAACGCAGGAGACGCTCAAAGACCTCCCCCAAAAAGAAGCCGAAAAAATCAAATATGAATTTTGTCGGGGAGTGATTGAGGAGTATGAAGGAGTCAGGGAGGAAACTCCATGAGTTCGAGGACTGTCCTTAAAGGGAAAACCTGGCTGCAAGCCAAGTTGGGCTCGGCGGCAGCCGAAAGGACAGTCCTCTATGGAAAATAATATTCGTCGTCTCGGAGCTCATGTAAGTTGTGCGGGCGGACTGCAAAACGCCGTCACCAACACCTTAGCCATTGGCGGCAATGCTCTCCAGATTTTTGCGGGTTCTCCTCGTATGTGGGCACGTTCACTTTATCCCACCGCAGTCGCCGAAGCGTTTCGCGAAAGCGTCGCCAAAGCCGATCTCAACCCCGTCTATATCCATGCACTCTATCTCACAAATCTTGCCTCAGACAATCCAGAGATTTTAGAAAAATCCAAGCAAGCACTAATTATCGACATGAAAAATTCTTCTTTAATAGGGAGCTCTGGTGTAGTTTTGCATATTGGCTCTCACCAAGGACGTGGGTGGGACGCAGACAAATCATTAGTTATCTCAAATATCAAATATGTTCTCGAAAATACGCCCAATGATTCTATTCTTCTTCTTGAAAATTCGGCCGGACAAAAAGGGAAGATAGGATCATTTCCGGAACTCTCAGACATTTTCAGCGCAATTCCTTCTCCTAGGTTAAAGACATGTCTAGATACTGCCCACGCCTTCGAAGCCGGTTACAATTTTACGACCCCGGAGGGACTCGAGATGTGGCTCGCCGACATCGACAAAAATATTGGTCTGGACAAAGTCGAGCTGCTCCACCTCAATGACAGCAAAACTCCCCTGGGGTCTGGCCGCGACAACCATCAAAATATTGGCGACGGCTTTATCGGCAGCGATGGCATCGCGCGCCTCATCAACCATCCCAAGCTAGATCGTCTCCCCCTGATCCTCGAAGTCCCAGGTCTCGAGGGCATGGGTCCCGACAAAGCGAACATCGAGCGAGTGAAAAGCCTGCTAGCCTGATAGAATACGCATATGTCCGATTTACGCGCGCGTCTAGACGATCTCAAAACCAAACTCCGTCTGGAAGAAATTGCGGCGGAAAAAGTCGGCCTCTTGTCGGAAATGGAATCAGGTGACTTTTGGGGTCAGTCTGATGCCCAAAAAAAATCTCAGCGCTTGTCCGAGATCAACGACGTGCTAGATACCCACAAAGAGGTCGAGGGCGCCATTAGCGACGCTGAGACAGCTGAGGAACTGGGTGACGAAATGGACAAATATACTGGTATTGCCGAGTCGGCGCTCGCCAAACTCGAAATGCAAACCTATCTCTCCGGCCGCTTTGACGGTTTAGACGCGATCCTCTCCATCCATGCGGGAGCAGGGGGGACCGAAGCCATGGATTGGTCGGAGATGCTCTATCGCATGTACCTCCGCTATGCGCAGCGCAAGGGTTGGGCCTACGAAGTAATCGACGAAACCAGGGGTGACGAAGCCGGGATCAAATCTGCCACCGTCAAGTTCAAGGGTAAACACGCCTACGGTCTCCTCAAGCGTGAGCAGGGTACACACCGCCTCGTACGCCAAAGCCCCTTCAACGCCGACAATCTCCGTCAGACTAGTTTTTCGCTGGTTGAAGTTTTGCCAGCCGTCGAAGAAGATACGCCCGAGGTCGAGGTCCGCGACGAAGATGTGGAATGGCAGTTTTTCCGCGCTGGTGGCCACGGTGGCCAAAACGTGAACAAGGTCTCTACGGCCGTGCGCCTAATCCACAAGCCCTCAGGCATCGTGATTGTCTCTAGTCAGGAGCGCTACCAGCAATCCAATCGCGATATTTGTATGCGCCAGCTCAAAGCCAAGTTGTGGGAAATCGACGAAGCAAAACGCAAGGCGGAAATCAGCACCGCTAAAGGGGACTACAAAGTCGCCAGTTTTGGCAACCAGATCCGCTCTTACGTCCTCCACCCCTACAAATTAGTCAAAGATGTCCGTACTCAGTACGAAACCAGCCAGGCGGAGCAGGTATTAGACGGGGATCTCGACGGCTTCATCCAGGCCGAGATAAAAATGTTGCCCTAATTTTAAATTTGAGAATTTATGATTGGAGAATTTCTGCGGTAGCAGAGATGTGTTATAGTGGAAAAGTCGTATAGATTAATCGGAGGATTTTATGGACGATCTCAAGCAAATCAATCTCACTGAATCAGATAGTAAAGATAATAATCTTATGGAGGATCGCGTTATGGAGCCCGTTAAAAAAACCAAAGTCATCCCCATGCTCATTACCGTCGGTATCTTACTCGGGTTGGGTGTTGGGTTTTATTTCGCCCAAAAACAACTGCTCCTGGCAGGCGGTCCCGCCACTATGTCGGGTGAAACTCAAGAGTTGACCAGTTCCACCACCATCAAAAAAGGTGATGTTTTTGGCAGTGAGGACGAAAAAACTTTCCGCGACCAAGCCGAAGGTATCCTTCAGGCAGGGGGCATCGACGGCGAGGGTAGTCATCACATCGAGCGGGGCGAAAACAAAACGCAGTGGGTCTACGTGACCTCCTCTGTCGTAGACTTGGATCTGTTAGTTGGCAACCGCGTTGCTGTTTGGGGTGAAACCAATCAGGGTAAAAAAGCCGGCTGGCTCATGGATGTTGGTCGCCTCAAAGTGCTCGAGCTCAACGCCGCTCCAGTTACCACCAACGAAGTAACTCAAGATTGAAATGATATTATTTGACAATGTCACCATCACTTTCGCTAGCGGCGAAAAAGCGCTCAAAGACGTTTCCTTTGCCGTAGGGGCAGGGGAATTTATTATTGTCGAGGGGCACTCAGGTGCGGGTAAAACCTCCCTGATGCGAGCAGTCATCAAAGACCTCCCCATCAGTCACGGCAAAATTGTGATCGAGGGCGACGATTTGAGCAAAATCTCAGCCAAAAATCTCCCCCTGCTCCGCCGCAAAATCAGTGTCATTTTCCAGGATTTTAAACTCCTCATGGACCGCACCATCGCCGAGAACATCGATCTAGCACTCGACATCATTGGTCTTGATGAAGACACCGCCCAAAAGCGCCGCTCCGAGCTACTAGAGCTCACGGGCTTGAGAGGCAAAGACAACTTTTTCCCCGTCCAGCTCTCCGGCGGAGAAATCCAGCGGGTCGCCATCGCCCGGGCGCTCGCTCCCCAGCCCAAAGTCTTGTTTGCCGATGAGCCCACAGGCAACCTCGACGCCAAAACCGGCATGTCCATCATCAAGCTCCTGCAAGACATCAACGAAGCCGGCACCACGGTAGTTATGGCCACCCACGACCTAGAGCTCGTCAAAGAACTCAAGCTACGTCGCCTGCGCCTCGATCACGGCGAGCTGGTCCACGACTCTACCGCCCACCGCCACCATCACGCTCACAAAGAAGAATCTCCTGAGGCGACCGATCCGGTTGCAGAAAAAACGGCTGAATCAAAGGAAGATAAAGCATGACGCAAAAACACACCACTCTCAAACACATCCGCCGCTCACCCTACCAGTCACTCGCGGCCGTCTTTATGACCAGTATCACTTTTTATATCGTGAGCGTTTTTGCTCTCGTGGTCCTCGGTGCCCACAGTATGCTCGGGTATTTTGAGTCGCGCCCCCAGGTCACGGCTTTCTTTAAAGATACAGCCACCTCAGCCGAAGTCGAATCCCTCAAAACCAGTATTAGCAGTGCCGTGCAAGTTGAGGATATCCGCTACATTTCCAAAGACGATGCGCTCGAGATCTACCGCCGCCAAAATACTGACAATCCGCTCCTCTTGGAGATGGTCACGGCCGATATACTCCCCGCTAGTCTAGAAGTTTCGGCCAAAAATGTCGAAGGACTAGAATCCGTTGCGACCATCATGCAAGCCAGCAAATCGGTAGAAGAGGTGGTCTTCCAAAAAGACGTGATCGACACGCTCCGCAAGTGGGTCGGGGGTATCCGCCTGACGGGGATTGTCCTCTCCAGCCTCCTCATTTTTGCCTCGCTCACCACCATTGTCATGATCCTGGGGCTCAAATTTACTGCCCGCAAAATGGAGATTAATACCCTGTCCCTGCTGGGCGCGACTTCGTGGTATATCCGCTCACCTTTTGTGGCCGAGGGCATTATTTATGCTGTCCTGGGTGCGTTTGCCGGCTGGGGTCTCGCCTACCTTTCTCTGCTCTATCTGACGCCCAATATTATTGCCTTTCTCCAAGACATTACTCTTTTGCCGGTCCCGGTTTGGGTTATGTTGTCCCTACTGGGTGGTGAACTAGTATTAGCTACCATGATCGGAGCGTTGGCGAGTCTGATAGCGACCAGGCGTTATGGCCGATGAAAAAGCTATTTTTATTCCTTTTCCTCCTAGTTCCTCTCTCCTATCTCCTAGTTACTACTGCGCCTAAGGCGCAGGCCGCCGTCTGCGGTGACGATGTCCCCAGCGACGAGGGCGCGCTGCGCACCTATATCGAAGACTGTAACGCCAAGCTCGGGACCCTGTCTGGCCAAAAACAAACCCTGGCCGCGGCCATCGATTATCTCAACACCCAAATCAAGCTGACCCAGGCCAAGATCAGCTCCACCACTGTGCAGCTGAACAAGCTCAATGTCGAGATCGAGGATTTATCCAGCCGTATCGAGAGCATCGATTACTCCCTCGACGACATCACCAAGCTCTTTATTTCTCGTGTGCGCGAAACGTATATGCGCCGCAATCGCTACGACGCGCAGATCGTTGCGCAGAGCTCGGGCCTCAGCGATATCTTGCGCGGCGTGGAATATACCAAAAAGATCCGCGATCACGACCGATCGCTCCTCGTCGCTCTCGAAAAATCACGCCTCGACTACAATACCCAAAAAGAAATAAAAGAGGTCAAGCAAAGAGAAATCGAAGCCCTCAAGAAAAAGCTGGATGCCGACAAGGCCGCCCTGGCTACCCAGGTAGAATCGAAAAACAAACTCTTGGCAGAGACCAAAAATAGTGAAGCCACCTACCAAAAACTGCTAGCTGAAGCCCAAGCCGAGCTCGTGGCCATCCGCGGGATCATTGCGGGTCTAGGCAAAGAAATCAAAGTCAAAACTGTCGGGGAAGGGGAGCGGATCGCTTCCATTATCCAGGGCAGATCACCCTGTTCGACCGGCACTCACCTCCATTTTGAAGTGGCTCAAAATGGGTCTCGCCGCAATCCCTTTGAGCTCCTCAAAAACACGAATCTGCTTTGGGACAATGCCGACCCAGCGCAAAATGGCACCGGTAGCTGGAACTGGCCGCTGAACGATCCTATTCGCATCACCCAGGGTTATGGTCGTACCGCTTATTCCTCCCGCTACACCGGCGACGTCCATACAGGTGTCGATATGTTTAGCGAAAACTCGACAGTCAAAGCTGTCAAACCAGGTGACCTCTATCAGGGGAGTATGAAATGCGGCAGTGGGAGCCTAGTGTACGTGCGCGTCAAACAAGCCGACGCCTTCGATACCTACTACTTGCATGTTAATTATTAATACGCTAGTGTTGCAATATGCCAAGAAAAAAGACTACAAAAAAATATACTAAATTCAAATCGTATATACGATCGCACAATCCAATATTACTATTTATAGGTTTGTTCATATTTTTTCTACTAGTTTCTCTCTCGAATCAATTTATAATTAAAAAACCACAAATTGCCGAATTATCAATATCATCAGAAACTTTTGAAAAAGCTATAAAACTTACAAACTCAACTACATCTAGCATTCCTACCGCGATTGAAATTCCCACAGGGGTTGCAGACAAGTTTGCTGCTTGGTGGACTATAGAAGGTTGGTTTAAACCTGAATCAACTGGATTTATTGGGAGAAACCAATTCCTTATTTTCGTTCCGCTCATCGAAACTAGCACGAATGTGTTGGGTTATGGGATAGGTATTGCTAACAACAATGATCTTTATGCAGAAATTATGCTACCTTCAAAAACAGAATCCATAGTACTTCGTACTTCTCCCTTGACAAATGATTGGCACCACATCGCTATCAATTTTGATGGCAATAATTGTTATCTCTTTGTTGATGGAGTTATTAAATCAAGGACAACTAAAAACGAATGTCATGAGCCGATTGATACGGTCGCCTCTAGTCCCATCAAGCCAATTCATGTCGGTTCTCGTTTATCAAAATATTTAAGTGGCGGCACATATGTTTTTAGAAGATCAGAAGGATTTAT
>CAYGFS010000017.1:18863-20958 GCA_964349305.1 uncultured Pseudomonadales bacterium
ATTAGAATAACTCTCTCATCAGCAAACTTAAAGAAAGAAAATTATTCTGTTCAGAAGTATCCATTTATTATAGGGACAGGAGACTGGCAGTATAAATTTAATGAAATAGAACCTATTGACAATTCAATAACAGGTCACGGTATATTAAATTATCGAGCGAATGTTCGTGGATCACTATTTACACTGGTTGATAGCACAATCCCATATGTTCCACCAATCCCTAGTCCCAGTCCCTCTCCTACACCGACTCCTACTCCCACCCCTACACCAAGTCCACCCCCTAGCCCAGACGTATGTGCTCAAGTCACTGGATCATGTCTCAACAGCAGCAAGCAATGCGTCAACTATGCCGATAGCTGTCAGATGAACAGTATATGTCTCCAGCCACAGCAAGCCTGTCCCGTACTTGCTGGATGTACCAAAGATGTCTTCCTCTGTCCCGACGGCACCAAAGTCGGCCGCACTGGTCCAAATTGTACTTTTGTCTGTCCTTCTCCTAACCCCTCGCCAAGCCCTACTCTCGACTCATCCACTCTCACCCCGACTACCACCAGACTAGGAATAGCCAATTTCCAGGCCGCCAATCCCTGTGGCGAAGTCCACTTTTACAACTACCAAGTCACTTGCTACAACGGGGTCGAAAAAGATCTTTCAGCTGGACGCTGTCTACCCCTCTCGGTTGCTTTAGACACTGCCGCCACCGTTTGTAATTAAAAATATATGAAAAACAACAAAACCACTAAAACAATTAAGTACTCGCCACTTAAAGGCGTCTGGAAATTGGCCGCGCTGCTCCTGGGCTTGGGTTTGTTTATCGCCCTCCTTGTGAACGCTTTCCAGTCATCTCCTCAAGTCGCCGAAATCCGCACGGACGGAAGTTCTTGTACTTCCAACATCGCTTCTATCAGTTTCCAAAGTGAATGCGGCCCCAATGCCTATAAAGCTTCGTCTTTTAAATGTCGCAATAGCGATAAAGGCATGGGGACAGTTTTCCCCGAATGTACCAGTTACGCTGATGCCCTAGCCCAAGCCCAGCGGGTTTGTGGTCAAACTTGTACCGCCCCTCCTCCACCCATTTCACCCACCCCCACTCCTTCAGCTTCAGAGACCACAACCCCTACTCCCGTTCCCACATCTTCACCTGTCCAGACCCTCAGGCCGACTCCCACGCCCACTCCCCCAGATGGCTGTACCTATGAGCGCACTACCTGTCTCAACTCGTTCTTCGGCGGAGACTGCAAATTGCTCCTAGTCTGCTCCTCGCCCACACCTTCTCCTAGACCGAGTCCTGTGGCCACTTCTTCCGATCAGATCGGACTGATCCCAGTCTTTCGACCCACGCCGACCCCGCTCCCCATCGCCCCATCAGGTTGTTACTATCAGAGACGGTACTGTGCCAGTTCATTCTTCGGCGGCAATTGTGCTCCTTCCCTGGCTTGTCCCAAGCCTGTCAAACAATCTTATGCCGCTTGCATGAAAACCTGTCGAGCCAATTCTCCCTACGCACGCTGTTTCCGCGCTTGTCTCGCGCGCTAATTTCTCAGTTTTGATACACTATTTTTTATGAGAAAGTTTTGGCTTGCTGCCATCACGTTTATTTACTTTGCTCCACCAGTCCGTGCAGCTATTCAATTTACCATCAATAATCAAACGATCAGCTCCAGTGAAATCACCGTCACCGCATCTATCTCTGGTCTCACCGCTACTAGTTGTGATAGTGGTGGCAAATGTTATCTCCAGGGTACACTGCGACAAGTCGGTGCGTCTAAATATTTTGGTCAAACCCAAAATAATGTCGGAACCTGGGTAGACTATCTGAGCGAACCCTCAATCGACTACCTCCAGTCCACTTTTTTCAACTTTAGTCCTGTTGATGGTAATTGGGGAGGTTTAGTGCACCTGCGCTATGCTGCCGACGACGCAGAATATCACGGTGTGGGAGATTATGAACTTAAGCTGCGACGGTTTACTGGCAAGAGTAGTGGGGCGGCCGGAGATTCCAATACATTGATTGTCAACTTGACTCAGTCAAAACCCACTCCCACTCCCAGTCCTACTCCTGCTGCCACGCCGACCCCCTCGCCTTCCCCTAGCC
>CAYGFS010000018.1:0-20410 GCA_964349305.1 uncultured Pseudomonadales bacterium
AGATATAAATATGAAACTAAATATGGGCAGAAATACAAACTATTTGGAATATATCTTCCACTTATCTCGACTTGCCTTAAATAATAAAGAGGATGATCTAATTTTATATCTAAAACGCTTAGTCAGCACTTTCGATGACTCAAGTGATAAGTATGTTGAAGAGCTGAAGAAGTTAATCGTACAGCATAAGAAATCAGTTACATCATTCAGGGGAATGAAAGTCGCTCCTACACCTGTAGATTTAGAAACTAGACTTGAGCTTGTACGATATTCTCAAATCCCACATCTTGAATTTGAACCTATTTGGGATGATGGCGTACTGAGTAAGTTAAATCAAATTATTATCGAACGCAAGCAGAGTCAAGGGTTAGCTGAAATCGGCCTATTGCCAACAAAATCTGCTATCTTTACTGGTAGTCCAGGCGTAGGAAAGTCGCTAGCTGCTAAGTGGCTAGCCCAGCAGCTGGGATATCCATTACTCACCCTTGATCTATCAGCGGTGATGAGTAGTCTGTTAGGGAGAACCGGCAACAACCTACGAGCTGTGTTAGATTACGCAAAAAGCTTCGAATGTATCCTCCTACTTGATGAAATTGATTCTATAGCTAAGAAACGGGATGACAACTCAGATATTGGTGAGCTAAAAAGATTAGTTACTGTGATCCTACAAGAAATTGAGAAATGGCCATCATCTAGCTTATTAATTGCTGCTACAAATCACCCTAACTTATTAGACCCAGCAGTTTGGCGGAGATTTGACCTAGTTGTCGACTTCCCGCTTCCAAACATGGAGAGTATTAACAAGGCAATACTCTTATATTTTGGACACAACTCAAGTATAGATTCCCAATACATGAGAGCGCTTACTTCATCCTTTGTAGGCTCATCATATAGCGATATTGAGAGAAATGTATTAAGAATTAGAAAAAGATCAGCATTAACTGGGGTAAGTATGGAGGAGTCTATAATTGCTTACTTAATGGAAACAATAGATCGAATGGATAAATCAACAAAACTTAGCTTCGCCAACTTACTTCTTGATTCTGGAGTCTCACAACGTAAAACAAGTGAGATAACTGGATATAGTCGCGAAACTCTACGTAGGAAATTCCAATAAATATGGCACAAAACTTTTTACTCGGTTTTGGTGAGAGACTTACAGTCCCAATGGACCCACCTCCTCATGGGATGGAGGCGAATATACCGTATACATTTAGCGAATCAGTCTCCCGACTAACGCCGCAGTTTAGTCAAACAGTTTCAGAGATTGCAAAAATCCCTACAACAGCATGTCCAGATGGGGAAACTGTATTTTCTGTCGTGTTGCATCCAAGCTATACCGCTAAGTCTTTTTATCCCCAGAAACTCTTTGAAGTACTTGAGTTACAACAGGTAGGAAGCAAGGGTGTTACTATTTTGCCAGACAAATGGGTTAGGAAGACTGCGCCACATGAAGTCTTTTCAACAGAAATATTTGTATCCGGAAAACGTAGCCAAATCGAAAAAATTCCGAGTATGCTTAGGCAGTTATCTCAAAATGCTGGAGCTGCCGAAGATTTAACAAAAATCGAGCAAATAAAAATTTTCCCTGTTGCCGAAAAGATCATTGAATTAGATAAATCAATCCAAAAACCTCTGCTGGAAATAGCATTACAATCAACACCAAATAAGCAGGGTAGTATATTACGTGGATTTCAAGAATACTTAAGATCATTAGATGATAGTCTAGTAATTTCAGACACACTTTTTAGCCAAGGATTGTGTTTTCTAGCATTAAAAGCAGATAAAGATCTAGTAGAAAACATAGCCCTGTATTCATTTGTCCGCCAGTTAAGACAAATGCCTCGACTCAGAAGCACTAATCCGTATAGGACTGTTAATCTAGATATGGCGGCCAAGTTACCTAACTTGGACCCAGTTGATCCAAATTTGAGAGTTGCAATTTTCGATGGTGGGTTTACCCCTAGTAGCGACCTAAAAAGATGGGTGAATCTAAGAGAAGCCAGCAATTTGACAGCTGCCTCAGAAGACGGAGAGAATCATGGGCACATGGTTTCTTCTGCCTACCTTTTTGGCAATATAGAAAAGGATATCGACCTTTCTCAACCACAATCACACGTCGATTTATATAGAGTCATTGACGATCGGGATGACTGTGATGAAGATGAGAACTTGATTAAGGTCTTAAATCGTATTAAGGACATTCTCTCTACCACTAATTACCAATTTATGAACTTTAGCATTGGACCTGAACTACCTGTTGCTGATGGGGTTATCGACCCTTGGACATCAGTACTAGATGACTATCTTGCTTCCGCAGACACGCTGGCAACTTTTGCGTCGGGTAACGCTGGTTTATCAGATAGGGATGCTGGATTATCGCGAGTTCAGTCTCCGGCAGACTGTGTAAATGGTTTATCTATTGGATCGGCAGACAAGCAGGGATTATCATGGCAAAGAGCGGAATATAGTTGTATGGGACCGGGTCGTCTATCTGGATACATTAAGCCTGACATCGTCGAATTCGGCGGCTCCACCCCAGACAACATGTTTACGTTTTATAAATCAGACAATTCTGGGAAGTGTGTCCAAGAATTAGGTACAAGCTTTGCTGCGCCACTTGCACTTAGAAAGGCCGTTGCAATAAGAAATAAATTTGGTACGAACCTTACCACATTAGGAATACGCTCATTACTAATACATTCAGCAATTGACAGTGGTTACGACCAAGTGGAAGTGGGTTGGGGGAAAATTCCCGATGATATAAACGATATTGTGACGTGTGGTGACGATTGTATTAGGGTTCTATACCAGGGAAAACTTAACCCTAGTGAATGGTTGAAGGTACCGATTCCATTGCCAGATAGAGCAATAACAGGGAAAGTTACAATTAAGGCAACGCTATGCTTCACTACATTAGTAGATCCTCAAGATCCGGTTAACTATACTAGAAGTGGCTTGGAAGTTGTTTTCCGGCCCCACAGCGAGCGTAGATCTAAGCCTAAACAAATTTATGCTGATTCTGAATCATTCTTCAAATCGTCAATACTTCATGGGAGTTTGGATGACAGTGAAAGACGCAAGGATGCTCATAAATGGGAAACCGTACGATCTGCATCTTTATCTAAGTATGGAAATAACCTATTAAATCCGGAGTTCAACGTCCACTATATTCCTAGGGATGGCGGGAACAGTACTAAGTACGCAAATCCAATTCCATACTCGATGGTTGTCGAAGTTCGGGCACCAAGGGAAACTAGCCTATATAGTGAAGTAGTCAATAGATTTAGATCACATCTAGAGATCTTGCGACCGAACATAAGAGTAGATGTTAGAGTTTAACTTGAGTGTTAAGTAGTGATTAGGTCCAAGGTAATTTTACCCCTTTCCCTAACGACTACTTATCCTGAAGTATAATTAAACTTAAAGGGGGATAATTCTATATGGCTCGAGAGGAGATTGTAGAAAAGCTTGATAGCTTCTTTAGTCATAATTTACCAATAGACAATGAGCCCCATGCTGTTTACCTTATGGTAGAGCTTAGAAAGCTAATCACCCACAGATCAGATCGGGATAGGTTCAGATTGATTGAGTTTTTTTCGGACTGGACTGTCCACACAAGTAAGGATAGACGGTTTGAAGCGATCATAGATATGGCAAGTCGCATCAAAGAAGCGCTTGAGGGGAAAACTCAACCTAGCGAGCAGGATTATGACTCCGTGCTCGATTTCTTACGAATGCCTGAGTTAAAAAATGAGATGGAGATGCTATTTACTGCGGAAAGCATGGGTTTGAAATTTTTCGAGGATACTAACTGGTCAGCATTTTCTAAATCTCTTACCAAGGTTTTGTCTCAACAGCCGATTAATAACCCCATACCAGAGATTAGAGAAATTATTCTTTGGGCCGACAATGAGCATTCTGACATCAATATTGACTTCACTAATGGTGGGTCATATTCAGTTGGAATGAGCCAGGAAATGTACTAGTATGAATAAATATCACCAACGATTGCTTGATTACTTTGGAGAAGATTGGTTTGTTACTGGTTGGAAAGAATTTTGCGAAGCGAGGGACATATTTCCAAAGAACTCATTTAAGGCAGATATCATTGAGTTAGAGTTGGCTCTTCACCCACTTTATATTGAATTTTTTCGCTACCAGAAAGATTACAAATCGAAATTAGATTTTAGTCGGATTCCTCGCCTAGGGTCCTCAGACTACATTCTTACACATTTAGGTCGCGACATTGGATTACTTGAGCAAGAAATAAAGGATCGAGGGAATAAAATCAAAACAGACTTGCTGGACCCATATCATTTTGAGGCACACAGATTTAATCTCCTGATCGCGTCTGGCTATAAACTCCTTGGCTATAAAGTTGAACTAGTCGCAAGCAGCAACAAAATGAGAAAGCCTGATATTTTCGTAAAAAAAGATGATGAGTTTTACATCGAGAGTAAACAGCGCAATCAAACAATATCAGACGGTGATAGATACAAGTTCTTCGGAGAACTTGCAGAGAAGACTTCAGAAACTTTACATTCCCTTAACATGCATGACTATCAAATTGGCGTTGACTTGACTAGCGATTCAAAGTTGCATGAGATTAAGGAACACGTCTTTAAGTCGATAGATGATATCTTGCATGGTCGGAAGCATGAATATCACAAGTCATATAGACTAACGGTTGGGAGACTCTCATCGAATATTAGTTTGCTTACGACGTTGAGAGACAATGGTCATTTCAACGATTTTGCTATCTTTTCAAGAACAGAAGATGGTTTTATTGCGTCTGATCCTCAATTTGAAAATGCCATTTGGCTTAATAAGAGTATAAATCCCGACAAAATACCGAGCGCTGTCTATGACGACTTATATAATGCAGATTCGAAGAATACAGATGGTAAAAAACTAGTCGTTTATCTGGATTTGGAGCGTGGCTATTCAGAATGGGTAGATAAACTATCTAAGCACGTATCTGATAATCTAGATCAATACAATAACGATTTACCAAACATTGATGGTTATATGATTTCTAAAACTCCTATTAACTACATAGGGAAAACTACCTTCATTCAGCCCAAATTTAGTTTTGTAGGTAAGCAGAACATCTGGAATGGTTTACTTGGGAAAAACGAGATTTTCGGCCTTCAAGGACATACGGGTATGGATGATTATATTATCAAAGACTTTATACAACCGACGACCTCATTAAACGGAAAATATATCCTCTGCCCTAAATGTGGCTTTACACTGGCGAATATATCAACAAACCTTCCCGCAGGTGCGCAATTGTCGAAAGCTGTTATGCCTTGTTTAAACTGTGGTGGCCCGATGGATATGATTATCCTAATTTAGGTTCAATTTCCTATACGGAGTAAGTGTAGCCGAGTGCTTTAGTCTCAGGGAAGAATGTGTCAAACAAGCCTACCAGGTCTGTTATAATTTGGTTCCAATCCCAACTAGTTTGGGTCACCAGTTAAATGATTTTATCTAAGTTATAATTAAATCATATGGTTTGGCTATTATTGATAAGCGCTCATCTTGTGGGTATTGTGGGATACACCTTGTTGCTCCGAAAAAGCGTATTGGGTAATTTAAATAAAACGCTTATGGCTGCACTTATGCAGACTGCTGTATTCCTGCCATCAATCCTGTTTCTTATTTTTGGTGATGTATCTTTTAGCCACACATCAAAAGAGTGGTTTTTCCTGATTTTGGGTGGTTTCATGCTAGCTGGTTTAATGATTACCAATGTTTGGGCTTTATCTCATCTAGAAGCCTCATTGTTTACTATTCTATACAACCTCCGTTTATTGATGACTACGATTCTGGGTTTTATCATTTTAGGTGAGTTACCTACGCCCCTTCAAATGCTTGGAGGGTTGATAATTCTAATCAGTATTCTTATGCTAAATCTACACCAGAACAAGCGATGGCGAAGTAAATCAATACTTATTGGGTTATTCGCAATGATGTGGTTTAGCGTCCACGCAGTTTTAGAAAAATATAACCTGCAAAGATTAGATTTCCAGAGTTACTTCTTTACATTTGCTCTTATAGGCACTGTTCTTATGTGGCTATTAGTTTTATATAAACGTATAAATGTTTTTCGGCAAATTGAACATATACATGATAAAAAAATCTACGCACTGCTAGTTACTAGGGCGCTTAGTGCGTATGGATATACATATGCGCTTTTATATGGTTCGTTGGCAGTCACGAATTATGTCAGTGGGATGAGCGTTGCCTTAATAGTGTTATTTGGAATTTATGTTTTAGGCGAAAAGGAGGATATGAAGCAGAAGCTTGCCGCAGTAGGCGTTGCTTGTGTCGGTTTGACGTTAATTTTAATGGGAAGAATTTTGAAGTAATAGAAACTATTTTTTTTAGCGTAGCTCCTGCCTAGTGTAATCTCACGAGCGGAGTGAGTGAGTTACTGAAATCCCAATGGGGTCACAAGTAGATCAAATTCACATAATTTCCTCAGTCGCCGAGGCTGTAATCTTCATGTTTCTGATCATGAGATATTTATACACTATGCTATAATACTGGCATGACATCTATCGTAAACATCAGCGGTCAAAACCGATAACCAATCGGCTGGTGTTTGGCGTACCAATTTTTCCTTTCTAGAAATTTTCTTAATGCTACTATCACCAGTCCATCGACTGGTTTTTTAGTATCTCATTAATTAGTTACATTATTAGGAAACTTATGTTCAAAAAATTACAAAATATTAGCAATATCAAATTACTGTCGCTCTTTTATGTCTGCTACAACTTCAGACTATATTCAGTATTGGCAGTAATCTACTTTTATCAAATCACTCACTCCTATACTTTGGCGCTGAGTATCTTCTCCGTGACTCAAATCACTCAGGGACTTTTCGAAATACCCCTTGGATATTACTCAGACAAATATGGTCGCAGCAATTGTCTTCGCGCTGGGGCAATAGCTAGTCTATTATCGGTCATCTTTTATGCCATTGGTCAAAATTATTGGATATTGGTAATTGGAGCCATCTTTGAAGGCATCAATTTTGCTGCCTTTAGCGGCAACAACGATGCATTACTATTTGAGACTTTGCAGGAAGCCAATAAAAAAGAAGATTACCACCACGAGTACGGGAAAATGAATTCCTGGCTGGAACTATCTGGGTTTGTTGGAGTATTTGTGGGCAGCCTATTGGCTGCCAAATCACTTTCATTGCTCTTTACCATCTCACTCTTGCCCAGATTTTTAGCTTTGATAATTAGTTTTGGCTTTGTCGATCCTAAAGTCAAAAAGAAAACGATTGAAAGTGCCATCCATCACTTAAAAAGTTCGTGGCTTGTATACAAGCACAATATAAAAGTTAGGTTACTGAGTATCACTGACATTATTGGCTACGTTGGTGGAGTGACATGGAATTTCCAATCTGCCTTTTACAACTTGTTTCTTCCCACCTGGGCGACAAGCATGGTAATGTCGATAAATTTCTTGACAAGCTTTGTTAGTTTTCGACTAAGTAGTAAGCTGATAAACAAGTTTGCCGCTATGAAGGTTTTGTTCTACACAGAAGTATATAGTAGGAGCTTAACTCTGCTTGCCTTTTTATTCCCGACAGTTGCTTCTCCATTTATTATTGCGACCGCTTCTGTGTCATATGGTCCCAGTGTCGTCTCTAAAAGCACAATTCTACAAAATGAGTTTACCAATGAACAAAGGGCGACCATGAGTTCGATTAATTCTTTCGTCGGTAATATCATTTACTCCATTTCCGCCATCTTTGTCGGTATGGCGGCAGACAAGTTTGGTGTTGCCAAGTCACTTTTAGTTGTTCAGATCTTATTAGTGTTAATACCAATTATCTATTACAAGTTGTACAAGCACTAAGAAAACAGTTTAGCTGTATACTCCACAATATCCTGCGCGACCTTCCAGTCCCGGCGAAACGCATTGGACGCAATAGACCCCGCGGCGATATTGAGCATATAGCACTGGAGTCGCTCATCGACATGCTCATTGTTTACGTTTGGGTCACTACGGTAGTCATCTAGGATAGTTTCCACCACATGTACAGATTTAAAATGGGGTGACCACGGTTCGCAAAACTTAATCCACGCAATATCGTAAAGCGGGTCACCCAGGAAAGCCGAGCCCCAGTCCAGCACTGCCGTAATCTTCCCGTCATTTACCAGTACATTGCGATTGACGGTATCGGAGTGAACGAGTCGCTTGTCCTCCGGGCAAAACTCAATCAAGGAACGGAACTGATTCCACAACTTATCATATGCTGTCGTACCCATCTTCGACGCTTGTAGTATTTCTTTCCATCCATGGATGAGACTCCCTTTCGATTCATTTTTATCGTCAAGTAAAAATTGGCTCCAGGATTTATGACTGCCATTCCCCTGTTGGTCAAAAAAGCCGTATCCTTTTGTGGCGGAGGATATATCGATTGCCCTCAAAGACCTCATCATTTTGAGTAGAGATGGAATCGCGTCCAGGATTTCTTCTGACGGTAACTGCTCGAGAAATGACCCAGCCGCAAACGCTGAAATGGCATAAAATTTCCCGTTCGACTGGCCTATTTCAAATATTTTGGGGATGGGTAAATCAGGATTACTATATTTAGCGGCAAATGCATCTCGTTCAAAGTTGTCGGGTATATCTCCCCAGCGAATTACTTTATTTACGCCCTCATGCTCAAACAAATATGCATACGACCACACCCCCTCACCCAGTTGCTTTATCCGGTAGTTCTGTTGTCCGTATCTATCAGACAAAAACGCTTCGGTTGCAGAGATCGAGATTCGCAATTTTCCAGTCATGAAGCATTTATACACTAATGAGTGGTCATTTGTGCTCCAAGTCACAGAGTATAATCAGGTGCATGGAAGTCAAAATTGAACCCAGCTGGAAAAAAGTGTTAAAAGGGGAATTTGATAAAGAATATTTTGAGAATCTCACCCAGTTTGTCAAAGAGGAGTATCTCACTTCGACCGTGTATCCGCCCCCCAAATTTATTTTTCGCGCCTTTGAGCTCACGCCGTTTGATCAAGTCAAAGTAGTGATCCTGGGCCAAGATCCCTACCACGGGAGAGGCCAGGCCAACGGGCTCTGTTTTGCCGTCAATCGCGGGATCAGACTCCCGCCTTCTGTCCAAAATATCTACAAGGAGATTAAAACCGATCTAGGCCACCCAGCCAAGTATCAGGATGGCGATCTCGAAGAGTGGGCTAGGCAAGGGGTACTCCTCCTCAATGCTACCCTCACGGTCAGCGAGAAAAGCCCCGGCTCACATCAAAAAAAGGGCTGGGAAGAGTTTACCGATGCCGTCATTAAAACCTTGTCTAATCAAAAAGAGCATCTAGTTTTTATTTTGTGGGGCGCCTACGCGCAAAAGAAGGGGACAGTCATCGATGACTCCAAACATCTCGTGATCAAGTCCGCCCATCCCTCACCCTTTTCCGCCTTTAGCGGTTTCTTTGACTCGCAGCCTTTTTCCCAGTGCAACAATTATTTGAGCTTGTTCGGCGAAGAGGAGATCGATTGGTAAAACATTCCGTTGAATCGATTCAACGGAATAAAAATTATTCCTAGATTAAATCTTTTCGGTAGTAACTGAGTTGGTTGCCAGCGGGGAAATCTTCGAGCTTGCCGTATCGTTTGTACCCCAGTTTTTCGTAAAATCCTGGTGCCTGCCAGGTAAAAGTATTAGTGTAGGCAAACTCCGCACCTCTCTTTTTCCCTTCAGCTTCTGCCAGTTCCATCAGTTTTTGGCCTAACCCGTGTCCTCGCATGGACTCGTCCACCCACAGGGAATTGATCTCCATCCCGTTATACAAAAAAGCCACCATCGCGCACCCTACCAGTTTTCCGTCTTCACTCTTTATTGTAATTGAGACTTTGTCCACTTTTCTCGGATGCCCTTTATCACTGTGATATGCAAGCATGCCCGCCACCAACACTTCCATGTCTTCTGGCTCGGGATCACCATCAATTGTTTCAATGCGTAAATCACTCACACCCAAAGTATATCAGGTGATTGATAACAGTGTTTATTTTAAAAAGCCGCCGTGAGATTGTAGATCGGCAACACATTTGTCAAAATAATATAACCTGTAAATAAAGCTACTACCAGCATCACTTTCCATTCGTGTTTCATATCCATCAGATCACCAATCAGAATCATCTCACCGGGCTTGTATTTTACCAACTTCTTGTCCAATTCGCTTTTATCCTTTTGCTTGTCCGGGAAAATAAGGAAAGCAGCCAAAATCAACAAAACAATTCCAATATACGGACTATTATATAAGGGTAGCTCGGCTCCAAAATCTTTTGCCAGTTCATTTATTCTGGGCTGGACGAATAACTGCATCACGCCAAATACAATCATGATCCCCCCGATAATAATCGACGGATAAACCTGTCTGGAGACTAAAATCCGCTTAGCATCTTCTTTTTTGACGTAGCCACGATAATACCCATTCATGAAAAGATTGCTCATATAACCAGCATTATACAGAAAGTCTCCTCACTTTGGTTGTTACCCACAGATTAGTGTCAGACTAGCCTTCCCACGGGGTCATCAGCTGGAAATAGTTACCATCGGGATCGGCCAGTGTTGCGATCCAGGCACCGCTAATTTGATAAGGTTCGGCAATGACGGTGGCTCCCAGTTTTTCGATCCTGGCAAATTCTTCTTTTACTTCTTTGGTCTCAAAATTTAGGATGATGCGCTCTGGATTGGTTGCTTTACCTTTTACTTTGTCGTGCGTCCCTATAGATAGAAAACAGCCTCCTGCTGTGTACCCATACCAGCCACTTTCTTCCATGTCTGGTTTTTTGCCCAAGACACTACCATAAAATTCTGAGAGCGCTTTAGGATCACTGGAACCAAGCATCACCGAATTCAGATTTAGCATATTCAACCCTCCATATACTACTCACTATATCAAATATAGTTTCCTTATGTCTAGATCTGCCTGGTGCGTACTATAGGTATATTGACTCTCCCTCAGGGTTTGCTATCATGCTCAAATGACCACCAATCCAGGAAGCGACAAAATCCAATTCACGACTGACGGCTTGACCGAAATCAAGGCGGAATTGACGCAGCTAAAAGACCAGAAATTAACCGCGGCGATCGAGCGCGTGGCTCGAGCCCGGGATTTTGGCGATCTCTCAGAAAACGCCGAGTATCACGCCGCCAAAGAAGAGTTGGCCTTTATCGAGGGCCGCATCGAAGAGTTGGAGGGTATTGTGCAAAGGGCAGAAGTAGTTGACACCAAAGTAAAAAATGGCGTCGTAGACATTGGCTGCAAAGTGACAGTGACCGTCAAAAACAAAGAACACGTTTATGAAATAGTGGGCGAGTGGGAAGCTGATCCCATGAAGAAAAAAATCTCCCACACTTCACCTCTGGGTCAAGCACTGGTGGGAAAGAAAAAGGGCGATGCGGTGGAGTTTGAAGCACCTGCTGGCAAAGTCGTCTACCAAATCAAAAAAATCCACTAAATTTCGCGTATAATCAACGCATGTCATCCCGTCTAGAAGAAATCAGAAACGAGCGGATTAGCAAGCTAAAGAAACTGGTGGCGCTAGGCATCTCGCCTTATCCCGCCCAGTCCCACAAAGAAGTGAGCAATGGAGTGATTGTCGCAGATTTTGAAAAGTATGACGGTAAAACCGTTTCCCTCACTGGTCGCCTCCGCGCGCTCCGCGAGCACGGCAAGCTCGCCTTTGGCGATCTCGAAGATCAATCCGGCAAAATCCAGCTGCTCCTGCGTGCCAGCAATCTCCAGTCGCTTGACCAGAAAAAGGGGACACTAGGATTTTCCGAGCTTTCGCTCATCGACGTGGGCGATTTTGTCGAAGCGCGTGGCCTGGTTTGCAAAAGCAAAACCGGCGCCATCTCGCTCGACGTGCAAGAGTTTAGACTCCTGACCAAATCCATCCGTCCGCTCCCCGACAGCTGGGAGGGGCTCAAAGATGCAGACACTATTTTCCGCCGCCGCTACCTAGACCTGGCCATGAATCCAGATCACCGCGCACTCTTTATCCGCAAGAGCAAGTTCTGGTCGGTTGCGCGGCTCTTTATGGCAGAAAACGATTTTCTCGAGGTAGAGACTCCAGTACTCGAACACGTGACCGGCGGCGCTGACGCCAAGCCGTTTGAGACCCATCACAACGCCCTGGATGAGACTTTTTACATGCGCATCTCCACGGAGCTCTATCAGAAACGCTTATTGGGTGGGGGGTTTGAAAAGGTTTATACCCTCGCTCCCAACTTTCGCAACGAAGGCATCGACGACGAGCATTTGCAAGAATATTACCAGCTCGAGTGGTACTGGGCCTACGCGGATTTCCGGCAGAATATGACCTTGACCCGCGATCTCTTCCGCCGCCTCGCCCGTGATGTTTATGGCACTACGAAATTTACCCGTGGGCAACATATCTTCGATTTAGCCAGCGATTGGGAAGAAATCGACTACACTACCGTTATTTTAAATAAACTCGGCGTCGATATTTTCCGTGACTCTGAGGCCAAAATGGCGCAGGTACTCATGAAGCATGGTGTGCGGCTCGACGGCAAAGTCGGCAAAGCTAGGCTGGTCGACAATCTCTGGAAGATTATCCGCCAGGACGTGGCTGGCCCCGCTTTCCTCATCAATGTCCCCAAGTTTATCTCACCGCTCGCCAAGTCGTACGCAGACAATGAGGCGATCACCGAGCGTTTCCAAATCATTCTGGCCGGCTCTGAGCTCTGCAATGGATATAGCGAGTTAAACGATCCGCAAGATCAACTGGCGCGCTTTATGGAACAGCAATCTGCACGCGACGCCGGGGATGACGAAGCCCAGATGCTCGATATCGACTACGTGGAAATGCTCGAATACGGTATGCCCCCGGCCAGCGGGCTCGGAGTTTCCGAGCGCCTCTTCTGGTTCCTGGAAAACGTGACCGCCCGCGAAGGCACGCTCTTCCCCCAGATGAAGCGTCATGTTTCTCTCCTCACCAAAAGGATCTATGGACTATAATCCCACGCCTTTTAACGAAGGATACTTGCTAGAGGAAAGCGGACATAAAATCTATTATGCCGAGCTTGGAAATCAAAAGGGTGAAGCCATTGTAGTTTGTCATGGAGGTCCAGGGTCGAGCTCACGTATCAAGCGCACAAATATATACGATTTAACCAAATTTCATGTCATTGTCTTCGATCAGCGCGGGTGTGGACAGAGTTTACCTCAAGGAAAAACTGAAAATAATACAACGATCGATTTGATCGCGGACATGGAGAGGCTCAGGGAATTACTTAATATTAAAAGCTGGTTTGTAGCTGGTGGTAGTTGGGGTTCGACGCTTGCACTTACGTATGCAGAGTCACATCCAGGCAAAGTTAAAGGATTACTGCTTAGCAGTATTTTCCTAGGTCGCAACCAAGACGTCGATTGGTCATTTACGAAATCTGGCGGTATCGACAAGATTTTTACTGATCTATGGGAGAATAGAATAATATTTTTGAAAAAATTTGAAGCTAATCCCGCCAATGCAGCTAAAATTTTGCTCAAAAAAATAATGAATAGCTCAAATGAAATAGTAAATGAAATAGTGGCGGGAGTGATGAACTGGGAGGGCAATCTGATGAACTCTCAGTCTGATTTGACTTTTACAAATCCTGAAGACGTAAAAATCGAAAATATAAACGCTGTCAAGATTTTCTTACACTACGAAGCTAATCACTCCTTCTTAGCTGAAAACCAGCTGCTCCAGAATATCAGCAACATCAAAAATATTCCAACAGTAATTGTCCATGGTCGTTATGATTTACTATGTACTCTTGACCAAATGTGGGAATTAAATAAGGCACTAGCTAATTCTGAATGTGTCATATTGCCCTCCAGTAACCACAAGTTAACCGCAGACGGCGAACTCGGACGAAAGTATGCATTCCGATATTTTTTAACTAAAAACTCAAATCATTTATGAACCGTGATGATGCACTCAAAATCGTTCGTGAATTTGTCAAAAACGAAAACCTCGTGCGGCACATGCTGGCCGTCGAAGCCGCGATGGCTGCTTATGCAAAAAAGCACGGTGAAGACGAAGAAAAGTATCGCGTGACGGGTCTCCTCCACGACTTTGACTGGGAGATCCACCCCGATCTTGACGGTCACCCCCTGAAAGGTTCACTCATCCTGCGCGAGCGGGGAGTGAGTGAAGAGATTATCCGCGCGATCCAGTCCCACGCTCCCCGCACCGGCGTCTCGCGCGACTCTCTCATGGAAAAGGCGCTCTTTGCCTGCGACGAACTTACTGGTCTGATCACTACTACCGCGTTAGTCCGCCCCAGCAAAAAAATTGCTGACGTCGAAGTCAAAAGTATCAAAAAGAAATGGAAAGACAAAGGCTTTGCCGCCGGCGTGAACCGCGAAGAAGTGGAGCAGGGCGCCCGCGAGCTTGGTGTCGATCTCTGGGAAGAGCACGTCCCCACTGTCCTCAAGGCTATGCAGGGGATAGCCGCGGATCTCGGTCTATGAAAAGGCAAAAGATTATTGTCGCTGCCCTCGGACTCCCAGTATCAGCGGATCGTAAAAAAGTCTTACTCACCCAGCGTCACGCGCCGGACTATCCTCTCTGGCACCACAAATGGCAGCTGGCTGGTGGGGGAGTCGACTTTGGGGAAGAAATGGAAGCAGCGGTTTTGCGCGAGATGTGGGAGGAGCTGCACGTCAAAGCCAAAATTATTCACCCGTACCCTATTGTCAAAACAAGCATTTGGTACGCCGACGAATCCGATGAAAAAATGGATACCCACGTCATTCTCATTACCTATCTCGTGGATATCGGTGACCAAACTCCCGACCTCTCTCAGGATCCCGACTGGGAGACGGCTGCCTTTGGGTGGTTCACACTAGAGGAAGCCAAAAAGCTCGACAATCTCCCAGCGACTCAGAGCATAGTAGAAGAAGCTTTCCAACTGATTGCCAAGCATGAGATAATATAAATCTATGTTAGACATCCAATACATCCGCGATAATGCGGACAAAGTCAAAACAGGCATCAAGAATAAAAATTATAATCCCGATGTAGTCAACAATCTCTTGGATGTTGACACCAAGCGCAGAGCGCTCATTGGCCAAACTGAAATCATCAGGGCACAGCGCAACAAACTCAACGACCAGCTCAAAACTGCCCGCACCGACGCACTAATCACCAAAAGCAAAGAGCTCAAGCTCCAGCTCGAAACCGTCGAGCCCGAGCTCAAGCAACTAGAATCTGCCTTTGCTGACCTCATGCTCCAGATCCCCAACGTTCCTCTGGACGAGGTGCCGGTGGGCAAAGATGAGAAAGACAACGTGGTGGTGCGCGAGTGGGGTACCAAACCCCAGTTCGATTTTCCCGTCTTAGATCATGTAGGTATCGCCGAAAAGAATGGTTGGCTCGACTTGGAGCGGGGTAGTAAAGTGGCGGGCTATCGCGGTTACTTCCTCAAAGGTGAAGCTGCCCTTCTCCAAGTGAAGCTCATGCAATATGCCCTGAACAAATTTGTCAGCAAGGGCTATACCCCCATGATTACTCCAATTGTTGACACCCGCCAGGCATTTATCAACGCTGGCCATTTCCCCTGGGGAGAAAAAGAAACTTACAAACTATCCGAGGATGAGACCGATCCCAAGAATGATTATTTCTTGGCGGGAACGGCCGAAGTCCCGCTCGTCAATTACTATGCTGGTGAGACCCTGCGCGAAAAGGATCTCCCCATCAAAATGGTCGGCTTCTCTCCGTGCTATCGCCGTGAGATCGGCTCCTATGGCAAAGACACCAAAGGTTTTTACCGGGTCCACGAATTCTGGAAAATTGAGCAAGTGGTGCTCTGCAAAGCCGACATCGAAGAGAGTAAAGTGTGGCACGAAAAAATGCTGGGATTCACCGAAGAGCTCCTGCAAGATTTTGGTATTCCCTATCGCGTGCTACTGATGTGTACCGGTGACATGGGCGAGCCCCAAGCCAAAAAGTACGACATTGAGGCGTGGATGCCTGGCCGCAATGGTTACGGCGAGGTTGCCTCCGACTCGATAGATACCGATTTCCAAAGTCGCCGCGCCGGCATCCGCTACCAGGCTGCAGATGGGTCACTGAAATATGTTCACATGCTCAACAATACGGCGCTCGCCAGCACCCGCACCCTGATCGCGTTGTGGGAAAACTTCCAGCAGGCCGATGGATCAGTTAAACTACCAAAATGCTTGGAATAATTTAGATTGACAGCTGGAATTTGATCCCTAGAGCCCCACTAATGCGCTTTAGGGTAGCGAGACTTGGATTTGCGTTTTGACCCTCGAGCTCGCAGATCCTTGCCTGGGTAGTTTTAGCTTTTTTAGCTAGAGCCCTCTGACTCATTTTCTTTTCAAGTCGTGCCTTAATCATTTGTCTGGCAATCTGATAATCAGCTTCCCCAGCTTCCCAAATTTTCTTAAATTCGGGATCCTTCAGTTGTTCCTCTAGGTATTCTTCAAATGTGGTGCCTAGTCTATTTTTCTTCATAATTATGATGATATCATATATAGTATCACTGTCAATGTCGGCTAGTCCAATCACTCAGTCGCTTTAATGCTAAATTGATCTCTCGCGATTGAGTCTTTTGTGATTTCTTTATGAATCCATGCAATATAAGTACTTGATTAGCTATAGCAATAGCATAAAGAATCCGAACACTATCTTTCCCTAGGACTCTTACCTCCCAGAGTGGCGTTCCTTTTAGCTTTTTGGTGTTAAGCAGATGTGTCCCTAGTCCAAACTCAGCGAGTGGGGTGATTGCACGCAGAGCCTTATCTCTTGCTGGCTTGGACAACTGGTCAAGAAAATTTCTTACTGGATCGTAGCCTCGTTTATCCATGTAAAATATCAGCAACATTTTTGACATAGTATAAATATATCAAATTTGCAATGGTACAATTCCTCCATGACCAAAATCTCTTTTGTCTATTTTGACGTCGGCGGAGTCGTTCTCAAAGATCTTTCTGATACGGACAAGTGGGAGCAAATCTTAGCGAAATTAGGTCTGGACCATTTCGACAAGGAGGAGGTGGAAGATATTTACCGTGCGCACGACAACGATATTTGTGTTGGCAACATGCATGTCGACGAGTTGCTCCCATTCTACAGCGAACATTTTGACATTACCATTCCTGCAAACTACTCGCTTCAAAAAGAAGTAATTGATAACTTTGACACCAATCCGCCAATTTGGCCGATTATAGAGGCGTGTCAACAAAAGTATCGGATCGGAATACTCAGCGATCAGTGGCCAGATATGTTCCCTGAGCTAGTAAACCGAAGGCTTCTCCCACCATTTAACTGGAATCCAATTATCCTCAGTACAATCGAAAAAATCCGTAAACCTATGCCAGAGATTTATCAGCTCGCACAGCAAAAGGCCGGCGTACCCCCGCAAGAAATTCTCTTTATCGACAACCGCGAAAAAAACCTGGCTCCTGCGCGAGACCTTGGCTGGCAAACATTCCTCTACGACTCGAGCAACTATGACCAAGCCAGCGCAGATTTAGCCAAATTCCTAGGTCTGTAAGCGTGCTACAATTGTTGCCATGCTAAATTTCTTTACCAAACTCTTTGACAGCAACGCCAGACAGCTAGACACCTTTGCTCCCATTGTCGCCCAGGTTAACGCTTTGGAAGATAGCATTAAAAAACTCAAAGACAAAGAATTGCCTGGCAAAACTGCCGAGTTTAAAAAAAGACTGCAAACTGGCGAAACTCTCGACGATATTTTACCCGAAGCCCTCGCCACGATCCGCGACTCCATCCGCCGCGTCACTGGTGAGCGCGCCTACGACGTTCAGCTCCTGGCCGCTCTCTCCCTCTATCATGGTCGCATCGCGGAGCAAAAGACGGGCGAGGGTAAGACGCTCTCCGCCACCCTCGCCAGTTATATCCGCGCGCTTGCTGGCCACGGTGTCCACGTCGTTACGGTCAACGATTATCTGGCCCGCCGTGACGCCGGCTGGTATGGCCGTGCCCATCTCCTACTTGGTCTCTCCGTCGGCGTCATCTACTCGGGTATGGGCGACCAGCCTGGTGGAATACTGGATCTGACACATGAGGAGCAGGGGGAAGAAGACGACCGGCTCAAGCATTTCCGCCGCGTACCCAGACAAGAATCGTATGTTGCGGATGTCACCTACGGTACCAACAACGAGTTTGGTTTTGATTATCTCCGCGACAACATGGTGCACAAGTTGAGCGACAAGGTCCAGCGCGGTCACTACTACGCCATCGTCGACGAGGTGGACTCGATCCTGATCGACGAGGCCCGTACCCCCCTCATCATCTCCGCGCCCGACTCTCAGCCCACCAGCAAATACGTCGAGTACGCCAAGATGGTCACGACGCTCGCCAAAGACACCGATTATGACGTGGATGAAAAGCTCAAGACCGCCACCCTGACCGACTACGGCATCCGCCGTCTCGAGCAGCGCCTGGGTGTCAAAAATCTCTACGAAGAATCCTACGAATCCGTCCACCACGTCGAGCAAGCCCTCAAAGCCGCCACGCTCTTTGAGCGCGACCGCGACTACGTCGTCAAAAACGGCGAGGTTATCATCGTCGACGAGCACACGGGGCGCATGATGTACGGACGCCGCTACTCCGACGGCTTGCACCAAGCCATCGAAGCCAAGGAAGGTGTCAACGTCCAGCAGGAGTCACGCACACTCGCCACCATTTCACTGCAAAACTACTTCCGTATGTACGAACATTTATCCGGTATGACCGGTACGGCCAGCACAGAAGGGGAGGAATTTAAAAAGATTTACAATCTCGATGTGGCCGTGATTCCCACCCATCGCCCGGTGGCCCGCACGGATCACTCCGATTATATTTTCAAAACCACGCGGGCCAAATATGCCGCTATCGTGCGCGAAGTCGAAGAGTTACATGCCAAGGGGCAGCCGGTCTTGATCGGTACCAAAAGCATCGACAACAACCAAATCATTGCTAAATATCTCAAACGCAAAGGTCTGCCTCACAACGTCTTAAACGCCAAAAACCACACCGAAGAAGCCAAAATCATCAGCAATGCCGGCGCGTACGGCGGCATCACCGTCGCCACCAATATCGCTGGGCGCGGTGTCGACATCGTCCTAGGTGGCGCCAAGGCCGATCGCGATCCCAAAGAATGGGCCAAAGAGCACGAAAAAGTGGTGAAGGTGGGTGGGCTCCACGTGATCGGTACCGAGCGCCACGATAGCCGCCGTATCGACAATCAATTGCGTGGCCGCTCCGGTCGCCAGGGTGATCCCGGCTCCTCCCGTTTTTACGTCAGCCTGGAAGACGATCTGATGCGCATCTTTGGCGGGGACAAGATCGCGAACATTATGACCATGCTCAAGATCCCCGAGGACGAGGCCATCGAGCACTCGATGGTTTCTAAAGCCTTGGAGTCGGCCCAGGTCAAAGTCGAGGGATTTTACTTTGATATGCGTAAGCGCGTGGTGGACTATGACGACGTGATGAACAAACACCGCCAGGTCATCTATGTCCAGCGCAACAAACTGCTGGAGGATGCCGAGACCGCACCGCAAAACATCCGCACCCGCGTGCTGGATTTGGTTGGCGAAGAAATCGAGCTCTTGGTCAACTCGCGCCTGACCGAAGGGTTGACCGCCAAAGAACTGGACGCGATTGTCAAAGAATTTATTACCATTATTCCTTTTGACGACGGCTCCCAAAAGCAATTGGTCAAAGAACTGGGCAAAACCAAAGATCCCAATACCATTATTAAGTCTCTCCAGGATATTGCTAAAGATACTTATGTTAGTCGTGAAAAAGCCATCGGCGAGCCCGTCGCCCGCGAGATCGAGAAATATATCTACCTCACCACGCTCGACGAAAAGTGGATGGATCACCTGGACAACATGGAGAGTCTGCGGGACGGCATCGGCCTGCGCGGCTACGCCCAGCGCGATCCGCTGGTTGAGTACCAAAAAGAGTCCTACAGCATGTTCGAGCGCTTGATTGGCTCAGTTGAGACCGAGGTAGTCAAAAAGATTTATCGTCTCAATCCTGTCGCTCAGCCTGCTCCGGCACCCAAAGTTATCCTGCGCAAGGACGACGTTGTAGGGGTCGGGTCTTCCGACCCGTCACCAGTACCCACATCGGCTTCGCCCGCCGAAGCCTTGGCGAAGGTGGGTCGTAACGATCCCTGCCCCTGTGGCTCCGGCCTCAAATATAAAAAATGCCACGGGAAGGCTGTTTAGACCGATATACCAATCTAAATACTCTATTTCCAAACCACAAAAAACACCGCAAAGTTAAGGTTGATTATTAGTTGGTATCACTCCTTACTAATCCCTCCTTACTTAGTTCCCTGTGGCTTTAGCCCAGGGATGTAGTCTGT